>NZ_QSPN01000029.1:0-8608 GCF_003436455.1 Collinsella sp. TM05-37 | reverse complement strand
GGCTCTCAATGTTTTATGTCCTGCTCATATCGTCTGTGCCGGCAGTTGGGGACACTCCTTGTGTCGAGAGATTTCCCGTTCGCCGATTTGTGCCTTGAAAAATGTATATAACGACTATAACGTAGCATGAAACATATTGGAAATAATACTGAGGAGGCTGCGTTGAAGAGGAGCAATCTGGGCTATGTGCTGGTGCTGATCGCCGCGCTTATGTGGGGCAGCATCGGAATCTTTGTAAACGGCATCTCGGCCATGGGCGTTTCGTCCCAGAGCATGGCTGCCTTTCGCTTGTTGGTCGGAGCGCTTATCTTGGCGCCGGTCCTGATGTTTATGGGCTGCCGTCCGGGTGAGGGGTCTACCGTGGTTCAGGGTCCGCTGACCCTGTTCAAGGCAAGCCCTAAAGAGCTTGTTTCCTGCGCGCTTGTCGGTATCGTCGGTTTGGCTGCCGCCAACACCTGCTATTACGAGTGCATGCGCGAGGTGGGCATGTCCACGGCATCGGTGCTGCTCTACACGTCGCCGGTGTTTGGCGTCGCGCTCGGCCGCGTCCTTTATCGCGAGGACGTGACCCTCAACAAGCTCGTTGCCATTGTCTTTAACATCGTTGGCTGTGTGCTTGCGGTGACCAATGGCGACCTTTCCGGTTTTCATTTTTCGGTTTGGGGCGTCACGTCGGGCGTGATTGCAGGCCTTTGCGGTGCGTCGCTCGCGGTGTTTAGCCGGATAGCAACCAAGACGGTCCACCCGCTGGCTGTCACGTTTTGGGGCTTTGTTTTTGGCGGTGCGGTTATGGCAGCTATCGCGGCTCCGTGGCCGGATGTCGCCGCGGCAATGTCGCCACAGCTGCTGCTGCTGTTCCTTGGCTTTGGACTCATCCCCACAGCCGTGGCTTACATCTTATATATGCAGGGTCTGTCCATGGGGCTCGAGACGTCGAAAGTTCCCGTCGTAATGTCATTCGAGACAGTCGTCACCGTACTGCTGGGCATTGGTGTCTACGCCGAGCCCGCCGGCGCGATCAAAGTTCTGGGCATCGTTTTGGTGCTCGCGTCCATCGTGATTATGAACACCGACTTTTCCAAGCTGCGCAACAGTGTGTTTGTCGGTCATGTCGTTGAGAGCATGACCTTTAAGCCCAACGCGTGGTGGACGGAGAAATCGCAGGACATGGATCTCTTCCGCGAGCGCACGGGCATTGCGCTGGAGCCCACCGTGCAGGAAAGCCCCTGGTACTTCGTGCGATAGGGGGTTGCGCGCGGCGTCCGACCTGGGGTTATCCAGCCAGCGCCGGCCTACCCAAGACCATCGTTTCGATTGCGTTAAACCCGCCAACGGTCGTTTTTCACCCGCGAACGGTTTAAATACTAATTATCAATATCCGCAACGTATAAGACGTTATAATGACCATAACGAAAAGGAGGAGGCAAGATGAATCAGATCATTCTCGCATCTCATGGCGGCCTGGCCGCAGGCGCCAAAGACACGCTCGAGATGGTTCTCGGCGACGTGTCGAACGTCCACGTCGTGTCGCTTGCTCGTGACGACAAGGAGCCCATCACCAATAAGGTTGAGGCTATGATCGCCACGTTCAACGCGGACGACACCGTGTATGTGCTAACCGATATGCTCGGTAGCTCGGTCAACAACAACATGGTCGAGCTTTCCAAGAACGGCACGAAGTTCACGGTTGTCAGCGGTTTCAACATCCCGCTGGCGCTCACGCTCGCTATGAGCCCCGTCCCCGTCAAGGGTGCCGAGCTCGCGTCCCTCATCAACGAGGCCCGCACCGGTCTGACCAACCCCAACGCACCGGTCGAGGTCGCCGCGGCTCCCGCCAAGAAGGCCAAGGCGTCCCGTCACAGCTCCGGTCCCGCCAAGATCGTCCTCGCGCGTCTTGACTACCGTCTGCTGCACGGCCAGGTCGTCTTTACCTGGACCACCAAGGTCCAGGCCGAGCGCATCATCGTCGTCGACAACGCTGCCGCCAACGATGACATCAAGAAGGGCGCCCTTAAGCTGGCCAAACCCCAGGGCGTGCGCCTGAACGTCTTCACCGTCGAGCGTGCCCTCGCCAAGATGGACAAGCTCAACACCCTCGGCGAGCGCGTCATGTTCGTCTTTGGCAACACGGCCGAGATGCTGCAGTTCTGCCAGGGCTACAAGCTCGACGCCATCAACCTGGGCGCCACCGCCAACCACGACGGTGCCGATCAGGTCGGCGGCAAGGACAGCTCCGTCTTCCTCGACGCCACCCAGAAGTCCGACGTCAACCAGCTGCTCGACATGGGCATCAAGCTCTACGTCCAGCAGACCCCTACGTATCAGAGCGTCGACATCGACGCCAAGCTGTAATCAACCAGGCTTTTGCCTGACTGAAAGGAGAAGGGTATGAATACGTTCATCAGTGCGGTGCTCGTCGGCCTCGTCGGCGTGTTCTGCATGTGGGACTCCCGCCTGCTCGGTCGTCTTAACTTCGAGCAGCCTCTCGTTGGCGCTACGCTCGTCGGTCTGCTGCTGGGCGATGTGCCCACCGGCCTTGCCGTCGGTGCCGCCGTCGAGCTCGTGTCCATGGGCCTGGTGCAGGTCGGCGCCGCCGTTCCGCCCGATATGGTCCTGGGCGGCATCGTGGCCGCTGCCTTTGCGTGCCTGACCGATGCTTCCGCCGAGACCGCCATGACGATCGCCATCCCGGTCGCCGTCCTGGGTCAGCTCCTCGGCATCGTGTTCCGTTCCATCATCGCCGCCCTCACCCATGTGGCAGATAGCGCGATCGATAACGGAAAGTTCAAGACCGCCTACCGCATGCACATCTGCGCCGGCTCCGGTCTGTACGCCGTCATGTACTTCCTGCCGATCTTCCTCGCCGTCTTTGTTGGCACCGACCTGGTTCAGGCCATCGTCAACATGGTTCCCGAGTGGCTGTCCACTGGTCTTAACGTTTCGACCAAGATCATGACCGCCTACGGCTTGGCCCTGCTGCTCACCATGATGATCAAGAAGGGTATGACTCCGTTCCTGTTCATCGGTTTCCTGCTCGCCGCTTACCTCAACCTGTCCGTCATCGCGGTCGCTCTGATCGGTGTGTGCCTGGCTGTCGTCTTCATGGGCTTCAAGTTCAACGGTTCCCATGCAGCCGCCGGTGTCGATTCCGACTACGATCCGCTCGAAGACGACGAAGACTAAGGAGGAACACACTATGGCAACCGCAACCAAGGACGTGTCCCTGAACAAGAAGGTCAGCCAGTTCTTCTGGCGCTCCTGGGCCATCCAGGCCTCTTGGAACTACGAGCGTCAGATGAACATGGGCTTCCTCTACGGCATGGTTCCCACGCTCGATCGCCTCTATCCGGATGAGTCCGATCCCAAGCAGCTCGCTGCTAAGAAAGAGGCTTACCACCGTCACATGGCGTTCTACAACTGCACCCCGCAGACGAGCGCTTTCATCCTGGGCCTCTCCGCCTCCATGGAGGAGGAGTACGCCAAGGATCCCGAGAACTTCGATCCCGATTCGATCAACGCGGTCAAGACCTCCCTCATGGGTCCGCTTTCCGGCATCGGTGACTCCTTCTTCCAGGGCACCATCCGCGTTATCGCCTTTGGCCTGGGCGTTCAGCTGGCTCAGCAGGGCTCCATCATGGGCCCGATCCTGGCTATGCTCATCTCCATCGTCCCCTCTGTGCTGATCACTTGGTTCGCAGCCAAGATGGGCTATCAGGGCGGACACGAGTACCTGAGCAAGCTTCAGGGCGGCGACCTCATGGAGAAGCTCATGTATGTCTGCGGCATCGTGGGTCTTATGTCCGTGGGCGGCATGATCGCTACGCTGATCGGCGCCACCACCCCGCTGCAGTTCGCTGAGGGTACCGTCGTTATCCAGGACATCCTGGACGGCATGATGCCCCAGATGATCTCCCTCGGCCTCACCGGCCTTATGTACTGGCTCATCAAGAAGAACGTCAACACCGGTTGGCTTCTCGTGATCGCCATTGTGGGCGGCATCGCCCTCTCCGCGGCCGGCATCCTGGCCTAGTCGCGACCCAATGCTTCCCCCGGGGGCCTGCCTGGCATCCCATACCCCAGGCAGGCTTCCATCCCTAACATGTGACAAAGGGACAGTTCCTTTGTCACATCCTCAACGGGCCGGCGACTCGGTCCTAACCACGGTAACCCTGCGTGCGTCCGGCAAAGTGGCGCCGCAAAAATCGAAAGGAATGTGTCAGATGTACGAGATCGACCTTAACCTCCCTAAGCAGATCGTCGCTGACGTCCTGTCCAACCACGAGATTCACAGCGTTGCCTTCGTCGGCTGCGGCGCTTCCATGTCCGACCTTTACCCCGCCAAGTACTTCCTGGCCAACAACACGGACAAGCTGAACGTTCAGATCTTCACCGCTAACGAGTTCAACTACGACACGCCTTCCTGGGTCAACGAGCACACCTTCGTGATCACCTGCTCCCTCGGTGGTTCCACGCCCGAGACCGTCGAGGCCAACAAGACTGCCAAGAAGCACAACTGCCCGGTCGTCTCCCTCACCAACAAGGCTGGCTCCGCTCTGACCGTCGACGCCGACCACGTCATCGTTCACGGCTTCCACGCCAACTTCGCTGCCAAGTGCGAGAAGCCCGGCTACGCCATCGCTCTTGCTCTCGAGATTCTTCAGCAGACCGAGGGCTATGACCACTACGAGGACATGATCACCGGCCTCACCAACGTCTTTGAGCTCTGCGAGAACGCTGCTCAGTCCTGCAAGAAGCTCGCCAAGAAGTTCGCCGAGGACTTCAAGGACGACAAGATGATCTACTTCATGGCTTCCGGTGCCTCCGAGAAGATGGCTTATTCTCATGCCGCCTTCCTGTTCACCGAGATGCAGTGGATCGACGCCGCCGCCTACAACACCGGCGAGTACTTCCACGGCCCGTTCGAGGTTTCCACCGAGGGTAAGCCCTACGTCTTCTTCATGTCCGATGGCGCTACCCGTCCGATGGACGCCCGCGCCCTCACCTTCCTTGAGCGCATGGGCGCCAAGGTCGCTCTGATCGACTCCAAGGACTACGGCCTGGCTGACGCCGTGCCCGCGAGCGTCATCACCTACTTCAACCCGCTGCTGCACCTCGCCGTTATGCGTGAGTACGGCAACCAGATCGCCGAGGCCCGTCAGCACCCGCTGACCATGCGTCGCTACATGTGGAAGCTTTCCTACTAATCACAAGTAAGTAGACCTTACGGGTTGATTGAGAGGGGATGGGGTTTGCGCCCCGTCCCCTTTTTTGCTCTGGGGAGGGCGTGTCTGTCGTGTCGCAAAACCCCAGATAAAACCTACCAAAATAAACCTGTCCCTTTTTGGCAGGTGGGAGGAGATGCGTATGATCAAGGCAGTGCTGTTTGACATGGACGGCGTGCTGGTCGATACCGAGTGGTTCTACAACCGTCGCCGCGTGGCATTTATGGAAGAGAAGGGCTTCCACTTTGACGAGATCCCCGATCTTTCGGGGTCTAACGAGCCCGCCATTTGGAAGGCGCTGGTGCCCGACGATGTTGAGCTGCGCGAGCGCCTGCGCGTGGAGTACAAGCAGGTCTACAGCCCGGACCACCCCGTTCCGTATGCCGAGCTTCTCAACGAGCAGACGGAGCCGGTGATGCGCAAGCTGCACGAGCGCGGCGTGAAGTGTGCCATCGCGAGCTCGTCCTATCGCGAGCTCATTGACGAGCTGGTGGAGATTGCCGGTATCGCCGACGTGCTGGACTACACCATCAGCGGTCACGAGTGCAGTGCGTTTAAGCCCGACCCCGAGATCTACCTGCGTGCCATGGAGGCGCTGGGGGTGGAGCCTGCCGAGTGCCTGGTTATCGAGGACTCGCCTTTGGGCATCGAGGCCGGTAAGCGCTCCGGCGCCCGCGTCCTGGCACTGCGTCCGCACGAGGGCGTTAACCTGGACCAAACGGGAGCCGACGCCGTCATCGACAACCTCGCCGACATTCTGACCGCTTTGTAGCGTCAATTCGCCGCAAGAAGTGCGGATTCACACGTCTCTTGCGGTGGATTGGCTCATTTTGGCTTCAATTTAGATCCGTTTGGCTTCGACTCGGACTAAGTGAGTAGACTTTTTGGCACATGCCGAGCACAAAGCGTATCTGCCTTAGTAAAACCGCAGGTCGGAGAGGTGGCTGTTTTGAGTGTGCTTGGTAGGTCGCGAAAAGCCTACTCACTTAGAATTTGGCTCTTTGGTTGGGGAGCTGCTGGCTCGTTTTGGTTGTCGAGAGAGGGTGAATTGAAGCGCCCTCTCGCGCTCCATGCTACAATCGCCGGCATGCCCCACAATTACATCTGCCTTCGAAAGGAGCCTACGTGGCGAACGCCATCGATCAGCTCACGGACCGCGTGCTCGTGCTCGGCCGTCTCACCATCGTCCGCCGCGCCATTACTGCCGTGGCGGTCACCATCTCCGCCGTTCTCCAGACATTTCTGATTCAGGCGTTCATTCGCCCCGCCGACCTGCTTCCGAGCGGCCTCACCGGCGTCGCGGTCCTGCTCGATCGCGTCACCTCGCTCGGCGGCGTTCATATCGACATCTCGCTCGGCATGCTCGCGCTCAACATCCCCGTGGCGCTCCTTTGCTGGAGCGGCATCAGCAAGCGCTTCGTCATCTTCTCGATGATGCAGGTCATGCTCTCGTCGCTGTTCCTCAACATCTTTCACTTCGCCCCGTTTTTGGGCGACAAGATCATGCTCATCATCTTTGGCGGCGTGGTCTCGGGCCTGGGCGCCGCCATCGCGCTTAAGTCCGGCGCATCCACCGGCGGCACCGACTTTATCGCGCTGTGGGTTTCCAACCATACAGGCAAGACCATCTGGGGCGTCATCTTTGGCTTTAACTGCGCTATCCTGGCGATCTTTGGCTTTATGTTTGGCTGGGACAATGCGGCGTATTCCATCGTGTTCCAGTTTATTTCGACCAAGACCATCGACAGTTTCTATCGTCGCTACGATCGCGTGACGCTGCAGATCACGACGCGTAAGGCAGACGAGGTCATGACTGCCTACGTAAACCATTTTCAGCACGGCATTAGCTGCGCCGAGGTCGTCGGCGGATACAGCCGCGAAAAGATGTACCTGCTGCACGCCGTTGTCTCGACCTACGAGAGCCAGGACATTATCAAGCTGGTGTGCGACGTTGATCCAGGAGCCGTGATCAACGTGTTCCACACGCTCAACTTTGTGGGTGGCTGGTGGGGTGGTCATGTCGACGAGCCTATGCCCACGGCCGTTCCCGATCCCGACAAGCCCGCGCGCATGGCCAGCAGGCAGGCGCGCCTCAGCGAGCAGGACAGCCTGCAGCAGGACGACGGCAAGTAGGGTATTGGCATTTTGCCGGCCCGGCGCAACCCTTCCGCATGAGCCCCTCGAAAGCCCCGTTGCTTTCGAGGGACTTTCGTTTGCCCAGATAAAACCTACCAAAATGAAGCTGTCGCTTTTTGGTAGGTGGGGTGTATCGTTTTATCAATATGAGGTAACATGAAACTAGACGTTATATACGTATTAGTTATTTCGATATTTCGATAAGAGTGATTAGATATGCCTGCACCCAAAAATGCACCGCTTTACCAGCAGATTTATGACGAAATCAAAGATGCGATCGAGAAAGGTGTTTATGCACCCAAGGAGCGTATTCCGTCCGAGCTCGAGCTTGCCGAGCAGTACGACGTGAGCCGAATTACGGTGCGTCGCGCCGTCGAGGAGTTGTGCTCCGATGGCTACCTGGTTAAGCAACAGGGCCGCGGCACCTTTGTTTCCACACCGCACATCAATCGTCAGTTCCATGCCTCGACGCTGCAGACGTTTACCGCGCTGTGTGCCGGCAACGGCATGAAGGCCGGTGCGCACGTGGTCGATCGCCAGATCGTTCCGGCGCGCCAAAACGAGATGGAGTTCTTTGGTCTGCAGAAGGATGCGCTGCTACTGCATATCAAACGCGTGCGTACGGCCGATGGTGAGCCCATCTTTGAGGAAAACGTCTTTGTGCCGTTTGACGCCTACCGTGAGCTGTTGACGGCCGATCTTGAGGACAAGTCGATTTTTGCCGAGGTCGAGCGTGTTGGCGGAACGCCGATTGTCTCGGTTGGCTACCGCACGGTCGAGGCCGTTCGTGCCAATACCGAGCAGGCGGCTGAGCTGGGCATTGCTCCGCACGATCCGCTGCTCAACCTGCGTGCCGGCTTTATCGGCCCCAATGGCGAGCCGGTTTTGATGGGTAAGCAGTACTACGTGGGTAGCCGTTACGTCATGGTGATGTAAGTTACGCGGTTTTACCAAACCGTGTAACGGGCCGACGCTGCGCCCTTGGTTCCGCCGTTCTAACGAACGGCGGACCGGTCGACGCTGCAAACGCCCCTAAGCGGCAATCTGACGTTCAATCGTCGGTCGCGTACCGAAGTACGCTTCCCTCCTCTTTCACGTCACCTTGCTCGCTTGGGGGCGTTTTCGCTGACTTATGCTCAACTGGCGATGTTTCCGCGCTTATCAAGATAGTCATTGGGGACGTTCTTAAACGACTAGTCATTCAAGAACGTCCATTACAGTCGAAATTGTCAGCCCGGGCCCGTCTCGGG
>NZ_QSPN01000028.1:0-12012 GCF_003436455.1 Collinsella sp. TM05-37 | reverse complement strand
CGTACGCTTGACTTGAAGAAGGGGGAGGCCTCGCGGCCTCCCCCTTTCTTGCGTTTACGGGCAATTTGTCTCACATAGTAGCTGTGTTTTATAACCCTCGTTTGTCGCATCTTCTGTGAACGGGCTACAATAACTTAGTCTGTGCGATATGGAGGTGAACATGGCTGAAGCTGGTATCGGCGTTGATATCGTCGAGATTTCCCGCATGAAATCAATTCTTGAAAAGACGCCGTCGTTTGCTCGGCGTGTGTTTACCGAAGAAGAGCGTGCGTATTGCGATGCATCATCGCGTCCCGCTGCTCACTATGCGAGCCGCTTTGCTTCGCGCGAGGCGGTGCTTAAAGCTCTCGGCACGGGTTTTAGTCAAGGCGTGGGTCGCAAGGATGTTTCGGTGACGCGTGATAAACTCGGCAAACCGAGGGCGCTGCTTTCGGGCCGTGCTCTCGAGATCGCTCAAGAACTGGGTGTTGTTGAGGTCGCTCTTTCCATTACGATTACGGGAGACTTGGCCGTTGCGAATGCCATCGCGATTACCGAAGATGCTCGGCCTAAGCCAAAAGATGAAAAGGTGAGCACCAAGAAACGCGTTGCGCAGACATTTAAAGAGGCTCGCTCTGTATTAGATGAGCTCGAGCAGCTGCAGAATTCAGCATTGACGGAGCACCTGGGCGATGCTTCGCAAGATACGCTAGGAGCATAGATGAAACCGGTTTTGAGTACCGAAGAAGTCGTTCGTCTCGAGGATATCATCGAACGCGAAGGAACTTCGAAGGCCGAGCTTATGGAGCTAGCGGGTGAGTTTGCCGCTAACGAGGTCTTGAAGCTCAATCCCGATCGGGTTCTCGTTTTGGTCGGTTTTGGTAATAATGGCGGCGACGGTTGGGTTGCCGCCGATATCCTGAGCCATAAGGGTGTGGACGTGGATATCGTTTCTCCGGTTGAACCGGATGAGATTCCTGCTGCTCTGGCACGTCACGTTGCTCGTCGTACTGCCGGCCGCGATGTGCACGTTTGCGTCGGCCCCTCGCGTGATGAACTCGAGGTTTTGATCGATAAGGCCGATGTTGTTGTCGATGCCATTTTTGGTACCGGTTTCCACGGGAATCTGCGTGCGCCGTTCTCCATTTGGATTCCTACGGTCAATGAATGCGCCGATTGTGTCGTATCCATTGATGTCCCCTCGGGCCTGAATGCCGAGACGGGCGTTGTTGATGACGACTGCATTCGTGCCGAGCGCACGGTGACGATGATTGCGCCCAAGATTGGTCTGTATAGCGCTGATGGTCCTGAGTATGCCGGCGATTTGATCTGCGGCAATCTTTACGACCGTCTTGACGAGGTCATCGATGATGTCGACCACGCCGCCGAGATTGTCGAGCCCGGTGACTTAGTTGATTACTTTGCTCCGCTACCATCGAATATCGATAAGTATTCCCGTGGCTCCGTGCTTATTGTCGCCGGATCAGCGCAATATCCTGGTGCTGCCATTATGGCGGCCAAGTCTGCAGCTCGCGCGGGTGCTGGTTACGTGGCAGTCGCGGCTCCTGACGCCTGCGCCAATCTCATTCGCATGGCACTTCCTTCGATTCCGGTCTTTACTATTCCGTCTGATTCCCGCGGCTCCTTTGGCGCCGCTGCGCGCATGACGGTGTGCGAGATCGCAAAGAAGTACAGCTGCGTGCTGTGCGGTCCCGGTATGACGACGTCTGCCGGCGCTATGCAGGTGGTTTCGGGCTTGCTCGAGCTTGATGTACCGCTAATTTTGGACGCCGATGCACTCAACTGCCTTGCTAAGATTGCCATTGACGGTATTGATAGTAACCCCGAGATGTATCGTCGCGAGCAGCCGTTGGTTATGACACCGCACTATCGTGAGCTTTCGCGTCTGGTTGCCGGTGACGAGGTGAACGACCTTGGTACCGCGATTGCGGCCGCGCAGAAGGTTGTCTGGGCTGCAGGCTCCGACAATCTGGTGGTCATTGCCAAGGGGCCGACGACGGCTATCTGTGGCGTTGAGCGTGTGCTGCTGCCGCTCTCGGGTCCGGCTTCTCTGGCAACTGCCGGTTCGGGTGATGTTCTCGCGGGTATTTTGGCCGGCACGCTTGCCACCATGCGCGACGAGATGGATCGTTGGGAGTTGCTGTATTCGTACGCCGTCGCACTTCACAGCTACGCCGGTTTTGCCGCGGCGACGGAGTATGGTGAGAAGAGCGTCATCGCGACCGATCTTATCGACTTGATCGGTCCTGCCATGGAGCTGGCGGCAAAGGATGCGCTCGAAGATCTGGGAATCATGGACGAAGGGTCGGATGACTAATCATGAATAAAGCCGATTTGACGCGCTGGTCCTGGGTCGAGATCGACCGCGGGGCGCTCCGTCGCAACACGAGGGCCTATAAGAACTTGCTGAATCCGCGTCAGCGCCTGTGCTGCGTGGTCAAGGCCGATGCTTATGGTCATGGAGCTGTTGAGTGCGCCAAGATCATGTATTCGGCCGGTGCCGACATGTTTGCCGTGGCGACGGTTAACGAGGGCGTTGAGCTCCGACAGGGCGGGATTACGAAACCCGTCCTCATCCTAAGCGAGCCGCCTATCGAGGCTATTCCGACGTTGCTCGAGTTTGATATCATGCCCTCGGTCTATACGTCTGACTTTGCTCTTGCGTATGGCGAATGTGCCGTCGCGGCGGGCAAGGTGGGCAAGTACCATCTTGCCATCGAGACGGGCATGAATCGTATCGGCGTTCACTACACACAGGTGCTCGACTTTGTCCGCGGCATCAGCTTCCATCGCGGTATTCAGTGCGACGGCGTATTTACGCACTTTGCCACGGCCGATGAACCTTCGGGTTGGGACTACAAGCTGCAGTGCCAGCGTTTTACCGAGGCCGTTCAGGCCATTAAGGACGCAGGTTTTGAATGCGGTATCGTGCATTGTGCCAATACGCCGTCCTCGATGCTCGATTCTTCAATGCACTTTGACATGATTCGTGCCGGCATCGGTTTGTATGGTCTGCAGCCATGTGAGCTGAGTGGTCGTGTGATGCAGCTTGATCCCGTCATGAGCGTCCACGCGCGTGTGACGCGCGTGGCGCATCCTGCGATGGGCGAGGGCGTGGGCTACGGCTTTACCTACCGCGTACCGCGCACGCGCGTTCAGATCTGCACCCTTCCGATCGGTTATGCCGATGGCCTTTCGCGTACGCTTTCCAATCGTATGGATGTGCTGTATCGCGGCGAGCGCGTGCATCAGGTTGGCAATATCTGCATGGATCAGTTTATGGTCGCCATTCAGTCCAACCCGGCGCATGAGATTCCCGAGGCCGAGTATGGTGACGAGATGATCATTGTCGGCTGCGATGGAGATGCCGAGATTACCATGGACGAGATGGCGCGCCTACGCGGCACGATTAACTACGAGGTCGCTTGCGGCTTTGGTATGCGTCTCGACAAGGTCTACGTGTAGGAGTCGCTATGGGCGTCATGCACATTCCCGGCCATAGCCATCAGGCGCCGCGTGAGGTCGCACTCGAGGAGATCGAGGCCGTTCTGGGCGATTGTCACCTTTGCCAGCTTTACCAGTCGCGCCACAACATCGTGTTTGGCGTGGGAAACCCCCGCGCTCGCGTGATGTTTATTGGCGAGGCGCCGGGCCGTAATGAGGATTTGCAGGGCGAGCCCTTTGTGGGGGCGGCAGGCGAGGACCTCAACGGCATTTTGTCGCTGGCGGGGCTCAAACGCGAAGACGTCTACATTGCCAACGTGCTTAAGTGCCGCCCGCCGGGAAACCGCAATCCGCGCCCCGAGGAAGTGCTGGCTTGCTCACCGTTTTTGCGCGAGCAGATTCGAAGCATCTGGCCCGATATCATCGTGACGCTCGGCAACCCCGCAACGCACTTTGTGCTCAAGACCGAGATCGGCATTACCAAGCTGCGCGGCAGGTTCCATCAGATGGGGCACTTTGTGGTGATGCCCACTTTCCATCCGGCAGCAGCGCTACGCAATCCAGCGTGGCAGGAGCTGCTGGAGGAAGACTTTAAGATGCTGGGCGACTATCTGGGGCGACATCCCGCACCAGAGGACGCCTCGGAATAATAAGGAGCATATATGTCCCTGGAGCGCCTGGGGGTAGGTACTTACAAAACGACTTGCGCTGCCGATACGGAGTACTTTGGCGAGCTAATTGCACCGTGCCTTGAGGACGGAGATGTGCTCATCCTGACCGGTGGCCTGGGAGTGGGCAAAACTCACTTTACCAAGGGCGTCTCGCGCGGGCTGGGCGATGGGCATATGGTTACGAGTCCTACGTTTGCGCTCATGGCCGTTCACGATCAAGGTCGTATTCCGCTGTTTCACTTTGATCTATACCGCCTGGAGCATGCCTACGAGCTCGAGGATACGGGCATTTTCGATGTGCTGGGCTATGAGGGTGCTTGCCTGCTGGAATGGGGCGAACAATTCCAGGACGAGCTGACGGATGAGTATCTTTCGGTGACGCTCAGGCGTGATGAGGGCGACAGCGATGTGCGAACGATAACGCTTGAGGCGCACGGTGACCGCGCAATGGAGCTTTCCCATTTGATTGATAAGGCTGTACAAGATGAGCTTGCATAACGACAACGCGCTGGTGGTGGCGCTCGATACCTCGACCGACATGCTTGCCTGCGCGGCAAGCTGGATTGATGGGCAGACGGGTGAGACGAAGCTCGTGAGTGGCGACCACATGTGTCGCCGTCACGCCAACGTTGAGCTCGTGAATACCGTTGATGGCGTGCTGGCTCAAGCCGGTCTGGATCGCAGCGATGTTGGTTGCTATGTGGTCGGCCGCGGCCCGGGGTCCTTTACGGGTGTGCGCATCGGCATCTCCACTGCCAAGGGCCTCGCGCGTGGTGCCAATGTTCCGCTGCTGGGCGTGTCGACGCTCGACGCTTGCGCTTGGACGGCGTGGAAGGCTGGCGTGCGCGGCAAGCTTGGTATCTTGGCCGATGCTATGCGCGGTGAGGTATATCCGGCGCTGTATATGCTGGTCGATGAGGGTCCCGAGCGTCAATTTGAGCGCGAACACGTGGTCAAGGCCGCCGTGGCGCTCGATGAGTGGCGCCAAGCAGCGGACTGGGGCCAGGTTCAGCTGACCGGTGACGGTCTCGTGCGCTATGGCAAGCTGCTGGGTGAGGACGAGGCCGCCCGCTGCGTGGAGCGCGACCTGTGGTGGCCTTCGGGCGAGGGCTTGCTGCTCGCGCACGCTGCGGGTGACGGCGATCCGGCCCGCGTCCTGCCGATTTACACGCGCCTTTCGGATGCCGAGGAAAACGAGCGCAAGCGTCTTGGTCTTGCCGAGAGTGCGCAGAGCGAAATTACGGGTGTTGCCGATGAGCTCGCCGGTCGTCATCTGCAGTTCCGTCCCATGGGCGCGGCGGATGCCGAGGGCGCGAGCGCGCTGGAGGCTGCCTGCTTTGAAGGTGCCGGACACGAGACATGGACGCCGGGCATGTTCCTGTCCGAACTGGGCGAGGACGTCGCTGCGCCGCGTAGTTGGTGGGTGGCACACGACGACGGCAAGCTGCTGGGCCTTGCCGGCGGTATGGTCGTGGACGGTGATGTGCAGATTCTGGATGTCGCCGTCGACCCGGCACATCGCCGTGAGGGCATTGCCCGCAAGCTGCTGTCGCACGTGAGCTATGATGCCCAGATGCTCGGCTGCACCACGGCTTCGCTCGAGGTCGAGGACGGTAACGAGGGAGCGATCGCGCTTTATAACGCTCTGGGCTTTACCGAGGCTGGCCGTCGCCGCGGCTACTATGGTGCCGGCAAGGACGCCATCGTCATGACGGCTCCGCTGCCCCTGGTGCTTCCGGTCGACAATGCTTCGCCCGAGCCGACGGCGGCAGAGCAGCGCGTATGGCCGCTGCCTGCGCCTGGGCGCTCCGAGGGGGAGCGTGCCGAAATTGAGCGCCGCCGCCTAGTGCTCGCTATCGAGAGTTCCTGCGACGAGACGGCCGTGGCGATTATCGATGCGGATGGCAATATGCTGGCCAACCAGGTGTCGACACAGATTGATTTTCATGCCCGCTTTGGCGGCGTGGTGCCCGAGATCGCCTCGCGCAAACACGTTGAGGTGATTGTGAGTGTCGTGGATGCGGCGCTCGAGGATGCCGCAGCATCGCTTGGTCTTGAGGGTGGAGCCATCGCGCCGAGCGAACTCGCCGCTGTTGGCGTGACACAGGGTCCGGGCCTGGTGGGTGCTCTGGTAGTGGGCGTCGCCTTCGCCAAGGGCTTTGCCTATGCCGCCGGTAAACCGCTCGTGTGCGTCAACCATCTGGAGGGCCATCTGTTCGCCAATCTGCTGGCGCAGCCCGATCTCAGGCCGCCGTTTATCTTCACGCTCGTCTCGGGCGGTCATACCATGCTCGTGCACGTGAAGGCATGGGGCGACTACGAGGTACTTGGTGAGACACTCGACGATGCTGTGGGCGAGGCCTTCGACAAGGTAGCCAAGGCGTTGGGTCTGGGCTATCCCGGTGGCCCCATCATCTCCAAGCTGGCCGAGACGGGCAACCCCAAGGCGATCGATTTTCCTCGCGCGCTTAACAGCAGGGGAGACTATCGTTTCTCGCTTTCGGGTCTTAAAACGGCCGTGACGCTCTACATCGAGCAGGAGACCAAGGCCGGGCGCACGATTCACCTGCCCGATCTGGCGGCTTCGTTTGAGGCAGCCGTCTTTGACGTTCAGTACAAGAAGGCCAAAAACGCCCTGCATGCCACCGGATGCAAGGAATACTGCATCGGCGGCGGCGTCTCGGCTAATCCGCATCTGCGCGAGATAATGATCAAGAAGCTTGGGCGTCAGGGGATCCGCGTGACGGTACCGCCGCTTTCGGCGTGCACCGATAACGCTGCCATGATCGCGGAGGTCGCCCGCCGTAAATTCGACCGAGGTGAAATCTCGCCGTTCGACGTCGACGCCGATCCAAACATGACGCTGTAGCTGGTACGGCGCGGTCCCCGGACGGAGGGGCCGGATATAAGGTTTCCTGCTCTACAGTCCTGCGCAAGACGAAGGCCACATTAAGTGGCCTTCTTTGCGTGCGGAACTCGCGATAAACCTTATATCCGGCCCCTCCGTCCGGGGACCTTTCTGTATCGATATAGCTTCTGAGCTGGTTTGGCGTCGACAACGTCCGGCAAGGTTAGCCAGCTGCGTCGAATTTCCGGCGTGCTTTAGCTGAAAGAAAAAGATGGTGTGCGGAGCTTTGCTCCGCATTTGGGATGGGAGCTCCCGCGGCTCCCGAGGGGCATCTCTCATGCAAAAACTTTTGTTGGGTAAAGTCCGAGGTCAGTGGCGTTTTATACCGAGAATTTCAAAAAAAGTTGAAAATTCATTACAAATTTGCGTTGACTTTAGGTAACTAAAGTTTCATACTGCTTTTCATCCACTGGGGGATGTGAACACGCACGGATCGTTCGCATCATGATTGAAGAGGATTTCTTAGACATGTTCACGCATCAGCTAAACATTATCAGCGTAGTAATTATCTGATGCGGGTTAGCACATACAGCTAGCCCGTACGATAACGGGCGGCTGATGAAGATGAGGGCCGTCGAGCGCAACCGACGGCCCTCATTTTTTATGTCTAGGAAGTTCTTTTTAGAGGAGGAAATGTAATGAACGGAGTTTTGCTCATGGTTGTGGCCGCGGCGGTGCTCGCCTGCGGCTATCTGGGCTACGGCCGCTGGCTGGCCAACAAGTGGGGCGTTGACAAAGAGGCCCTCACGCCGGCCAAGCGCATGAAGGACGGCAAGAGCTTCTCACCCGTCTCCGCCTTTACCGCGTTCTCGCACCAGTTCAGCTCGATCTGCGGTGCTGGCCCTGTCACGGGTACGATCGTCGCCATGGCCTTTGGCTGGCTGCCCGTCGTGCTCTGGGTCCTCGTCGGCGGCATCTTCTTTGGCGCCGTCCACGACTTTGGTGCTCTGTATGCTTCGATGGAGAACAACGGCAAGTCCCTGGCTCAGCTCATCGAGAAGTACATCGGCAAGACCGGCCGTCGCCTGTTCCTGCTGTTCTGCTGGCTGTTCTGCATCATCGTCATCGCCGCCTTCACCGACATGGTCTGCAAGACGTTCATGTTCACCCCGGCCGTTGACGCTTCTGGTGCTGCTACCGGTGCCATCGACTTCACCAAGTCCTATGCCGCCGGCTGCGCTGGTACCATCTCCATCCTGTTCACCTTCGTCGCTATCGCCTTTGGTTGGGCCCAGAAGAAGTTCAACCTCACCGGTGCTACCGAGTTCGTCACCGGCGTGGTCCTCATGGTTCTCATGTTTGCCGTCGGTATGCAGTTCCCGGTCTACCTGGATAAGTTCCAGTGGTTCGCCGTCGTCATGGTCTACCTGGTCTTCGCTGGCGCTATGCCCATCCAGATGCTCAAGACCCCGCGTGACTACCTCACTTCCATCATGATGATCGTCATGATCGTTTGCGCTGTCCTCGGTATCGTCGTCCTGGGTGTTAACGGCCAGGCCACCATCACCGCTCCGGCCTTTACCGGCTTCTCCAGCGCTTCTGGCATGATGTTCCCGGTCCTGTTTGTTTCCGTTGCCTGCGGTGCCCTCTCCGGCTTCCACAGCCTCGTTTCTTCTGGTACCTCCTCCAAGCAGGTCGAGAAGGAGCAGGACGCCGTCAAGGTCGGTTATGGCGCCATGATCGTCGAGTCCTTCGTCGGCATCCTTGCCATCATCGTCGCCGGCATCATGTTCTCCGACATGAACACCGCCGGTACCGGCGCCCTCAACGCCGGCGTCGCTTCCACCCCGTTCCAGATCTTCGCCGCTGGTATCTCCCGCGGTATGCAGGCCTTCGGTGTTGACGGTACGTTCGCTACCGTCTTCATGACCATGAACGTTTCCGCTCTGGCCCTGACCTCGCTCGACGCCGTCGCCCGCATCGCCCGCACCTCGTTCTCCGAGTTCTTTGCCCAGACCAACGACGCCCTGGCCATCGAGTCCAAGGCCGGCTACATGAAGGTTCTCGGCAACCCCTGGTTCGCCACGGTCGTCACCCTGCTTCCCGGTCTCGCCCTCGCCTTTGGCGGCTATGCCAACATCTGGCCGCTCTTTGGTGCTTCCAACCAGCTGCTCGGCGGTATGACCATGATTACCCTCGCCGTGTTCTGCAAGTGCACCGGCCGCAAGGGCTGGATGCTCTACGTGCCCGTCGCCTTCCTGCTCTGCTGCACCTTCACCTCGCTGGTCCAGAGCGCCATGGGCTGCATGACCGCTGTCCAGGCTTACGGCTTCTTCGGCACCATCCCGGCTACCGCCACCACGGCCGCCGTCTCCGTCGCCGCCACCAAGGGCCTGCAGCTCGTTTTCGCCGTCCTGCTGATGGTCCTGGGCCTCATCGTTGCCGTCAACTGTCTCAAGGAGTTCTTCGGCAAGGAGGCCGGCTCCATGCCCGACGAGGAGCCCGAGTGGTCCGAGATGGGCAAGGCCGAGTACGGTCGCGCCGCTGCCGCTGAAGCTCCTGCCGACGCCGAGGCCGCCAAGGCCTAGTCGGTCGGACGGGTTGAATCTCCCATCTATTTGACTCGGAAAGACTGGGTCCGCAATCAAGCGGACCCGGTCTTTTTTCTTGTGAGAACAGGTGGTGCAAGGGCGTTCTCGCAGATGTTTTGCGTGGATAGGCTCGTGCGTTGTACCATATGGACGTATATGTGTGCATATGAAAGGGGCCCCGTGGCCAAGACGGTATATTCCGATAATCAAAACAATGTCGATGCTCTGGCTGAGCGTCTGAGCAGCCAGACATCGCTTTCTGCCGAGCGCGCCAAGCTGGTTGCCTACGACCTGCTCTGCCGCAAGGCGCTCAAGATTAAGTCGAGCGCGCTGGCGCAGATTTTCCGCTCCGTCGATAAGGAATGCGACACCAAGGCGATGCGCGATGAGCTTATCGCGGCAAATATCGTGACCAAGATCGAGGGCAGCGGCATTAACGGGCGCCCGGCGTTCTATACCATCAATGTCGAGATCCGCGATGCCCAGGAGCAGCCTGCCGAGTCCGTCGAAGATTTTGTCGTCGAGGATTCCGCTGACGTGCCTGCTGTGGAAGAAGCTGCTCCGCGTGAGCATGTCGATACCGATGAGTTGCTCGATGAGAACGTCGTGCGTGCCTTTACGGCCAAGGCGGGACGCGGCGGTTTTGGCGGGGGTGGCAAGCGCGATGCGCAGCGCCGCGCCCAGCAGGAGCGCTTCCGTCGTGCCGTTGCTCAAAAGGGTGAGACGGATGCCGAGGCTGTTGAGAACGAGGTTGCTGCCGAGTCGCAGAGGCCCGCGAAGGAGCAAAAGCCCGTGGAGGCCCAGGAGCCCCAGCGTCGCCGTGGTGCCCACTTTAAGGCTGCGCAGCAGGATGTCGCGCATGAGGTTGAAGAGCCTTCCGAGGCTGCAGACGATGTTGAGGAGTCTGCCAAGAAGGCTCCGGGTTCATGCCGTCCCGGGCGTGGTTTTGCGAGGCGCGCGTATCCCGTAAGGCGTCAGGAGAAGGGCGAGCCGGCTTCGACCGCTCAGGCCGAGAAGGCCGAACAAACCGAGAAAACCGTTGAGCCGGCGACTCGCGAGCAGCAACCTTCCGAGTCGCAGCCTGCGGCTGACGCTGAGGTCAAAGCTCAACAGACCGCTGATAAGCAGGCGGGGGAGAGCACCTCAGGCAAGCCCCGTCGTCGTCGTCACCGCGGCGGTCGTGGCTCAAATGCCGAGGCCGCGGCCGAGAAGGCAGCGACACAAAACGGAGATGAGAAGGCCGAGACTCCGGTGGATCAGGTCAAGCGCCAGCCGGCGAAGGAGGCCAAGTCCGATCGTCCGCAAAAGCGCTCGTCTGCGCCCAAGCAGAAACGTAATACCCGGGCAGATTCCAAGCGTAAGCCTCATGCACAGGCTGAGCCTGCCGCGGCTGATAGTGCTACCCAGCAGCCCGAGTCGGCCGTCCACGGCGAGGTATCGGCGTTTGCCCTTGCCCGCGTTTTGGGCAGGCAGCTGCTCAAAGTTGTCCCTACGCCTACGGCGCTCTCTAAGATCAAGGAGCAGCAGACTCAAATTGTTAAGGCCGAGGGCAAGGACGGCAAAAAGGCGCCGCAGCGCACTCAGCACAACGAGATGTCCAACCGCAAGATTGCCGAGGAAATCGCAATCATCCAGGCTTGGATCGAGCAAAACCGAGGTGCCGATACGCCGGTTGCCTCGCGCCGCCAGCGTGCCTACCAGATTTTTAACGACGAGAAGGCTTTTGACGGCAAGCACGGTGAGCGCCTGATAAGGCGCATGACCGAAAAGGGCATCAGCATGCAGGCGATCAAGGTCGCCCCCAACCGCCCCGTGCACTTTACGGGTTTCTTTACGCTGGGCGCCGATAAGCCGTTCATTATGGTCGAGAACCTGGACACCTACGACGAGATCGTCAGGCTGCTGCGTGGCCGCAAGCACGCCAAGCTCTTTGGCATCAAGGTGGGCGGCGTGATTTTTGGCGGCGGATGCAAGGCGAGCGTCTCGCATGCCCTGGACGATTATCTGGCTGAGATCGGCTATCGCTTTAACTACGTCTACTACGTGGGCGATATCGACCGCGAGGGCGCGCGCATCGTCGAGCAGGCTCGCAATGCCAATGTGGTTGAGATTCGCCTGCATGCCGGCATGTACCGCGCCATGCTCGCCGAGCATAAGCGTCGCGTGAAGGCCGGCGGCGAGTGCGAGCCCGCGGCTGCCAACCAGGGCGTGCCGCAGAACTTGGCGGCGACGATCAAGGATCTGCCCATGGTCACGCGCGTGCAGTTCCGCAATGTGCTGCGCGAGGGCGGGCGCATTCCGCAGGAGATTCTGATGACCGCCGACTATCGGGATGGCGACTCGGGAAGCTTCGACCGCATGCTTAACAACTAAATTCCGCCGGCCCCGGGAGAGCGGGGACACCGGCTTAGGTTTCCTGCTCTACAGTCCTGCTCACGACGGAGGCCACATTAAGTGG
>NZ_QSPN01000027.1:0-13399 GCF_003436455.1 Collinsella sp. TM05-37 | reverse complement strand
GCAGCAGGGGCTCTCAATGTTTTATGTCCTGCTCATATCGTCTCTGCCGGCACTCCGGGACACTCCATGGCGCGCCAGGGCCAATCGCCCGGGGACGAAGCGTTCATTTTGGCCCTTGGCGGTCACCCGAGGTAAACCTTTACCGCCCACCTATATTTGTCGAAATTACACTTGGCGGCGGGGTACAATAAACCCGCATGCGGATTTCCGTTGCGGGTGCCTCCCATCGCCGGGGCGTGCCCGGGAGCATCCGGCATGCGGCCTTTGCGGCGCTCGGTCATGTGCAAGACGGGCAGCTGGGCCTGTGGAGTGCGTGCAGCCCTCCTCGCCTCGGCATGCCTTCTCTCCACGCCATGTACCTGCTGCTGAGCCTGCCTGCCAGATGATTGGAAGCAACAGCGAAAATCCCATCACGCCAATATCCCGGCGATCGCCGGGGCCTGTATACCTATATGAGAGGAGAGGGGTATATGGCGCGTAAGTTTAAGTCTATGGACGGCAACGAGGCGGCCGCATATGTTTCGTATGCGTACACCGAGGTAGCGGGAATCTATCCCATTACGCCGTCCAGCCCGATGGCCGACCATGTCGACCAGTGGGCGGCCCAGGGTCGCAAGAATATCTTCGGCACCCCGGTCAAGGTCGTCGAGATGGAGTCCGAGGCAGGTGCAGCCGGTACCGTTCACGGTTCGCTGGGCGCCGGTGCTCTGACCACCACCTACACGGCTTCTCAGGGTCTACTTCTGATGATCCCGAACATGTACAAGATCGCGGGCGAGCAGCTCCCGGGCGTCTTCCACGTCTCCGCGCGTTGCGTCGCTTCCCACGCCCTGAACATTTTTGGCGATCACTCCGACGTCATGGCCTGTCGTCAGACCGGCTTCGCCATGCTCGCCGAGGGCAACGTCCAGGAGGTCATGGACCTCTCGCCGGTGGCTCACCTTGCCGCCATCGAGGGTAAGACCCCGTTCCTTAACTTCTTCGACGGCTTCCGCACCAGCCACGAGATCCAGAAGGTCGCCATGTGGGACTACAAGGATCTGGCTGAGATGTGCGACATGGACGCCGTCCAGGCTTTCCGCGATCACGCGCTCAACCCTGAGCACCCGCACACCCGCGGCAGCCACGAGAACGGCGACATCTTCTTCCAGAACCGCGAGGCCTGCAACAAGGTCTACGACGAGCTCCCTGCCGTCGTCGAGGGCTACATGAAGAAGATCAACGAGAAGCTCGGCACCGATTACGGCCTGTTCAACTACTACGGCGCTCCCGACGCCGATCGTGTCGTCGTGTGCATGGGCTCCTTCTGCGACGTGCTCGAGGAAGTCATCGACTACCTCAACGCTCACGGCGAGAAGGTCGGCCTGGTCAAGGTTCGCCTGTTCCGTCCGTTCTCCATCAAGCACTTCGTCGACGTTCTCCCCGAGACCGTCCAGAAGATCGCCGTCATGGACCGCACCAAGGAGCCGGGTTCCATCGGCGAGCCGCTCTACCAGGACGTCGTCTCCGCTCTCTACGAGGCCGGCAAGACGGGCATCAAGGTCGTCGGCGGCCGTTACGGCCTGGGCAGCAAGGACACGCCTCCCGCGTCCGCGTTCGCTGTCTTCGAGGAGCTTAAGAAGGACGAGCCCAAGCGCGAGTTCACCATCGGCATTGTCGATGACGTGACCAACCTGAGCCTGCCCGAGGCCGAGGATGCGCCCAACACCGCAGCCCCCGGCACCATCGAGTGCAAGTTCTGGGGTCTGGGTGGCGACGGTACCGTCGGCGCCAACAAGAACTCGATCAAGATCATCGGCGACCACACCGACAAGTACGTCCAGGCCTACTTCCAGTACGACTCCAAGAAGACCGGCGGCGTCACCGTCTCGCACCTGCGCTTTGGTGATTCCCCGATCCGTTCGCCGTACTACGTGACCAAGGCCGACTTTGTCGCCTGCCATAACCCCAGCTACATCGTCAAGGGCTTCAAGATGGTCCGCGACGTCAAGCCGGGCGGCACCTTCCTGGTCAACTGCCAGTGGAGCGACGAGGAGTTCGCCGAGCACATGCCCGCCGTGGCCAAGCGCTACATCGCGAACAACAACGTCAACGTCTACCTGATTGACGCTATCGACCTGGCCGCCAAGGTCGGCATGGGCAAGCGCACCAACACGGTGCTCCAGTCCGCCTTCTTCGCGCTGGCCAAGGTCCTGCC
The DNA here is from genome assembly GCF_003436455.1 of Collinsella sp. TM05-37. NCBI lineage: Bacteria > Bacillati > Actinomycetota > Coriobacteriia > Coriobacteriales > Coriobacteriaceae > Collinsella > Collinsella sp. TM05-37. Next base: position 11,202 of record NZ_QSPN01000027.1, on the reverse strand, counting down.
CGCCGAGGACGCCCTGCAGTACATGAAGGACGCGGCCACCAAGTCCTACATGAAGAAGGGCCAGGCCATCGTCGACGCCAACCACAAGGCCATCGATGCCGGCGCTACCGCCTTCCGTAAGTTCGAGGTTCCGGCCGACTGGGCAACTGCCGAGGATGCCGCTCCCGTCGAGCTCTCCGAGGAGACCAAGTCCGCCATCGCCCAGCAGGTCAAGAACCTGCTCGAGCCCATCGATCGCATGGACGGCGACAGCCTGCCTGTTTCCGCCTTCGTCGATTGCGCCGACGGCCAGTTTGAGCTGGGTGCCTCCGCATACGAGAAGCGCGGCGTCGCCGTGGTCGTTCCCCACTGGGACGAGACCAAGTGCATCCAGTGCAACCAGTGCGCCTACGTGTGCCCGCATGCCACCATCCGTCCGTTCGCGATGACCGAGGACGAGGCTGCCGCCGCGCCCGAGGCTACCCGCACGCTCGACGCCATGGGCCCCAAGGCCAAGGGCATGAAGTTCACCATGGCCGTGTCCCCGCTCGACTGCATGGGCTGCACCAACTGCGTCAAGGTTTGCCCCAAGGGCGCCCTCGAGATGGTTCCCACCGAGCAGGAGATGGACCAGCAGCCCGTTTGGGACTACATGGTCGAGAACGTCTCCGAGAAGAAGGAGCTCATCGCGGCCAACGTCAAGGGCAGCCAGTTTAAGCAGCCCTACCTGGAGTTCTCCGGCTCCTGCGCCGGCTGCGCCGAGACCGCCTATGCACGTCTGGTGACCCAGGTTGCCGGCGACCGCATGTTCATTTCCAACGCCACCGGCTGCTCCTCCATTTGGGGCAACCCCGCTGCCACCGCTCCTTACTGCAAGGACAAGGACGGTCACGGCCCGGCGTGGAACAACTCCCTGTTCGAGGACAATGCCGAGCACGGTCTGGGCATGGCCGTTGGCTATGAGGCCGTTCAGCACAAGCTGATCGCCGCCACCCAGGAGATCATCGCCGCCGATGGTCCGTCCGACGAGCTCAAGGCTGCCGGCCAGGCTTGGATTGACTCTGTCAACGACGCCGAGGCCTCCAAGACCGCTGCCGCTGCCTACGTTGCCGAGCTCGAGAAGTGCGGCTGCGAGGCTTCCAAGGCAATCCTCGCCGACAAGGCTTACCTCACCAAGAAGTCCTTCTGGATCTTCGGCGGCGACGGTTGGGCCTACGACATCGGCTTCGGTGGCCTGGATCACGTCCTGGCTTCCGGCCACAATGTCAACGTCTTTGTCTTCGACACCGAGGTTTACTCCAACACCGGCGGTCAGGCCTCCAAGGCCTCGAACCTGGGCCAGGTTGCTCAGTTCGCCGCTGCCGGTAAGGTGACCAAGAAGAAGTCCCTGGCCGAGATTGCCATGAGCTACGGCTACGTCTACGTGGCGCAGGTCGCCATGGGCGCCAACCCGGCTCAGACCCTCAAGGCCATCCACGAGGCCGAGGCCTACGACGGCCCGTCCCTCATCATCGGCTACAGCCCCTGCGAGATGCACTCCATCAAGAAGGGCGGCATGCAGAACTGCCAGGCCGAGATGAAGAAGGCTGTCGAGTGCGGTTACTGGAACCTCTTCCGCTTCAACCCCGAGGCTGCTGCCGGCAAGAAGTTCTCGCTCGATTCCAAGGAGCCCGCGGGCGGTTATCAGGAGTTCCTGATGAACGAGGCCCGTTACGCTTCGCTGACGCGTTCCTTCCCCGAGCGCGCCGAGGAGCTCTTCAAGGAGAACGAGCAGGCCGCTATGGACCGCTATCAGCACCTGCTGAAGCTCAAGACGGTGTACAACGAGGCTTAAGTCTCCCACCGCAGGATCTGAGGGCTGACCTTCGCGGACGTCCTCGGACATGAAAGAACCCCCGCTGCGCTTCGTTCGGCGGGGGTTCTTTCGTCCTGCGGAATGTCCGCGAAGGTCAGCCCTCAGATCCTGCTACGACTACGTCCTCGGATTGTGGGGCTGCATGAGGGACCTGGTTGTGGGGGCCTTTTGTCCCCGTCGCTGTTTCGCGGCGCGGCCGCGAAACCACGCGTTACTTTGGTTATGGAGGGGGCTTGGTTGTTGGTTCAGATGATCTAGAGAGATATGGGTGCAAATGAGAAATCGTTGTTGGGGTCGTCCTTTTCCATAAACTCATCGAGACAGAATGTCATATAGATTGGAACGTAAAGGATCTTGCCCTCTTTGCAAAGGTTTTCGTGGCTCAGCACAACGGCCTCGGGGATTTTGTACTCGCTCACGCTCATCAGACGGTCGAGGGCCGCATGGGCTCGAACCTTCTTGCCCGATTTGACCTCGATTGGGACAACGTGCCCGCGAGTGCCTTCGATCACAAAGTCAACTTCGCCGACCTCGCGTGTCTGGTAGTACCATGCATCAGTTCCAAGGGCGACAAGCTCCTGCGCGACCACGTTCTCATAGAGACCGCCGAGGTTGGGGGTTTTCATATCAAGGTAGACAGCGCGTGCCGTGCTGCCGGGATATCGTGATGCGAGCATGCCTGTATCAGACTCGTATAGTTTAAAGGCGGTCGCCTTCTCTGTCCTCTTAAGAGGACTTCGGGCCTCCGTCACCTGGGCGACCATCAAACCGACGCCCGCGTTCACCAGCCATAGGAAATCCTGCTCGTATTTTTGAAGGCGAGCCCCCTCGCCCAGGGATGAAACAACAAAGCGATGGGACTCCGCCTCAAGCTGAACGGGAATTTGTTCGAAAATCGCGCGAACGTTAAACGCTCGAGTCGATGCATATTTAGAGATATCACTTTTGTACTGATCGACCAGCTGAATTTGAAGCTCACGCGTCCTCACGAGTGAATAACCCGAATCGATATAGTTCTGTACGACCTCCGGCATGCCGCCGCAAACGATATAAGCTCTAAAGTTTTTGAGCATCGCCTCATGAATATAGTTTTCGACGGGACGCCTCTCGACAAGGCAGCTGCGGATGTCTGCAAGCACATTCTCGCTGATGCTGTTTGCCCAACAAAACTCTTCAAAATCCATTGGCCGCATAACAATGTGCTCGACATACCCCACCGGGAAAGAAGAGATCCCCTTAAACTCAGTCCCAAGCATAGACCCCGAGAAGACATAGCTAAAGCGCCCGTCCTCGACCAACGCCTTCATGAGCGTGACGATCTGCGGATACTCCTGTATTTCATCGACAAAGATAAGCGTATCTCCCTCAACAAGCGGTGCATCCGCAAGAAGGGCCACGCGGTTGATAAAGTCAACGGCGTTCTTAGCGCCAATGAGCACATCTCTTGCCTCGGCATCGAGCAGCAAATTGGCCTCAAAATACGACGCGTAGTTGTCTTTACCAAACGCTCGAATCGCATAGCTCTTGCCAATCTGACGCGCACCAGTAACAAGCAACGCTTTATTGGAGTTGTTCTTCCAGCTCAAAAGCCTGTCAGTGACCTTACGGCGTAGCATAAAACCCCTCAATGACAAAAATTGGCAAATAGATTTGCCCCTAATCATACAAAAATTGGCAGATAGGAATGACCCAAATCATACAAAAATTGGCAGATAGCAAAGATTCGCTTAGGTCCCAGAGCCATCGAGCCGGCGCGGTGCCATGCAAAAAGACTAGGGACGCCGCTGATGTTCTCGATTGCCTGGGCGCGCAGGAGCGAGAGGGCGTCGACGGCGTTCATGCAGTATCCGACGGTAAAGTTCCATACTGCGAACTCACAATCGCTTGCCGCAAAGTGAAGCGCGTTCGGCTATCCCTTTTGTTGGATGAAAAGCCCCGTGTTATTGCAGGGGTGCATACTTGTCTTGCAAGTGCATAGAATCTCGTATAGTGCGAGTAAATAATTGCAGTGTCCGTTATGTGTTTAGCAAAGATATAGTTTGCATAATCTGGCCCAATCACTGCTCTAATTAAATAAAGTCGCACGTAGATGACGTAAACATGTGTGAGCTGGGCTTCTTTACGCTGAGCGGGTAAAAACGACCGTTCACCGTTAAACTATTTTCAAAATGAATAAAATGAGCGATAAAGAGAATATAAACCTTAATAAACTCGCGTATTGCACGGACGCGGGTTATTAATGGGTTGTAGGCCTTTTACAGAAAGGATTCCAGCAATGTCTAAGCCTCTTGGCAAGCCCGACCGCATCGTCGTCGCCCTCGGCGGCAACGCCCTCGGCAACAACCCCGTCGAGCAGATCCAGGCCGTGAGCAACACCGCCCACGCGCTCCTCGGCCTCATCGAGCAGGGCAACGAGATCATCATCACCCACGGCAACGGCCCGCAGGTCGGCATGATCCAGAACGCCTTCGCCGCCGCCCACGACGCCATCGGCACCCCCGAGATGCCGCTGCCCGAGTGCGGCGCCATGTCCCAGGGCTACATCGGCTACCACCTGCAGCAGGGCATCGGCCGCGAGATGCACAAGCGCTATAAGCGTTGGCACGCCGCCACCGTCGTCACCCAGATCGAGTGCGATCCGGACGATCCCGCGTTCAAGAACCCGACCAAGCCGATCGGCCCCTTCTACACCGAGGAGCAGGCCAAGGAGTTCATGGCCGAGGACCCCTCCAAGGTCTTCGTCGAGGATTCCGGCCGCGGCTGGCGTCGCGTCGTCGCCTCCCCCGATCCCAAGAAGATCGTCGAGGCCGACTCCATCCTCAACCTGCTCGACAACGAGTTCATCGTCATCGCCTGCGGTGGCGGCGGCATCCCCGTCGTCCGCGACTACGAGAACAAGGGCTGCTACAAGGGCGTTCCCGCCGTCATCGACAAGGACCTGGGCGGCGAGCTGCTGGCCGAGGACTGCGACGCCGACGTCCTGTTCCTGCTGACCGCCGTTGAGCATGTCGCCATCAACTTTGGCAAGCCCAACCAGGAGGAGCTCGAGGACCTCACCGCCGACGAGGCCGAGCGCCTGGCCGACGAGGGCCAGTTCGGCAAGGGTTCCATGGAGCCCAAGGTCCGCGCCGCCATCAAGTTCGCCCGTTCCCGCAAGGGCCGCACCTGCATCATCGGTGCTCTGGACAAGGCCGCCGAGACCATGGCCGGTCTCTCCGGTACCCGCATCCACGAGTAGTCCCTACTCCGTTGCCTCTCTCGTGGGCGCCAGGCAAAGCGCCCACAAACTAGCCTCTCTTCATGAGCCCCGCAGTCCGCTCCGACTGCGGGGCTTTTGCTATTCACCTAGTCATTGGGGACAAACCCGGCACTTGGGGACGGTCCTTTCCTGCCGGCAGCTTGGGACAGTCCTTAATAGTCATTGGGGACGTTCTTAAACGACTAGTCAAACAAGAACGTCCCCAATGACTACTCATTTAAGTCTGTCCCCAATGACTGCACAATGGCTGGGAAGGCGCATCCCACACCGACGCATTGCCTTCGGGCCCTTTCCCCAGGCTCTCCATAGCTCAGCTGGACTCCCCGCAACCTGTTCCGAGTTGGCGGAACGAGCGCGACGTGGAGTGTCATTCTTTACCGCGTTAGACTAGACGCAGGGAAAGGAGGAGGACATGGATGCTCGCGTCAAGCAGCTTGTAAATATGATCGAGGACGCTCAGCCTGTCGCTGTCGCGGTACTTGCCAAGCGTCTCGAGGTAAGCGAGCGCGCCGTGAGAAACTATATCCATCGCGCAAACGACAACCTTGCAGGGGTTGCACGCATCGTTGGCAGCAAGGGGCAGTATCGTATCGATGTTGCACGTGCAGATGAGCTTGCTCGCTTGCTAGACGGTGCGGCTCTGGCCCATCCGGGCATTCCTGATACGCGCGACGGCCGTGTGTCCTTCCTTCTTAACGACCTCCTAATGCGGTCCCAGTGGGTGACGATTGAGGAGTATGCGGATTTACTCTACGTTTCGGCGCGGACTCTGTCCAATGACATGCGTCTGGTAGAGCAGAAACTCGCCCAATTTGACTTAACGCTTGAAAAGCGCCCACGCTACGGAATCCGCGTTGCGGGCGGGGAGTCGCAACGGCGCCTGTGCCTGGCCTCGCTGGTGAGGCCCGTGTTGCCCGACACCGGCGATGCAAAGCTCGCCGAGCACCTGCGGGCCATCGCCGCATGTGTGGACGATGCCCTGACGGCCTCGCCCGTCACGGTGAGCTCGCTGGCATCCCGCAATCTCATCATGCATCTTTACATCGCTCTTGGCCGCATCGAGCAGGGCTGCTATGTCCCAGCTGCAGAATCGGACGTTCAAAAACTGGAGGGAACGCGCGAATACGCCGCGGCTTTCCAGATTGCCGCAAACATCAAGGATGCCCTGGGCGTGAGCATGCCCCGAGAAGAGGTTGCCTTTATCGCAATCCATTTGCTCGGCAGGGGCACGGGCGTGCCCGAGAAGGGCTCTGCCGTTATCTCGGACGAGATGTGGGAGATTGCTTCCGAGATGGTACGTGCGGTCAACGATGAGTTTAGGTTTGACTTTAGCAGCGATCTTGAACTTCGCATGAACCTTGCTCGGCATATTGGCCCTCTGGGTTATCGCCTTGAATATCACATGTATATGGATAACCCCATGCTGCCCGATATCAAGACGAGGTTTCCGTTGGCCTATTCGATGGCGGCCGGCACCTCGCAGGTACTCGAGCGTCATTTTGGCAGCCAGCCCTCTGATGAGGAGCTCGGCTACATCGCCATGGCATTTGCCCTGGCCCTCGAGCAGCAAGCCGACCAGCCGCGTCGCAAACGCATCCTGATCGTGTGCGCCTCGGGAGCGGGAAGCGCCCGTATGCTCGAGCACCAGTACCGCAAGCAGTTTGGTATGTATATCGAGTCGATTGAGACATGCGACGTCGCCCGCGTGGGAACGCTCGACTTTTCGCACATCGACTACGTGTTCACAACGGTGCCGCTCAACGTCAAGTTGCCTGTGCCCGTCCGCGAGGTCGATTTCTTCTTGGAGACGAGCGATGTCAACGCTATCCGCAAGGTGCTGAGTGATGACGCTGCGCAATCGGACTCCCTGAGCGCTTTCTTTAGCCGTGCCCTGTTCTTCAACCGCGTTGAGGCGTCGTCGAAGCAGGCCGTTCTCCGATATCTCTCCGAGCGCGCCGTCGAGAGCGGCCGTGTCGATGCCCAGTTTGCCCAAGAGGTTGCCGAGCGCGAGAGCGCGAGTGCCACCTCGTTTGGCAATGGGGTGGCCATGCCCCATGGGATGCATCCTTTGAGCGCCGAGGCCTTTGTTACCGTGGGCCTGCTCGAACATCCCATTCTTTGGGACGAATACGGCCATGAGGTCGATATCGTCTTTATGGTGTCGTTTGCCCGGTCGGGCGGCGATGAGGCGCGGATCTTGAGCTCGCTGCTCGCTGAGATCTTTATGGACCGCCAGGGGGTCGAGCGCTTACGCGAGCGCCGGTCCTGGCATGAGCTGATGGCGCTTGTGCAAGCGCATACGGCTTAAGACTTCTTTTGTCGATGACCCTGTCAGTCTACCTGCAATAAACCTCGAGGATTGCGGGCGGGAGATAGGTGTTTCGAATATTCAAGTACAAACCAGACATCACGGGAGAGGAGACCGTTATGGACGATCAGGGAACCGAGATGGTTTCGTTTCAGCTGGTCGCTGCAGCGGGAGAGGCACGCAGCCTTGCCTTCGAAGCCCTTGAAAAGGCAAAGGCGGGGGATTTTGACGCTGCCGCCAAACTCATGAAGCAGTCAAAGGATGCGGGAATCAAGGCTCACCACATCCAAACGCAGCTGCTTTCGACCGAGGCGGCGGGCGAGCATCTGTCGGTGGATGTGTTGCTGGTCCATGCTCAGGACCACCTCATGTGCTCCATGCTTGCTCAGGAGCTCGTGCAGGAGCTGATCTGCCTGTATGAGCGCACTGCAGCCAAGAACGCCTAACGGCGTGCGGCGACTATCCAACCAATCAATGCGAAGGGAATCCCTTATGAAGATCCTTCTTGTTTGCGCAGCTGGCCTGTCTACAAGCATTCTGATGAAGAAACTCGAGAAATACGCGGAGCAAAACGGCATCGAGCTCGATATCGATGCGGTGGGTATCGGCGAGTATCAGGAGACCTGCGCCGATTATGACGTGCTGCTCTTGGGGCCGCAGGTGTCCTACCAGCTCAACACCGTCAAGCAGGGGAGCGGTAAGCCGACCGCGGTCATCCCCGCACAGGACTACGGCATGGGCAACGCCGCCAACGTGCTGGCACTCGCCCAGTCGCTGTTGGGCTAGGAGGCGACCATGGAAAAGTTCATGACCCTGCTTCAGGAAAAACTGACCCCTATTGCCAATTTCTGCGGCACCGAGCGCCACTTTGCCTCCATGCAAAAGGGCTTTATGAGCGCGATCAGCTTCATCTTGGTCTCTGCCGTCTTTATGATCATCGCCAACCCGCCGGTCACGGCCGACCTGGTGGCGCAGGGCGGGTTCTGGTCCGTCTTTGGCCCTTGGCTCGATTTTGCCACGGCCAATAAGCTCACGCTGCTCATCCCGTTCAACATGACGATGGGCATACTGTCGGTGATCGTGACGTTCGCAATCGCCTATAACCTGGCGGGCACCTACAAGATGCCCAAGCTTAACGCCGGTATGACCTCGCTGGTGATGTTCCTGATCGCCGCGGCGCCGTCGTCCTACTACCAGCTTGCTGATGAGTCCGTGCTCCAGGCGGTCCCCTGCACCTATCTGGGTGCGCAGGGCCTGTTTACCGCCATCATCGTTGCCCTGGTCTCCGTCGAGGTCACGCGCTTCTGCCAGACCAAGGGCATCACCATCAAGATGCCCGATGGCGTGCCGCCGTTTTTGTCCGAAACCTTTGGCGCCATCGTGCCTATGCTCGTCAACATCCTCATCTTCTTTGGTGGCAACCTGCTGATCCAGATGATCGATCCCACGCTGTCCATCCCCTCGGTTATCGAGAAGCTGCTCGCTGCCCCGCTTTCCGTCGCAGTTGACTCTGTGCCCGGCGCACTGCTTATCTGCTTCATGACGCTGCTGTTTTGGTGCTTTGGCGTCCACGGCAACATGATCGTGATGCCCATCACCGCCCCGGTCACGCTTGCCGCCTTTGCTGCCAACGCCTCGCTCTACGCTGCTGGGCAGCCGCTTGAGTTCCACCCGGTACTCATGTCGATGGTCATCAACCTCATCGGCGGCACGGGCAATACGTTCTCTTTTGTGGCGCTCTGCGCGTTTAAGGCAAAGTCGCAGCAGCTCAAGGCATTTGGCAAGGCATCGATCGTGCCGAGCTTCTTCCGTATCTCCGAGCCCGCGATCTTTGGCGCACCCATCATCTTCAACCCGATCCTCATGATTCCGTTTGTGCTGGGCGGTATGATTTCGGCCCTGCTGTATTGGGGTGCAATCTCACTGGGTCTTGTCTCTAACTTCTACATCTTGGTGAGCGGCACGTTCCCCATCTTCGTTCAGGGCTTTATCCAGTGCCTTGACCCGCGTATCTGGGTATTTACGATCGTTTTGATCGTGGTCATGGCTGTGGTCTGGTACCCGTTCTTTAAGGTGTACGACAACCAGCTCCTGGCGCAGGAGCAGGAGAACGCCGCGGCAGCTTCTGCCAAGGATACTGAGTAGCATGGGTTACTTTGACAGAACGTCTGCTGCCGGTATGCCCGAGGGCTTTTTGTGGGGCGGCGCGCTCGCTGCCAACCAGGCCGAAGGGGGCTGGAACGAGGGCGGCCGCGGTATGTCGCACTCCGACCTGATTCCACAGGGTCCCGACCGCTGGGATGTGATGTTTGGCAGGCAAAAGCCCGTGGATGATCCGGACAGGCTGTATCCATGCCGTTGGGGCAACGACTTCTTCCATCATTGGCGCGAGGACGTCGAGCTCTTTGCCGAGATGGGCTTTAAGTGCCTGCGTCTTTCAATTTGTTGGAGCCGTATTTTTCCCACAGGGATGGAGGCCGAGCCCAACGGTGAGGGCTTGGAGTTTTACCGTCAGGTATTCGAGGCGCTGCGCGAGCACGGAATCGAGCCGCTCGTGACGCTGTCGCACTACGACTATCCGTTGGCTCTGGTCGAGCGTTATGGTGGATGGCAAAGCCGAGAGATGATCGAGCGGTATGCGCACTACGTCGAGACCGTCGGACGTGCGTACCAGGGCCTCGTGCGTTATTGGCTCACCTTCAACGAGATCAACAGCGTGGCGCTGTCCTATATCAACGCGGGCGTCACGCTCGAGGATGAGCGTGACCGTGCAGCCGTGACCGCGGCGTTCTCGCACCATATGTTTATGGCGAGCGCTCGCGCTGTCGAGATCCTGCACAAGATCGATCCCGCAAACAAGGTGGGTTGCATGATCGCTGCCGGTGCGACCTATCCGTACCGTTGTGCGCCCGAGGACGTATGGCTTGCGTATGAGGAGGACCGCGGCCGCTACTTCTACACTGACGTGATGGCTGCGGGCGCCTATCCTACTTGGAAGCTGCGTGCGCTCGAGAAAGAGGGTGTTCACGTGCCCTTTGAGCCGGGCGATACGGAGTATCTGGCCGAGCATACCGTCGACTTCATTTCGTTCTCGTACTATTGCTCGCGCTTGGTGTGCGCCGATGACCAGGTGATCGCCGAGAAGGCGGAGGGCAACGTGTTCCCGACGCTGCGCAATCCGTACCTCAAGGATAAAGAGACTGCCTGGAAATGGCAGATCGATGCGCTGGGTTTGCGCGTGACGCTTGCCGGCTACCACGATCGTTACCATCTTCCGCTCTTTATCGCCGAGAACGGTGTGGGCGGACTCGATGCGCTGGAAGACGGCAAAGTCCACGATGCGTATCATATTGATTACCTGCGAAGGCATATTCTTGCGCTGCGCGATGCAATTGTCGAGGACGGTGTTGACCTGATGGGATACACGCCGTGGGGCTGTATCGATTTGGTGTCGGCCTCGACGGGGCAGATGAAGAAGCGCTATGGCTTTGTTTATGTCGATGCCGATGATACGGGCAAAGGCACGTTCGATCGCTACCGAAAGGACAGCTTCTGCTGGTATCAAAAGGTCATTGCATCAAATGGCGAGGACTTGAGTTAACCCTTGCAAGCCTGCTGCCCCCGTGGCCCGTTTCGGCCGCGGGGGCTTTTGCTATTTACCTAGTCCCCGATGAGACCCTCATTCTGTGGGTAGTCATTGGGGACGTTCTTAAAAGACTAGTCATTTAAGTCTGTCCCCAATGACTGCGGAAACCCGGCACTTGGGGACGTTCCTTTTAATATGAGCAGGACATTGTCAAG
>NZ_QSPN01000026.1:14419-14834 GCF_003436455.1 Collinsella sp. TM05-37 | reverse complement strand
TGAGGCCCCCGGCGAAGTCGGTGTGCGCCGGCCTCCAGCCGAGCTCGGTCTGCAGCTTGGTGGAGTCGATGGCGTAGCGGCGGTCGTGGCCGGGGCGGTCGGCGACCCAGTCGAAGTCCTCGGGGTCGCGGCCCATGGCCTCCAGGATCATGCGCAGGACGGTGATGTTGTTCTTCTCGCCATTAGCCCCGATGAGGTAGGTCTCCCCCGTGCGGCCCTTGGTGAGGATGTCCCAGACGGCCGAGGAGTGGTCCTCGGTGTGGATCCAGTCGCGCACGTTCTCGCCCTTCCCGTAGAGCTTGGGGCGCACGCCGTCGATTATGTTGGTGATCTGGCGCGGGATGAACTTCTCCACGTGCTGGTAGGGGCCGTAGTTGTTGGAGCAGTTGGAGATCGTGGTGCGCAGGCCGTAGGT
>NZ_QSPN01000026.1:0-14409 GCF_003436455.1 Collinsella sp. TM05-37 | reverse complement strand
GTAGGGGCCGTAGTTGTTGGAGCAGTTGGAGATCGTGGTGCGCAGGCCGTAGGTACGGGTCCATGCGCGCACGAGCATGTCGGAGGAAGCCTTGGTCGAGCTGTACGGCGAGCTCGGGTGGTACGGCGTCTCCTCGGTGAACTTCGCGGGGTCGTCGAGCGCCAGGTCGCCGTAGACCTCGTCGGTGGAGACGTGGTGGTAGCGGACGCCGTATTTGCGGACGGCCTCCAGCAGGCGGAAGGTGCCCTCCACGTTGGTGCGCAGGAACGGCTCCGGGTCGGCGATGGAGTTGTCGTTGTGGCTCTCGGCGGCGTAGTGCACGATCGCGTCGTGGCCGGGGACCAGCCTGTCCAGCAGCCCGGCGTCGCAGATGTCGCCGACGACGAGCTCGACCCTATCCTCGGGCAGCCCGGCGATGTTCTCGGGGTTGCCGGCGTAGGTCAGCTTGTCCAGGACAGTGACGTGGACGCCCGGGTGGTTGTTCACGACATAGTGGACAAAGTTGCTGCCGATGAAGCCGCAGCCACCCGTGACGATGATGTTCTTCGGTTCGAAAATGTCTGTCATATTTACCTCCTCTTAGCCTCGCTGGCCACATTCAAAAGATACTTGCCATATGCGGTCTTCTTCAGCGCTTCGCCCAGTTCATATAACTGTGTATAGTCGATAAATCCGCGACGATAGGCGATTTCTTCCAAGCATGCGATGTAATATCCCTGGCGGCTCTGGACAGCCTCCACGTACTCGGCAGCCTTCAAAAGACCTTCGGGCGTGCCCGTATCCAGCCACGTCATGCCTCGGCCCATCAGCTCGACCGACAGTTGACCTTTATCTAGATAGGCGTTGTTGATGCTCGTAATCTCCAGCTCGCCGCGTGCGCTCGGTTTAACGTTTGCCGCGATGTCGGAAACTTGCCCATCATAGAAGTACAGCCCTGGTACTGCATAGTTCGACTTTGGGGCCTCGGGCTTTTCCTCAATGCCGACAACCCGATGATTCTGGTCGAACTCCACCACGCCAAAGGCGCTTGCGTCTTGCACGGGATACCCGAAAACAACGGCCCCGCCGCGACCTTCCACTCTCTCTTTTGCGCGCGTAAGCAAGCGAGTGAGGTCTTGACCATGGAACATGTTGTCACCCAGAACCAGCGCACACGGCTCGCCGGCAAGAAAGTCGCGCCCGATAGTAAAAGCCTCTGCCAGACCGCGAGGCACGGCCTGCTCGGCGTATTCTAGTCGCATTCCCAACTCGGAGCCATCGCCGAGAAGCTCCCTGAACGCCGGTAGGTCACGCGGTGTCGAGATGACAAGCACTTCGCGTATGCCCGCCAGCATCAACACGGACAACGGGTAGTACACCAACGGTTTATCGTAGATCGGCAGCAGCTGCTTGCTCATCGCCTTGGTTATAGGATGCAGACGAGTACCCGACCCGCCCGCGAGGATTATGCCTTTCATATCCCCTATCATCCTTTCAATAGCCAGCCTATTACGAAGTGGTCAAACTAAAGGTAATTAAATAATTTACAGCTTCCTCCTAAGAGCTTCACTTCCCAGCCAGAACCCATCCCTTGAACAGCCTCAGATCCTCGGCCGTCGTGATCTTGATGTTCGCGGTCGAGCCCTTCGAGAACCATACACGCTCCCCCATCGCGAACATCAGGCTCGTGGTGTGCGGCTCCACCTTGTCCAGAAGGCCGCGGCGGGCGCCCTCCTCGTAGACCCACTTGGCGTATCCGTAGCGCAGCGCCTGCGGGGAGTTCAGGCACATGACCTCGTCGCGGTCCACGAACTCGCTCGTTCCCTCGCCGTCGCCCGGGGTCGCGGCCAGGTACACCTGGCTGTGCGCGGGGCTGGCGTTGCCGTGCAGCCCGCAGACGCGTATCGCGTCGGAGATGACCTCGTCGGACACGAACGGGCTGGCGCCGTAGTGGACGAGCACCTGGTCGTCGTCGGAGATCTCGCCCTCGAGGTTCCTGAGGCCGCTGATGACGGAGTCCTGGAACTCCCTGCCGCCCTCGGCCACCCAGCGGACCTTGTCGAAGCCGCCGGCGTCGCAGATGGCGCGCAGCTCGTCCTCGTAGCCCTTGCGGCAGACCACCTCTATCGCGTCGACCTCGGGGTGGTTCTGGAACCTCTCGATGGTGTAGGACAGCACGGGGCGCCCCAGGACCTCTATGAACTGCTTGGGCACGTCGGCGCCCACCCGGGTGCCGCGGCCGCCGGCTAGTATTATCGCTACGTTCATCTCTAATTATCTCCATACATCTCGAGCGCAAGCGGGAGGTAGAGGTTGAGGGCGCGCCAGCTCCGCAGCATGAAGAAGCCGTCCTCGCCCAGCGTGTCCTTGAACAGGCACCAGCACATCCAGTACCAGGAGCACAGCGCGAACACGCCGTAGGCGTGGCGCCTCTCCCCGGGGCTCGGCTCGCGCCCGAAGTACAGCGCCAGGATCTCGTCGCCCTTCTCGCGCGAGAGCCCGTCGCGCACCACCATGGTCGCCAGGTCGTTCATCGGGTCGTTCATGCCCGCGTACTCCCAGTCGATCATGCAAAGGCCCTCGTCGCCGACGATCCAGTTGACCGCGTACGTGTCGTTGTGGCAGAGCACCTTCGGCCACTCGTCGAGCTCCACGTGGTGCCATACCCGGACCAGGCTGTGCCTCAGCCCGGCGAGGCGCCCCACGGCCTCGCCCTTCCTCGGGGACGCGAGCTCGAGCAGGCGGTCGCCCTCGGAGAGGAGGTCGACCGCGAGCGCGCAGGAGGCGCCGCTCTCGTGGAACGCGCGGATCTGCCCCACGCCCGCCGCGAGGTCCGCGGGGTTCTCGTAGTCGAAGGAGCGCGACGAGGGCACGAAGCGCGAGAGCTTCCAGCCCTCGGGGCTGATGTCGATGACGGAGGGGTCGATGCCCAGCTCCATCGCCGTGCGCTCGGCAACCACCTCGGCGTCGCGGTCGACCAGGGCGGAAGAGCTCACGCCCGGGTGCCTGTAGACGTACTTCTCGTGCCTGAGGTGGAACGAGAACGAGACGTTCGTCAGGCCCGCGTTCAGCGGCTTGATGTGGGTTATCTCTTCGGGTTCGCACGAGAGCAGGCTGCAGATGTTGGCGATTGCGGCGGGGCTCACGTTCGCGAGCACGCCGTCCTCGCCGAGCTCCTCCATGCTGTCGAACTCGAGCATGCCCTCGGGGGCGGCGGAGGCGAAGAGCGGCAGCTCGTCGGCATGCCGGCCCCAGAACTGCTCCCACAGGAGGCCCTTGACGCCGATGTAGCCGCGCTCTCGGTCGTAGAGCCCGAAGAACCGCTCCGCCCACTCGGGCGCGATATAGGCCGCGCCCACCATGCAAGTGCCCGAGGGGGCTCCGCAGCGGAGGTTCGCCAGCCGCCCGTCGGCGCAGACGTCAGCGACCAGCTCGCGCGTGGCGTCCCCCTGCTCGCGCACCATGCGCACGGAGCGGTCCCCGCCGCCGAAGCCGACGAACGGGTTCTCAGCGTACCAGTGGTCGGCGCAGCACAGGAAGGAGCCGCCCAGGCGGCCGCGAACGAGGTCCAGGCTCGAGAGGTTCGACTCGTCTGCCCAGCGGGTGCTCAACACCAGGTCGACGCCGAACCTGTCCTCGAGGTAGAAGAAGCGCTCCTTCTCGTAGCCCACAACCACGGCGATGTCCTCGACGCCCGCCTCGCGAAGCTGGCGGATCTGCCGCTCGATGAGCACCTCGCCCTTGTATTCGAAAAGCCCTTTGGGCTTGTCGTAAAGCGGCGGGAAGAACTGGGACGATTTACCGGCGGCAAGGATAATCGCGGTTTTAACCCTGTTGCTCATTGGAATTTTTCCTCCGTATGTCTCTCAAGCCCTCGATAAACGAGAAGGCGCGAATTAACAGCACAACGGTTTCCGTAACAGCAGTCGCATAGCAAATGTTCAGCGCGTTCAGTTGTCCATAAATCCAGAGCACGACAAGGAAAAGAACTTGAATTACCGCTCCAGCGACCACAGAAGAGTTTGAGACTCCGGCCTTGCCCATAGGAGTAAGGGCCGGGAAACCTAGGAGATATGAGGCGAGTGAAATCGGAATGAGCGTGATAAGGATTCGCAGATAGTCTCCGGATTCAGCGTACCCTTCACCAAAGAACCACTCGCATAGCCCAGGCGCAAAGACGGCTACAACAATGCATGCGGGTACGAGCAGGACTTCGCCAAATACGATGATTTTGACCAGAAGACGGTAGTTCTTAGTTCTGATCATATAGGGAAACATGCTATCCGCAATTGGCGATGAAAGCCCTTTTCCTGCATTTACCGCATTGGTGCAAGCCGTAAAACGCCCTAGCTCAGCGGAGCCAGGAGAGACGACTCCCAAAACCATGGTGTTCAAGGAGGAATAGAACGTAGAGGCAACTCGTGAAACAAAATACTGCGCAGAATCCTTCATGCTTCTCCACACATCGGAGACCCCGATGTGACAAAGACAGACTCCGTATTTGCCGCGAAGATGGAATAGTAGAAAGATGTCCGCAATTGCAGAACCTAAAAAATAAAGGAGAGGAACGAGCATGTACTGCGTCGAATCCTTGACGAACACGAAAACGCCTACCAGGAACACGCTCTTTACGACAAGGGTGCTAACCGTCACCATTTTCATATCTTCTAAGCCGCGGTAGGCAAAATCAGGCAACAGCGCACTTGCAGCGGCATAAAGTAAATAAAAAAAATAGAGAAGAGGGTCTTCAGCAAATTGTGGAACGGTAAGGCATAAAACCGCCAGCACCAGACCGCATAGAAGCGCAAGCACGATTTTCGCCAAGGACGCAGCAGTCAATGCTACGGAAATCTTCGCCCGGTCAAGTCCAGCACGGGACACCTCGGCAGTTGCTGAGAGGATAAACCCAAAGTCAATAATTAGGTAAGCATAAGAATAGAATGCCGTCCCGAATCCGATACGGCCATACACTTCCGGACCTAGAACGCGCGTAAGGTAGGGCAAGGCTATAAAGCTAAATAAATAGGAGGTCGCCAACAATATATACAGAGCGAGCGTATTGCCCGCAAGTTTTTTATCAGCCAAGAATGTCCCCAACCGTCGATCCGTTTTTAGATAAGGAAATAATCATTTGAGCAACCTGTTCGTCACCATGGCCATCATCCTGAAAGCCAATTAAGGAGAAGAACCGATCAAGTGCCTTGCGATAGTCCATTTCGTCAAACCCACGAGCGTTAGCGATAAGCTCATCGCTAGTTCGAGCAACAGAGAAAGGCCGATCTTCGAGTGAATAATAGAAGCCTCTGTCGCACGAATAAGCATCAAAGTCAGGGGCATATACAAAGCCAGGCCGCCCGGTAAGCGCAAAATCCTCAAGAATAGAAGAGTAGTCGGAAACCATTACGTCAGTCGCAGCCAAAAGCTCTTGTGCATCCAGATAGTCAGTCGCATCGAGGTAGCCGTTTAAAAACTCCGGCCTGGTTAACTTCGCAATGTTTGGATGAAGCCGATAGGCAAAGACGTAATCTTTCCCAAATCTCTCCGAGATTGCTCTTATGAAAGCATCGAAATCGAACCGGTATTGATCAACCGACCAATCGGCTCTGAATGTTGGCGCGTATAGGCAAATAGAAGCATCATCATCTACCCCCAGCGTCCTTCGCACTTTCAGCCTTGCTTCCTCATCCCCAAGAATCAATGGCCTGTTTCTGGGGACGCCGCACCTGACGACAGGGCCGTCGTACCAAAACGCCGTGCGATATACATTTTCATAAAGATCGTTATCGGCGAACATCAAGTCAGTCAACGCACCATCAGCTTTTGCATAGTCCACATACTCAGGCTCAAGGTGGTCTTTAACATCGCGCTCAACTCGCTTGGGAGAAATATAGCAATGCCATGTATGAATATAAATTTGATCACTGCGCTTAAGAACGTAACGCGGTGATCGCACATTGTCGACCCAAAACCGCGCAGTAGCAAGTTCTTGCTGCGCGGCAAAACTTGTCCTGCGAACCTGCCTTATATAAGAAGGGGCGGTGCGATCTTCTTCGTTAACGAGCAGAACTAAATCAAATTCGTTTGGGCATAGTCGTTGAAGCGCCTCGGCGATATATTTCGGATTACCCAGGTAACCCCTACCCACGTTGCACATAAGGACAACTTTGTTGAACTGAGTTCTACTCGCTAAACTCAAAATCTTTCCAAGGCCGCTAAGCGCACGTCCCCTTAAATTGCTCAACTTCTAAATCCCTTCAATAATTCAACAGTCAGAACTACAGCCCTTGCCATTCGATGATTGCCACACTGGAGACAGCGAACAAGAAACCAGTTATCGAACCGTAGGGGTGTGCCGACAATACGCTCGAAGACACCGAAACGATGCATCGCGGAAGCTATTTCAGAAAAGCCATCCAGAGGGTTCCGATTAGCCACTTCATTGATTTTTTCGAGATATATGTATTGATCAACCTCACCACGTTTAGCGGCTTCTAGACAGTCATCCCCCCATTTGCTCCCGTATGCGATTAGACGTTTGTTTACACGCGCCACATCAGTTAATTGGCTAGGCTTAAATCGTGAAGTGCTTGCTCCATCATTGGGCCGGTAGAAATAAAGCGCCTCGTCCAAACAGAAAAGAGAGCTGGAAGCATCGACAATAGGAAGGAGCTGGAGTAAATCCTCGCCATGCATCAGGCCCGCATAAGCCCCATAGGTTGACTCCCTATCTATGCGGCAAAGACGAAAGGCTTTGCCGCATAGATTGTTAAACCGCCCTGTACAAACGTGCTTCTTTACGATGTTGTAGCCCTCACCAGAATAGAAGCCGTCGTCAAGCGGATCGGAGTCATCGAAAGTAGAGAAATCTGACTTACGCGAATAACGAAACGAGATAATGTCAGCATTCGTGCGGTCAATTGCCTTCGAAATCAAGTCGAGCGCATCAGCTCGCAAGCAATCATCCCCGTCGAGTGAAATGACGTAATCACCTTCGGCAAGAGCGAGGCCATTTCGCCTAGCGAGAAGGAGACCTTGATTCTCTTTGTGTACGACCTTAACCTTGTCGCTAGCGGTAGCAAATTCATCGGCAATTGTGCCAGTCAAGTCGGTCGAACCGTCATCAACGACAATGAGCTCAAAGTCCTGAAATGATTGAGCCGTGACAGATTGCAGACATTCGAACAAGTATTTTTCTACATTATAAGCAGGGACGACTACTGAAAACCTCACGCTGCCGCCTCCATCGACTGGTTGTTTGTAATTTCAATAGAGCAAACTGCCTCGCGTTCGCCATATTGCCAAAGAGCGAACAGTCCTCCCAGGGCAAAACCAACGAGTACGTCACCGCCTCCGAACTGGATGAAGGAAACGATAAGGAAAATAAGGATGAACGCTTCAAACGGAGAGCCAAGTTTATCCAAGAAACACCTGTTGAGGAAGGAGCAGACCATCGCTATGAAAATGAAAAATCCAACGATTCCGAAGTCGAGAAGAACCTGGAGAAAGTACATATGAACGTTGTCCTCAGCGTATGCTAAACCGCTAATAAGAGAGACATGATTGATCGCGTTTCCTGCTCCCGCTCCAAATAGTGGGGCATCCAAAAAAGTTGGGATTGCGTAATCCCACATTCTCAATCTGCCGAGCGAACCATCATCCTGCCCCGCTTCAAGAAGACGTTCGATTACGATATTGCCGTTAGCGGCAAGCGCGATGAAAGCACAGACAATGCAGGCGACAGCCAGGAACAGCCTAAGAGAGACCCCTCGTTTGCCATTTTTAAAAACAAAGATGTAGACAAAGGCGAGAACGCAGATAATCAAACTAGCTCGCGAGGCATAAATCATCGACAGAGCAATGGCACTAAAAAAATAAGCCTTGCCACGTCGGTTGCAGTCAAAGAAAACGCAAAACATTGCCAGCCAAGAACTTTCAATATTCACCCCGCCCAAGAAGAAGGTCGGGAGCCAAGGGTGCCCCATATACTGGTTGGCCAAGAAGTAAGTGATGCGGTCATGGTAGAAGCCTAACTTGAGAAAGACGAGGCCCATCATGACAATAGCTACGGTCTGAGCTACTCTTTTCCATTGCGCAACAGTAAAATCACGCCCGAGATTATAAAAACAAGTCGCAATCATGTACATGAAAACGTAATGCCACGAGGCGGCATTGAGCCCATAGGCCAAATAATCGAAAAAAGAAATGATTAATAATTCGAGGAGCCCGATAAAAAACCACTTACCGGGCAGCATCCATTTCATTTTTAAAGTAAAAAGGCTGTATATCAGCACCACGAACATCATGAGGTGATAGGGCTTTACGGTACCGGTCTCAATACCAAATGGGCTGGAATCTTGAAAACAAAGCGCCAAAAGAAACAAAAAAGCAAGGATCATTGGGGCAGTCCAAGTTCTGCAAAGATTTCCTTTGGCACCATCAGAAGTGCCATTGGCGGCAGTCCTGATGTTACGTTCGCTCAATGTAGCAAAAGCCATATAATCACCTATTGGGCGTGAAGCAGTCGTCGATAAGCATCGCAGAAGACGCAAAAAGGAACGCGTCCCATCCTCGATATTGAAGCCGCCAGTTTTTCCTTCTTGCGCGCCTTCGGGTCGCGAATCACTGTCGCAGAATATTTCTGCAATTCCTTCCACATCGTTGCCTGAGCCGCCTTGTCCTCCTTGGGAATCTGGGAGAAAACTACGCGACAGATTGCAAAACAGCGCGAGCATGTCGCATCAGAGAGCTGTGGGTACCATTCGGTCATTTTGATGCGCATGCGTCGGGTAATCTCCAGACAGCTCGCTATTTTCTTTGGATTAAAAGTACCTCGCATGATGCTGGTAGGGCGCTGCCGATAAGCATATAGATCGGTCGCCTTCAGTACGGCGACCTTTCCGCACTCGTGAGTGAACCGATAGGCAGTCTCATCATCCTCGTAGTAAAGCCCCTCGGGGAAGTAAACCTTCTCGACAAGATTTCGCGTATAGAGTCGCCAAACAGCGCCGGCCCAACTCTTCTGGTACAGAACCTCTTCCTGGTACTGTTCTTCGCTCAGTAGCTCGTACTCGCTCGCGGCCTCAACGTCCCGCCCCAGCTCAGGTTCCTCCCCGTCAAAGAAGTCGACACCGTGTCTCATGGCCGCCATCTCTGTACCGGTCTGTTTAATGGCTCGATACAACGCCTCGAAGAAAACGGGTGAGATATAGTCATCGCTGTCGATGAACCCGACGTAGTCCCCCTCGCAAGCCTTGACACCCGTGTTGCGAGCAGCGCTGAGCCCGCCATTCTCGCGATGAACGCACTTCACACGGTCGCACGCGGCTGCATATCGATCACATATCGCCGGACAGTTGTCCGTCGAACCGTCGTCGACCAGAACTAACTCGATGTTAGGGTAAGTCTGCGCTAAGATGCTTTCGACGCACTCCTCGAGGTATCTCTCGACGTTATAGATGGGCACCACGACCGAGATTAAGGGCGGCTTGGTGGAGGCAGCCATATTAGTTTTCAATTATCGTCCCATCTCCGCTAATGCGTTGGCGTAGTAATCCTGCAGCCTAAACGCCTCGGCCCGAGAGTCAAAGCCGGAGGCGATGCACTCATCGGTGCGAGACGTGCGTTCCTTTCCACGGCTGCAGACGACGTTTATCTCTTCGGCCCACTTCTTGGCGCCGTCAGTCAGGGATATAAAGTGCCCTTGGCCGCAGAACGATGCCTCGGTCGTGATCTCACTCGAGAAAAACACTTCAGCACCCGCACACTGGGCCTCAAGACCAACAACAGGAAGTCCCTCATATAGACTCGGCAGCAGGAAACAATCCATCGCCTGGTAAAACCCGACGATGTCCTCCCTGCGACCCAAGTACATCACGCGGTCGGTAAAGCTGTTAGCGTCCATGTAGGTGAGCATCTGCTCCTTGTACTCGCCGTCGCCGATGAGCAGGAACTTTGCCTTAGGATTGAGTTTGCACAGCTCCCCCACGACCTCCATCAGGAACATGGGGTTCTTCTGCGCAGCGAACCTGCCAATGAACCCTGCGAGCAACTCATCGTCCGCAACCCCCAGCTCTGTGCGTGTCCTTGCTCGAAGGACGGGGTCGAAGGAGTTCTTGCGCGAGTCGATGGCAGTTTTGAAAACGCTAACCTTCCCCGCGTCGAAAAGAGCGTCGCCGAACTGCCAGCGGCCGCAGTCCTCGCCGCAGGACATATAATGTGTTGCAAAGAGCTTTGAGAATCTGCGCAAAATAAGCTTGAGTACGGTCTTGGGCTCGCGCTCGTTTGCCATGGACAGACTCTCGGAGATGCGCACCGGGATCCCGCACTTCTTGGCCACGCGCAATGGAAACAGATTCATCGTGCTGTTATAGGCGTGCAGCACATCGAAGTGCTCCCGCTTGAACACGTCGGCCATATCGGACATGTTCTTCGCTATATTCTGGTAAGGGGCGATGATATGGACGCGCCCGCCGCGAGCCTCAATTTCCTCGGTCGGCACGGCGTTGGAGTCGGAGTCGCAGATGAAGTGGACCTCGACCTTCTCCGGGTCGAAGTTGAGAAAATACTGCATGGAAAGCGTCTTCTTGCCGCCAGAATTCATCTTGCCTTCAATGAAGGCCACTTTAATGGGACGTATTTCACCCATTCCTACGCCCTCGCCTTCTTGAGAAAGTACTCTGTGGCGCAGGAAACGACATACTCAAAATCCTCAAGCGACATACCGTAGTACATAGGCAGACGAACCAAACGATCAGAATCGGGAGTAGTGTGTTCATCCTCTCCGCTGAAGCGGCCGAACCTCTCGCCTGCTGGAGCGGAATGCAAGGGAACATAATGGAACACGCACCCCACGCCATGTTCTTTCATGAATGTAATGAAAGAAGTTCGGGCCTCCAGATCGCGCAACTTGATATAAAACATGTGCGCATTATGCTCACAGCCCTTGGGAATGCGCGGAAGCTCCAAAAGGCCTTTTTCCGCAAGGGGTTCAAAGGCGGCGTAATAGGCTCGCCATGTTGCCAGACGATTCTCGTTGATTTCGTCGGCGTGCTGGAGCTGGGCCCACAGATAGGCTGCGTTGAGCTCGGAGGGAAGATAGCTCGAACCGAAGTCGACCCAGTTATACTTTGCGACTTGGCCGCGGAAGAACTGTGCGCGGTTGGTACCCTTCTCACGGATGATCTCCGCGCGATCGCAGTAAGCGGAATTGTTGATAGAGATGGCGCCGCCTTCGCCCATCGAATAGTTCTTCGTCTCATGGAAGCTATAGCAACCAAAGTCACCGATAGTGCCGAGAGCACGTCCCTTATAGGTAGCAATGACAGCCTGCGCCGCATCCTCGACAACTAGAAGGTTGTGGCGCCGGGCGATATCCATGATAGTATCCATCTCGCATGCGACGCCAGCATAGTGTACGGGCACGATAACACGAGTACGTTCAGTGATGGCGGACTCGATTTTCGTCTCGTCGATATTCATGGTGTCAGGACGGATATCAACGAAAACAAGTTTCGCACCAGCAAGAACAAACGCTGTTGCCGTTGAAGTAAATGTAAACGAAGGGAGAATGACCTCATCGCCAGGCTTTAGATCGCAAAGAATTGCAGCCATCTCGAGAGCACTAGTACCGCTCGTGGTCAGCAGAATCTTATTGGAGTTGAAGCGACTCTCAAGCCATTCGTTGCACTTTTTTGTAAACAGGCCATCACCAGCAATCTTGTGGTTGACCTCAACTGCCTGTTGGACAAACTGGATTTCATCCCCTACGCAAGGAGGAATATTGAACGGCACTGTTCTATTGCAAGACATTTATTTCACCTTTCTATAATTAGTGTTTCAAAAATCAACGACCGGTTTTGGAATTGCCGAACATGGCGCCAAAAGTACCTACGAAGCACTTCCAATCCATGCGGAAACAGCGATTGCGTACGTAGCGAAGCTCAATCTGTTGACGCAAGCCGCTTTCAAAGGTCGCAGCATTGCGGTCAGTCGCCTGCCATAGGCCAGTGATGCCCGGGGTGACGCTCAACAGCTCTTCCTTCTCCTCGTCGGAGAAGTGTTGCTCCAACTCTTCACGCGTGATGGGACGCGGGCCGATAACGGATAGGTCACCCTTAAGTACGTTGAGAAACTGCGGCATCTCATCGATGGAACATTTACGGATGAACTGGCCCACCTTGGTAATGCGGGGATCGTTGTCGACCTTGCGCTCGACCTCCCACTGGTTTAATTGCTCAGGGTTTAGGTACTTATGCACATCGTTAGCGTCAGTGACCATGCTGCGGAGCTTAAGCACTCGAATCGCCCGACCGCCCCTGCCCACTCGCTCTTGCGCGTAGATGGGCCGTCCCGGCGATTCTGCGCATATCGCTGCGCATACACCGGCTATAGGCATCGCGAGAAGCGCCGTGCAAAAGGCGCTGAATACTATGTCGAACGTTCTCTTGCATATGCGGTAGAAGAGGGTTCCCGTTGGTTTCCTAGACATGGGCTAACACCCCGCCATTGGAAAAATCTCGGGAAATGCCTCTAGCAGGCACCCCCCCGTTATTACTTCAATGACTGTAAGGGCGATGATTTTTAGATCGGTAATCACGCCGCGCTTAGCGATGTACTCCAAATCACGTCGCACCATGCCATCGAAGTCCGTGTCGTTGCGGTCGGTAACCTGCCACCAGCCGGTAATGCCAGGCTTCACTGCCAAGCGCTGCAGGTCGTACTCGGTGTACTGCGCAACCTCATTCGGCAACGGCGGACGGGGTCCGACGACGCTCATCTGCCCCAGGAACACGTTCAGAAACTGAGGAAACTCGTCGATGGAGTGCTTGCGGATGAACCTGCCGATCCTGGTGACGCGGGGGTCCTCCTTCATCTTGAACATGGCCCCGGCAATCTCGTTTTGCTCCTTGAGTTCGGCGAGGCGCTCGTCGGCGTCCTTGTACATGGAGCGGAACTTCCACATGCGGAAGGTTGATAGGCTGCCGTCACGGTGGGTCTGGCCCACGCGGATCTGGCTGTAGAACGGGTTGCCCTCGCTCTCAAGGCGGATGGCCGCGGCGAGCACAAGGCTGGGTACGGCGATGACAGCCAGCACGCAGCCGCTGAACACGATGTCGAACGCGCGCTTAACGGTGCGGTAGGCAAGGCGCGAGCGATCCCAGTCCATAATGGATTGCGTGGCCCTGTAGCGGCCGACGCCCTCACGCCGGTCCATGGCCTGAGCAATCAGTGCCGCCCCCGCGGGCGCATCCGTTGTATATTGAGTTTTATCCGACACGTTCTCTTCCAACACTTCGTCCCCGGGTCGGGGATCCTCCCTGTTCTGAGTAGCGACCGTCTGCAGCTAGGCGATCGCCTTTTTAAGGTTGCGCATGACGCGCTGCTCACTTGAAAGCACGGCAAGGCCAACGCGCGTAGTTACGCGTCGGCCGCACAGGTCGAGCTCCAAATAAGCAGTGCTCTTGCGTCTGTTAATGGTTTTGATAAGGCCTTCGTGACCCAGCAGTGGGCCTGCCGTAACTACGACCTGGTCACCGTCTTTAAGGGCTTCGCTCATGGGCACTACGCGGTCTCCCCTATGCGTAAAGCTGCCAATAAGCTGGACCTCTTCTTTTGCCAGCGGCACAAACTGTCCGTCCTGGGATAACACCTTGGCAAAGTCGTCCATGCGAAGCAGATACTGTTGCACGGTGCGGGGATCTGCCGTATCGCAGATAAGATAACCGGGAAAGAGCGGCTTGGTCGTATTGACCCATTCGCCGTGTACTTTAATCTCGGTTTGAAATTGGGGATAAAAGAGCTCCTGCATGGCACCAGCCGGCACCATACGCTCAATGCGCTCGCGCATTATATCTTCGCGACCGTTAATGACCTGGATTACATACCACACGAGCACCACCCCCTTGCTGTCTTACGTGTGGCTCACGGGGTTTGGGTATGGCTTCGCCAGGGCGCTTGTGCGCGGAGGCGCTCCATATTCAAACCCTGAGCCCAGTCAGACAAGCACGTGGCTCTGCCCCACCGTGAACGGTATGTATAAATGCAGTTGCTAGAGACGCGGACGTGTATCGCAAAATGACCGCGCCCCCAGCTGACTGCGTGCGAGCCAGTCAAGCGGGTTCAAAACTGGACCGCACGCAAACAGCTGAAGGACTGCTGTGGTTTGCCAAAACAACCAATTACACTGCCGAAAGCGAACTTATAAATAGCCGCAAAAACAAGTGCAAAATCGCGCATGGCAATCGATATTGGACCTCATGGTGTTTCTGGCACCGCCGTTACGGCCGGATGCTGATCGACCCTGTGCTATGCGGCCTGCTGGAGCCGTGAGCACAGTTGAAGTCATGTACGTTAGTTATCCTAGCACAAGCTGTTAGTGAAACTGAGGTGACGCATAATTTCTTTCGCAAATTGACAACCGCATAGCGGAAC
>NZ_QSPN01000025.1:0-18754 GCF_003436455.1 Collinsella sp. TM05-37 | reverse complement strand
TTTGCCTCTTGACAATGTCCTGCTCATATTAAAAGGAACGTCCCCAACTGCCGGCTAAAGTTGCGGTGAAATAGGGACTGATTGAAGCTCTAAGACCGCCAAACAGTCCCTATTTCACCGCAACGTATGATGGGGAATTTTGGATGCTGGGTATAATCGTCGTATTGCATTGAAATGTGGCGAAAGGAGTGGCAATGTCTCGGTATTGCGCCTCGTGCGGCAAGCTTCTTGAAGATAATGCCAAGTTCTGCACCTCGTGCGGTGCACCCGTTGAGCAAACAGCCGCGAGCGATAGCCAGCCCGCTTTTGAGCAGACCGGCTCCCTTGATACGCCGCAAGCCAAGGCGGACGACCCCCTCGCCTATAGCCCCGACCCCGCCGCAAGGACCGAGGCCGTCGAGACCACGCAGCGCATACCCGTCGCGAGCGGCTCGCCCCAACAGCAGCCGGCTCCCGCATACGCGCCCGCTTCGCCACAGACCCCCGCTCCCAAAAAGAGCGGCACCGGGCCGCTTATCGCCGTTATCGTTGTGCTGGTGGCGATCATCATCGCCCTGGTCATCTTCTTTGCGATCAGACCGTTCGACAACGCCGCCACGCAGACGACTGCCGAGGTAGCTAAGCTGCACCATGACGTCGACGACGATGACCTAAAGCCTCTCGGCAATCCCAACAGCCTGTACGACGATGATGACGATGACGACGAGGATGGCGGCGAAGCAACGCTCTCCGAGCAGAACCTCTACCGTCGCCTGAGCGAATACTACGACCTGCTCGAAGATCTCGACAGCCAGGTCCGTGGCTGCGCGCAGAACTTCAACGGCAACTATCTGGAAGAGGATCGAACCACCCGTCAAAATCTCGCCGACGTCGCCGAGCGCACGGAGGACACCATCGAGCAGTATTACGACATCGTCGAGGACCTGGACGTCCCGACGAGCTCCAAGAACTACAGCTCCTGGAAGGATATCATCGCCCTGTACGACGACCTGGATCACCGCATTGACGCAATCTGTGATGCCTGGGAGATCAGCCTGAAATACGCCAAGCCTGCGGACCACAAGAATGAGATCGTGGCGCCGCTGTCGCGCGACAACGTGGCGGGCACCAATGACAATAAGTACCGCCTAGACTTTGAGGAGCGCTATCCCGGCGCTAAGCCTGTCGAGGTGAACTAGCGCTTTGTCGTTCCCGAGCCGGCAGTTAGGGACGTTCCTAAACTGCCGGCAGAAAAGGAACGTCCCTAACTGCCGGTCAAAAAAACGAGCGAGGATCGCGGGGTCCTCGCTCGTTTTTTTGGGCAATGTTTCGACTGCGCCGTTACTTGTCGGCGGCTGCTTTCTTGGCAGTCGACTTCTTCGCGGTCGTCTTCTTGGCGGCAGTGGCTTTCTTAGCCGTCGTCTTCTTTGCCGTGCTCGCCTTGGTTGTGGTCTTGCGACCGCGGGCGGGCTTCTTCTCCTTGGTCGGGCAGTCCATGTTGACGCAGATACGCCACGGACCGCGCGCCGTGTTGACCACCACGATGGGGGCGCCGCACTCGGGGCAGGTCTCGCCCGTCGCCTCGAGCTTGCCGCGCGCCGGCAGCGGATAGCTCACGCCGCAGTCATCGTAGTTGGTGCAGCGGATAAAGCGCTTGCCGCTCTTCTCGCTCTTGTGCGCGATCAGGTCGCCGTGACGTCCGGCCTCGGCACACACCTTGCACTCGCCCACCTTAAGGTCGGGCTCGTAGTTGGTGGGGCACGTGGGGTTCACGCAAATCTCGAAGGCCTTCTGGCGGAACGGCTGGCACTTAATGCGCGGCGCACCGCACTCGGGGCACACGGCCGCCTCGCCCTCGAGCGGGCTTACCTTGACGCCACTCGGCACCGGATAGGTCACATCGCAGTCGGGCCAGCCCATGCAGCCAATGAAGCTGCCGCGGGTCTTGGCGCTCGTCTTCATAACCAGGTCCTTGCCGCACTTGGGGCAGGTACCCACGCGCGCATCGGCCGTGACGGCGTCGCTGATGGCGTCGCCCAGTTCCTGCGTATGTTTGAGCAGCTCGTCGAGCACGCCGGCCAGCAGCGCGCGCGAGTGCGTCACGACATGTTCTTCGGTGTCCTCGCCGCGCTCCACACGGGTCATATCGCCATCGAGCTCGCTGGTCATATCGGGGCTCGTGATGCGCGGGGCAAACTGCGACAGTGCATCGATAATGGCAATACCCAGCTGGCTCGGCTCCACGGGATCGTTTTTGAGGTAGCGCACGGCGTACAGGCGCTCGATGATGCTCGCGCGCGTGGACTTGGTGCCCAGGCCGCGCTTCTCCATCTCCTGCACGAGCTTGCCCTGGCTGTAGCGCGCGGGCGGCTCGGTCTGCTTGGCCTCGAGCTTAATGTCGAACACGTCGACCGTATCACCCTGCTCCAGCGGCGGCATCTGCTCATCGCGCTTGAGTCCGTACGGATACGCCTCGCGGAAGCCCGGAGTCACGAGCACGTCGCCCGAGGCCACGAACGGCTCGCCGTTGACGTCGAGCTCGAGCTTGGTGTTCTCGATGGTCGCAGGACCCATAAGCGTCGCCAGGAAGCGGCGGGCGATGAGGTCGTAGAGCTTGCGCTGGCCGCCATCGAGCGTGGACGGATCGCCCTCGCCCGTGGGATAGATAGGCGGGTGGTCGGTGGTCTCAACCTTGCCGCGCGTGGGCTTCATGGGACCGGCGAGCACCTTTTTGCACACGGGCGCCAGCGCCGGGTTGATCTTTGCCAGGTCGCTTACCACGGCGCCCAGATCGAGCGTCGCGGGGTACACGGTGTTATCGACACGCGGGTAGCTGATGAGACCCGCCATGTAGAGGGACTCGGCGATGCGCATCGTACGCGCAGGCGAGATGCCCTCGGCCGCGGCGGCAGCCTGCAGCGAGGTCGTCGCGAACGGCGTGGGCGGCTGCTGCTTACGCGAACGCTTGGTCACCGCGGCAACGGTTGCCGTCGCAACGCCGTCAACATGGCCGTACGCCGTCACGGCAGCATCCTTGTCGGTAAAGCGCGCTGTCTTGTGCGCGATCTTAAAGCGATCGTCCTCGGCGGCACCCTGCGCGGCACCCATGCCGCGAATCTGCCAATAGTCCTCGGGCACAAACGCCATGCGCTCGCGCTCGCGCTCGACCACCAGGGCAAGCGTCGGTGTCTGCACGCGGCCGGCGGAGCGCACGTTGCCAAAGCCGCCAAACTTGGCGAGCGTCAGATAGCGCGTGAGCACCGCGCCCCAGATAAGGTCGATGTGCTGACGGCTCTCGCCGGCGTCGGCCAGGTTCTGGTCGAGCGAGACGAGATTATCGAAGGCGTGCGTGATCTCGGCCTTGGTAAACGAAGAATACTGGGCACGGGCGACCGGCAAGTCCGGCGCAACCTCGCGCACCTTGTTGAGGGCGTCCGAGCCGATCAGCTCGCCCTCGCGATCGAAGTCCGTAGCGATGATGACGCTGTCGGACTTTTTAGCAAGGTTCTTGAGCGAACGAATGAGTTCCTTCTCGGCCGGTAGCTTAATGACGGGCGCCCAGGTGAGATAGGGCAGGCTCTCGAGCTTCCAGCCCTTGATGGAAATGCCGTCGGCAAGGAACGGCTTGCGCTTGGTGTCGTAGGGCGGACGAGCCAGGCCATCGGGCATGTCGGCCGGCAGCATCTCGCCGTCCTCGGTAACCGAATACCAGCCCAGCTTTTTATCAAACAGCACGCTGTCGCAAAAATCGGGCGCGAGGATGTGACCGGCAAGACCGATCGTCACGCACTCCTCGCCTTTCCACTCAAAACGGTAGATGGCGGTGTTGTACACCTTGTCCTTTTTGGGCTTGCCCGTGGACAGCCGCTCGGCGATCTGACGCGCGGCGTCGTTTTTCTCGGCGATGATGAGCTTCAAAAGAGGCTCCTATCTCATGTCTCTGCGGCTGCGCCCGCGCTTATGGCGGCCGACTTACGCCCTTGCTTGCTCAATCTGCCCGATGAGCCAATCGCACCAGGCATCCATGCCCTCGCCCTTGCGCGCGCTCACGGCAAACCGCGGCGCTTGCGGATTGAGGTCATCGAGGGTCTTAGTATACCTATCCATGTCAAAATCGAAAGCCGGGGCCACGTCGACCTTGTTGAGCAGCTGCGCGCCGGCGTGTTGGAAGATGCCCGGGTACTTGATGGGCTTGTCGTCGCCCTCGGGCACCGAGAGGATCATGATGGACAGGTTCTCGCCCAGGTCAAAGTCGACTGGGCAGACCAGGTTACCCACGTTTTCGATAAAGATGACGTCGATGTTTTCCAGACCCACAGCTTGGTCGAACGCGTCAACGGCCTCCATGATCATGTTGCCCTCGAGGTGGCACAGGCCGCCCGTGTTGATCTGGATGGCGGGCATGCCGGCTTCCTTCATGGTGATGGCGTCGACGTCCGAGGCGATATCGCCCTCGATAACGGCACAGCGCAGGCTGGCTCTGTCACGCAGGCGCTCGTTGGTGCCCAGAATCGTGGTGGTCTTACCCGAGCCAGGGCTCGACAGCACATTGATCACGTAGGTGTCCGTCTGCTCAAACCGCTGACGCAGCTGATCTGCCAGGCGCTCGTTGCGCGACAGAATCGGCGACGCGATATCAATCGTTTTCTCGGCCATACTTAGCGCTCCTTACTTTGGCCCTTTTATACCCCATCGCTAGATGGCGAGCGTGCTAATCGTCGGGGGTCTCGATCTCGATACTTGCGATGTCGAGTTCGCGGCCATGCAGCAGACGCACGTTGGCACCGCCACATTGGGGACAACGGCAATGGAAACGGTCGTGCTCAAAGACCTCACCGCAGTCCAGACACTCGCTTTGTGGATGGACTTCCTCCACGGCAAGCTCGCAGCCGCGCGTGAGCGGGTCCTCGTCGCGAAACGTCTCCCACGCAAAGTCAAGCGCCTCGCGCACGACCTCGGTCATATCCCCGATACGCAGCGTTACCAAAACGGCGCGCGAGGCCCCCGCCCCACGCGCCGCGCGAATCACTGTATCGAGTATGCCGTTGACAATGCCAACCTCGTGCATACCGATTTACTCCTCGTCGTCCTCGTCGTCCGAGAACAGGTCCAGACGGCTCACGAACAGGCCCTCCTTGCCCTCGCGCGCGGTAATGACCACGCGAGCGATGGCGAGCGAAATCTCGTAGAGCGAGAGCAGGGCGCCATACATGAGACCCAGCGTAACGGGCGAGCCGTCGGGCGTAATCACAGCCGAGCCCACAAGCAGGCCTACGTACACGTAGCGCCAGGCGCTGCGGAAGGCCGCATAGGACACGATGTGAAAGACGGACAGATAGAAGATGATGAGCGGCAGCTCAAACGCCACACCAAAGCCGATCATAAAGAGCAGCTCCATGTTGACGTAGTTCTCCAGGTCGGGCAGCGCCGTAGCGACGGCCGAGGTCTCGCCGATGAGCCACTCAAAGCCCGCCGGGATGATGATGAAATAGCAGAAGATGGCACCCAGGAAGAACAGCACCGTCGAGGCGAGCACCGTGGGCACGACCCACTTGCGCTCGTTGGGGCGCAGCGCCGGCAGGAAAAATGCCAGGATCTGCCAGATGATCATGGGCGTGCACATGACCACGGCCATCTTGATGGCCAGCGAGAAGCGCAGGCCAAAGCCGCCGAGTGTGGTGGTGATGTAGAACTTACCGTCCGGCACAAACGAGCGGATGGGATCTTCCAGGATATCGAGCACCACGGGCGTGGCAAAGTACAGCACGATGGCGGCGGCAAACACCGACACGACCACGATGGTCAGGCGGCGACGGAGCTCTCCCAAGTGATCGAAGAGCGGCATACGAGCAGGTCCGATAGGCATTACTCATCGCCTCCCTTCGGGGCGTCGGCGGCAGCAGTCTCGGCAGCGTCCTCGGCCTCGAGTTCGCGAGCGAGCTGGTCGACGACGGCCTTGCGCTTGCGGGGACGACGGGCGTAGAGGTCAGCCGTCGTGGGCTCTGCCGGCTCGGGCTCGGGCTCTGCAGCAGGCTCGGGCTCGACGGCAGCAGCAGGCTCTGTACCCTCGGCCTCATCAACAGCGCCTTCGCCCTCAGCAGCACCCTCGCTTGCGGCCTTCTCGGCAGCAAGACGGGCGCGACGCTCGGCAAAGGTCTCCTTCTTGGCGGGCGCTGCCGTCTCGGCGGCATCCTCGTTCGCATCGGAATCGTCGTCGGTCGCAGCAGTCTTCTTGGGCTTGACCGGGGCCGACGCGGCCTCGCTCACCGGATCGATAATCTCGGACTGAACAACGGCCGTCATCTTTTCCTGCGTCTCGCGGAACTGACGGATGGCACGGCCGATCGTGCGGCCCATCTGCGGGAGCTTATCCGGGCCAAACAGCAAAAAGCCGAAGACCACGATGATCGCGAGCTCACCCTCTCCAATACCAAACACACATACCTCCAAGGCTCGATGTGAGTCGAGCCCGCACCGCGCCATTCGGCCGGAACTCGTCTATTCATTCGGTCAAGTATAGCGCCCGGACGCCAAAACGTCCGAGCGCATCACAAACATATGCCAAACGGCACGCCCTTTTGGGGGCAAAGATTATGCAGCGGTGATCGAAATCTCCTGGTCGACGCCCAACAGCTGAACCACGCGCATCACCGGGGGCTGCACGTTGACGCAGCTAAAACGCTTACCATGATCAGCTGCGTGGTGTGCGGCGCCCACAAGCACGCCAATGCCCGTCGAATCGATGTAGCTCACCTGGGCAAAATCGAGCTCAACGGCCTCAGTGGGCTGCTCGAGCGCCAGGTCGATGGCATTGCGCAGGCTATCGGCGTTAGAGATATCGATCTCACCGGTCACCTTAATGGTGTAGAGCTCTGGCGTGGGGTTGGTGGAAATACCCAAATCCATGTATACGCTCCTTTACGTATCGAAAGTGCGGATAGTACTAGGCGCGGACTTGCGGGGCCCTACGCGTTAGGCGCGCTCGGCACGCGCAAGCTCGGCAGCGACGAGCTTGACAGCCAGCACCAGCACATCGAGCGCAGCCTCCAGGTCCTCGACCGTGGGATAGCTCGGCGCGATGCGGATGTTGGTGTCGCGCGGATCCTTGCCATAAGGCCAGGTGGCACCAGCCGGCGTGAGCTTGACGCCCAGGTCGGCACAAAGCGCGGCGACCTTCTGGGCCGAGCCCTCGGGGCCATCGAAACTCACAAAGTAGCCGCCATGGGGATGCGTCCAAGTGGCGCAACCCGTGTTACCCAAGCCCTCGGTGAGTTTACGCTCAACGGCCTCAAAGCGCGGGCGCAGGAACTCGGCATGCTTTTTCATGTGCTCCTTGACCGCCTCGATGGTGGGAAGGAAGCGCACGTGACGCAGCTGGTTGAGCTTATCGGCGCTAATAAGACCGGCCTTCAGGCGCTTGGAGAACTCGGCGATGACCGCGGGGCTCGCACCGATAAAGCCGATGCCGGCGCCCGGAAAGGTGATCTTGGACGTCGAGGCAAAGGCCACCACGCGATCCTCGGTGCCCGCCGCGCGAGCGAGGTCAAAGATATTTGCGAGCTCGTCGGTCTCGTCGTACAGGTCGTGCACGCAGTAAGCGTTGTCCCAAAAGATGCGGAAATCGGGCGCGGCCGTGGGCATCTCGACCAGGCGGCGCACAGTGTCCTCGCTAAAGGTGATGCCCGTGGGGTTAGAATACTTGGGCACGCACCAGATGCCCTTGATGGAATCGTCGGCGGCAACCAGGCGCTCAACCTCGTCCATGTCGGGGCCATTGTCGGTCATCGCGACGGGGACGTTCTCGATGCCCAAGTCGGCGGTGATGCCAAAGTGGCGATCGTAGCCGGGAACGGGGCACAGGAACTTGACCTTCTTGCCGTCGTGCGCTGCCTCGTAAGCCTCCCAAGGGTCGCTGCCGCACGAGCCACAGCGCCAGAACATGCCGGCGATGTCGTGCTCAATCAGCAAACTCGACGAACCCAGCACGAGCGTCTGCTCGGCAGGGCAACCCAGGAACTCCCCCGCCAGCTTGCGTGCCGAGGGAATGCCCTCAAAGCAGCCGTAGTTGGAGCAGTCGACGTTGCCGTCGTGCAGATCGGCATCGGCATTGAGGATATCGAGCATGGGTCGAGAGATGTCCACCTGGGAGGGCGACGGCTTGCCGCGGGCCATATCGAGCGCCAGGCCCTTGGCCTTGACCTCGGCGACCTCGGCTTTGAGCGCCTCGATGGCGGCATCGAGTTCGGTGGTTTCCATCTTCTGGTAGATCGTCTGCATGGGGTGCGACCTTTCGCGAAGCGGTACGTTGCAGTTCGTCTAAGTATAGACCGCCATCGTCGCAACGTTATGAAGCCGTGATAGATTAAGTTCATCGCAATCAATTACGAATCGCCGCGCATGCCGGCGTGGGGCGCCCAAGGAGGCACTATGGAGTACGGATCGTTTCAGGCCGAGGAATTCGGCGACTTGCAGTGCCTGGTCGACGGACTGTTTTACGACCGCCACGCCATCGACCGCCTGGATCTGATCGTACAGGCCGAAATCTTGGACCTGGCGCCCGACCTCATGGAGATCGTGAATCTTTTGCCGCCCGGCTACTACGACCGCCAGTCACTTTGCGACCAGCTCAACTCCGCCTTGGCCGCCCACGGCTGGGGCGCCGTCTACGGAACGGTGGAATAAGCCTCGAGGCCGGCGATTTGGCCCGCTTCCCGACCTTGGCGAGGCTTGTTTTAGGGCTTGTGGCCAAAAAAGGGCAAATATGAGTACTGTTACCTTTTTAGTAGCAGCGATTCTTGGTCGAAATCGGCAAAACTCGACTTGAAACTTCCTAATCACCGTCAGCTAGCGCCAAATTGGAAGTCGATGGTCACTCATTAACGTACAGTTCTTATAACTTTGTTCATTATTTTCCGCACCTAAAATGATACGCCGTTTGTGACAGTACTCACAAACGGCGTTTTTTGACCACTGGCGTGTCTGGCAGGCGGCAAGCACCGCCCGAATCCGCATTTTGAACGCGCCCGAATCGGTTCTGGAGCCGGTTTTCGCGCTCTTACTCGTCTTTGGGCGAGGGATGCTTGCAGACCACGCTCATGTAGATCATGCCGAGCACGGCTGCGGTGACCGAACCGGCGAGAATAGCGGCCTTTGCGGCCAGGACCTCAAACTGGGCCGTCGGGAAGGCGAGGCCGCTGATGAGGATCGACATGGTAAAGCCGATACCGCCCAGAATGCCCACACCGGCAATCATGTGCCAGTTAACGTTATGCGGCAGCTCGCAGGCCTTAAGCTTAACCAGGGCAAACGTCATGCCAAAGATACCGATCGGCTTGCCCAGCAGCATGCCAAAGTACACGCCGAGCGTCACCGGGTCGGTGAGCAGCGTGCTCATGTCCACGCCCACTAAGCGAACCTGTGCGTTCACGAATGCAAAGATCGGCAGGATCACAAAGTTGACCGGCGTGGAAATCAGACGCTCCATGCGGATAAGCGGCGGGGTCACGCGGTGCATGACGCGCTCGACCTTGGTGGTCGAGACGGTAAAGTCATGCTGGCCCAGGATGTGCGCCTCGTCGTCGTAGCGGTCATCGAGCAACGGCAGGCACTCGCCCAGCCAATCGGTGAGGTTATCGAGCTTGACGCCGCACTTGGCCGGGATGGTGAAGGCCAGGATGACGCCGGCGAGCGTGGCATGTACGCCGCTCTTGAACATGCAGAACCACAACAGCAGACCCAGTACCGAATACGGAGCAAGACGGTAATGCTGCGTCTTGTTGAGCCACACGAGCGCGCAGGTCACAAGCGCGGCGGCGCCCAACCAAAACGGATTGGGGCTCTGACCGTAGAAGATGGCGATGGCGGCGATGGAGATGAGGTCGTCGGCGATGGCGAGCGTCGAGAAGAACACACGCACGCCGTTGGGCACGCGATTGCCCAAAAGCGATAGCACGCCCAGCGCAAAGGCAATATCGGTTGCCATGGGGATGGCCCAACCGTTGCGGGCGCCGGCATGGTTAAAGATCAGATAGATGCAGGCGGGAACGACGACGCCACCCACGGCCGCCAGCATGGGAAGCATGGCCTGGCGCGGGTTTTTAAGCTCGCCGACCGTCATCTCATACTTGAGCTCAATGCCCACCAACAAAAAGAAAATCGCCATGAGGAAGTCGTTGACGAAAAGCTCAACGGTGAGACCGGCCGTAAGGTTGCCCAGACCCACATACAGCGGAGTCTCCAAAAAGTGATGGATGGCCTCGTAGGCATCGGTATTGGCGCAGATGACGGCGGCGATGGCGGCGAAGACCATGACGGCGGCGGAAATCGTGCCGTTCTCGGCGATGCGCTCCCAAATGTCGTGACGTTCAAAGCGCTTGCGCTCACGAACGTTGAACAGCTGCTCAGTTGCTGCCATGGGCGGCTCCTTTCACGGGATGGCTCCCGTCTTAAAAAAGCACGGCCCGCCCAAGTGGCGGCGCCGCGCTCTAACGTATTACGCTTGCATCTAGCCTACCCTGCACGACAAGCACGCAGGCGTGGCCGAAAAGCGGAACCACAGGTTGAACATTATTTGCTCAACGGCACGGGCGCGCCTGTCCAAGAGACGACGCGGTGCCATGCACAAAAAACGACCGGAGCGCGGGGTGTCCGCGATCCGGTCGTGGCGTTTGGTCAACTAAACCTAGCAGGCGGCCATAATGGGGGCAGCGACCTGCTTCTTACGGGAGAGGACGCCCGGCATCCAGACGCCGTCGTGCTCGTCGGCAATGCCCAGGCCCTTTTGAGCAGCCTCGGTCTCGCCCTCGAGCAGGACCTGCGAGCCCTCCTCCATGATGTCGGTGATGCACAGGACGATGCCGTCGGCATCCTTCTCGGCGGCGTAGGCGCGCATGGCCTCGCGGATCTCGTCGATCATGCCGAGCGCACGGCTCTTATCGACGGTCTCGTACTGGCCGATGAGCAGCTTCTTGCCGGCAGGCTCGAACATCTTGATGTCGTTGCCGACCATCTCGGCAGCGGTGAAGGAGCCGGACGGACGGGTAAGGAAGACCTCCATGCCAAACTTGACCGGGTCGACGCCCACTTGCTCGCCGAGCTTGGCGGCGACGGCGCGGTCGACATCGGTGGTGGTGGGGCTCTTGAGCATGAGCGTGTCGGTCATCATGGCCGAGAGCAGCAGCTTGGCCTGGACGTCGGAAAGCTCAACGCCGAGCACGTCGGCGAGCTTGGTGACGATGGTGCAGCTGGAGCCCCAGGGCAGGCAGATGTAGTGCAGCGGGCCGGCGGTCTCGAAGTCGCCGATGCGGTGATGATCGACGACGCCAAAGACCGTAGCGTCCTTAAGGCCGGCGACGGACTGGGCGGACTCGTTGTGGTCGGTGAGGACGACGAGCTGACCGGCCTCGACGGACTCGATCACGCGGGGCTCGGCAATGCCGGCGTCGGCGAGCAGCTTGGCAGACTCTGCCGGAAGCTGACCAAGGGCGCAGGCCTCGTAGGTGTTGCCGGCATACTCAACCTGGTTGAGCAGCTGGGACAGGACGACGGCGCTCATGATGGCGTCGTTATCGGGATTCTGGTGACCAAAGACAAGAACGTTTGCCATGGATATCCTCCACTTGATATGTGTACTTGGACGTAGCTATGGTAGCACGCCGATGCCGAGCCTTCGCAGACGGAAGGGCCACGGCATATTTTGTGGCAGGCATGGGGGGCCAAGGCTGTCCCTTTCGCACCATGTTGGTGCAAAGTAACCTGTCCCCCTTGCACCAGCTATTTGCCGGCGGCGCGCAGGGCTACGTAGGCGGCACCGATGATGCCGGCGTCGTTGCCGAGCGAGGCGACCTTAATGGACGTCTCGCGCGAGGCAGAAAGCGCGTAGCGCTGGAAGTACTCGCGAGCCTTGTCGAGGTAGACATCGGCCGAAGCGGAGGCGCCACCGCCGATGAGGAACATCTCGGGATCGACCACGTTGGCAATAAGCGCCAGTGCGCGACCGAGATAGTCGGCCATGGTATCGGCCGCGGCCAACGCAAGCTTGTCGCCCTCGCGGCAGGCCTGGAACACGTCCTTGGAATCTGAGGGGCCGGTGAGCTCGATGGGCTCGACGCCTGCCTTCTCGCACTCGGCAAGGTAGTTGCTCACCACGCCGGTGGCGCTGGAATACTGCTCCAGGTGGCCATGGCCGCCGCAGCCGCAGGTGCGCTCCTCTTCGGGGTTCAGGCACATGTGGCCAATCTCGCCGCCGGCGCCCACAACGCCCGATACCACGTCGCCGTTAACGATAACGCCGCCGCCCACGCCGGTACCGATGGTGACCATCACCACGTTCTGCACGCCCTTGGCAGAGCCGAGCCAGGCCTCGCCCATGGCAGCGGCGTTGGCATCGTTCTCGTACTTAACGACCGCGTCGGGGCAGTGCTCCTGAATGGCGACCCTTAGCTCGGGCAGGTTGATGGCAATGTTGGCCTTGACCTTGGCATCGCCCGATGCCGGGATGGGGCACGGAACGGCCAGACCAATGCCCGCCACAAAGGCACGCGGAATCTGAGCCTTGGCGACCACCTGGTCGATAGCCTCGGTCACCGCGGCAAAGCCCGCGGCGTCAACGATAGGAGGCGTAGGCACGCTGGCCTTGGCCAGCAGGTTACCGTCCTCGTCGAACAGGCCCTCCTTAACCGAAGTGCCGCCGACGTCGATGCCGATGTAGTACTGCTTAGGTTCCATGGGAGCCAACCTTTCTCGTTTAAACATTGCCTGTATGGTACCGCTCCCCAGGCAAAAACCTGCCCAAAAGGGACAGGTTTGTTTTGGCAGGTTTTATCTGGGAAAACACGAAGGCCCGCCCAACAGGTCGCGCAGCCCTTCGCCAAATACAAAGGCGCCGGGAGACGGAAAACTCCCAGCGCCCGTGAAAGGGACTGAATTGTCTGGTGAACCGCACACTCCATCGCGGCGATAACGCCGACTAGGCCTTAAGCGCCTGCAGCAGCTTGTGGACCTCGATGAGCTCCGTGGCCATGACGCGCATGGTCTCGGTGCCGGCCATCTGGTCCTCGGCATGCAGCAGAATCAGCGGGGCTTCGCCGTTACGCTCGCCGTTGGCCTCCTTTTTGAGGAGCCCCATATGGACATCGTGTCCACCGTTGTAAGCCTCGTCGCCCTGCTTGATAAGTTCCTCGGCGGCGTCAAAATCGCCCTCCTTGGCCTCTTGCACGGCATTGATATACATGCTCTTAGCGGTGCCGACGTAGCTGATGATCTCGAAGCAGGTCATCTGCAGCTCATTCATATCCTCCATGTGCTGCACCTAGCCCATCACACTGACGCAGTGGTCGATGATGCCGGCGGCGTTCATACGGCCGTAATCGACCATGTTGATGACCTCGACCGGAAAACGACCGGCGGCCTCCTTCTCAAAATCGCCCTTGGTGTAGCCAATCTGCGGACCGAGCAGCAAGATGTCGCACTCGTCCAGGTGATCGTGAGCCTCGTTCATGGGACGAGCCTCGACCTCG
This sequence comes from Collinsella sp. TM05-37, assembly GCF_003436455.1. Lineage (NCBI taxonomy): Bacteria > Bacillati > Actinomycetota > Coriobacteriia > Coriobacteriales > Coriobacteriaceae > Collinsella > Collinsella sp. TM05-37. Next base: position 5,258 of record NZ_QSPN01000025.1, on the reverse strand, counting down.
ATGTCCAGACCGCGGTTCGCGACCTCAGTCTGCATCTTCTGGACCAGCAGACTCGTGGACATGCCGGCATTGCAGCAAAGCATGATCTTCTTCATGGTTTCCTCCTTATAACTGCGCGGCGCGCAGACGACAACTGGTTTTATTCCTTGTGGTTACTGTACCCACCCCCTGTGCCTCAACACAAGAGGAGAGCCGCGGACACCGGCACCGCGTACCGGCGCCCGCAACGGTGAAAGGGAGAACGACGTTTAAGCGTTCTGCTCGGCAAGGGCCTCCTGCTTGGCGATGGCCTTCTCGGAGATCCTCATAAAGGGCAGGTAGACAGCCATGCCGATGACAAGCTCGAGCGCCTGCCACACGCCAGCGCGCCAGTCAAAGCCCGTAGCAAGCAGAGCGTTGATGACGGGAGGCATGGTCCAAGGCACCTGGGCAATGCAGGGGCTGATGATGCCTGCGCAGGTCAGACCATAGGTGATGCCGATGAACAGGTCGGGAAGGAGCACGAACGGAATCATGAGCGGCAGGTTGTACACGATGGGGTAACCATAGATAACCGGCTCGTTGATGTTAAACAGGCCAGGAACGAGAGCCATCTTGGAAACGGTCTTGGAAGCCTTGTTCTTGGAGAACAGGAGGGTATCGAGCAGGAGCATGAGGGTGCAGCCCGAGCCGCCGATAAGGGCAAAGCTGTTGACGATCTGCATGTTCATGTAGTGGTCGGGCTGGATGGTGCCACCGGCGGCAAAGGTAGCCATGTTGTCGACGATGAGCATGGTCAGGATCGGCTCGACGGTAGCGCCAGAGATGGTGGACTGGTGAATACCGACGCAGAACAGCAGGTTCGCAAGGGTGTAGATGAGGATAACAGCCCACGGACCGGCGTTCATGATGCTCTTAAGCGGGTTGGAGATGCACGTGGAGATGATGGTGCACAGATCGGTACCGGCAAACACGGCGAGCAGGGCCGCGGCAACAGCGAAGATCGAAAGGTTGAGCAGCATCGGGATCATGACGTTAAAGGAGTTGGAGACCGCGGGAGGCACGCCCTCGCCCAGCTTGACCTTAAGCTTCTCGACGCCGGAGATCTTGATGAAGAGCGTAACGGAGAGCAGGGCGATGATAATAGCCGCGAACAGACCGTTGGTACCGGTGTTGGCAGTCGAAAGGGCGCCCGTGACCTCGGCAGAAGTGATCTTGTCGGTGAGCAGCGGGCTCGTGGCGGCAAGCGTGGCGGTGATCTGCTGCGGCATCATGATGACGAAAGCGGAGATGGCGACGACCATGCAGGCAAGCGGGTTATCGAAGCGCTCGTTCTTAGCGAGGCTGTAGCCAATCAGTCCTGCCAAGATAATGGCAGAGACGTTGAGGGTGCCCAGCGTAATTGCCGAACCCCAGGTCTGAAGGTTGGCAAGGCCCGCCGCATCGAGCGGGAACAGGGGGAACACAACATTGTTAATAAGAACCGCGATACCCGCAAGGATATAGAGCGGCGTGATGGTTGCGAAGGCATCGCGCAGGGAACGCAGGTGAACCTGGTTTCCCACCTTCGCAGAGACCTCGGCAAATTTGTCGAGGAAGCTCTTTCCGTTTTCACTGGCCATGATTGCTCCTAACTATCAAATCCGGCCTTTTCCTATGCGCACGGTGGTCTGTCGCCCTTTGCCACCAGATGTGCCATGTTTTGCGCGCGGCGGCGCGCGGTCTGGGCGTTCGCCTGGTCGCTAGTCAACCACGTGGGTCGTTGCGACCTGCTTGAGCCAAGCTGCCGACTTCTTAAGGCGGCGCTTGTAACCGTCCATGAGATCGACCTCGACAAATCCGTAACGGTTCTTAAAGGCATTGGCCCAAGACCAGTTGTCGATGACGGCCCAATAATGGTATCCGCGGCATTTGGCGCCCTCGGCGATTGCCTTGGCGACCCACTCCAGGTGCTGGCGCACAAAGTCGACGCGGTAGTCATCCTGGATGGTCCCTTCGGCGTCACGATTCTTGTATTCGTCCATGATGCCGATACCGTTCTCGGATACAAACCACTCAAGATCGGGGTAATTCTTAGCGCAGTCCATGCCAAAGTCGTAGAGACCCTGCGGGTAGATCTCCCAGCCGCGGCTCTCGTTCATAACGGCGTCGGGCCACACGTACTCGTCGGCAAAGTGCGGCAGACCGTACTGGTCGATCTTGCTCGCCGGAGCCTGAACGCGCGTAGGGTGGTAGTAGTTGCAACCGAGCCAGTCGACAACACCCTGCTTGAGGATCTCTTGGTCGCCGGCACGGAACGGGAGTTTAACGCCGCCCTCGGCCAAGCTGTCGAGCACGTCGGCGGGAAGCTCGCCCTTGGTAATAAGGTCGAGCCACCAGCGATTGTTGATACCGCTGGTCATGCGCACGGCCTCGAGGTCCGCCTCACTGGGGTTCTCCTTGGTGTAGACCGGGGTAAAGCAGTTGATCATGCCGATCTTGGCATCGGCGCGAACGGCTCCCTCGTCATAGGCGCGGCGATAGTTGGCCACGGCCAGCGCGTGCGCCAGCGAGATGTGATACTGAACGGTGCGAGCGCGGTTATAGTCATGGAGCTGCGGGAACCACACGCCCTCCTGGTAGCGCTGCTCGGGCTCGACGATGGGCTCGTTAAAGGTGAACCAGTACTTAATCTCCTGGCCAAACTCGCGGAAGGCAACGTCGGCGTAATGGGCGTAAGCCTCGACGACCTCACGGCTCTCCCAACCGCCGCGGTCAAAGAGGTAGGTGGGCATGTCAAAGTGGTACAGGTTGACGAACGGCTCCAGGCCGGCCTCGCGAGAGGCGCGGAACAGCTCGTGATACCACGCGGCGCCCTCCTCATTAAGGTTGCCGTTAGCATCGAGCAGGCGACTCCACTGGATGGAGGTGCGATAAGTATCCAGGCCCAAGTCCTTCAAAATGCGAAGGTCCTCCTGGTACTTGGCCATAAAGTCATTGCCGGCATAAGAGCCAACGCGGTTATAGAACGAATCCAGATCCTGGATGGACCAGGTGTCCCACAGGTTCTCGAGCTTGCCGCCCTGGTTCCATTGGCCCTCAGTCTGCGGGCCGGACATAGCGGCGCCAAAGAAGAAGTCGCCGGGCAGCTGATACTGTGCCATCGAAGTCCTCGCTTTCGTGTTCTAGAGCTTCCGGTTGGAGACGGGTTTGCCTTGGCAGGTTATCCGGCGCGGGCGCGCACCGGTTATCTGGGTATCCAACCCGCCAAAACAAAACCGTCCCCAAACGGTCGGTCCTACCGAGCGGCAGGGTTCCGTTTGTTGGCTACAACTATAGCGCTCTAATTTTATAAGTAAAGCGTCTTTTTCTTTTTTCTTTCTCGAACTTCTTAGATAGGAGTTATATGGATGCCTCGCAGAGGGTTATACTTACTTATGCATTTATGTATGTCGGAAAGGGGGTTCCATGATTCCCAAATACGAGGCAATAGCTGCAGATATCCGCCGAAGCATCGAGGACGGTGCTCTTAAGCCGGGCGACAAGTTGCCCACCGTCGTCGAGTTCTGCGAGCTCTATAGCGTTTCTAAAATCACCGTCAAACGAGCGATTGAGCAGATTACCGAGGAAGGTCTTATTACCAGTCGGCGCGGATCGGGCACCTACGTCAAGGACACGGCGGGGCTTCCCGGCAAGGCGTTTTTCCAGGGCAAGAACGACCGTGCCCAGGGCTTTTCGTATGAGCACCGCGGGGAGAAGGTGACCTCGGTGGTCTACGATTTCTCGATTGTCAATCCACCGGCGGACGTCGCTGCCCAGCTGGGAATTGCCGAGGACGACTTTGCCTACCACATCGTGCGCGTGCGCCAGGTCGACGAGAAGCCCATCGTTATCGAGTACACCTATATGCCCCTCGAGCTGATCCCGGGCCTTAAAAAGAAGGACCTGTACGGATCGATCTATAGCTTCATCCGCGAGCAGTGCGGGCTGAAGATTTCGAGCTTCCACCGCACCATCCGTGCCGTGGCGGCAACCGAGGAAGAGGCTGAGCGCCTGGACACCAAACCCGGCTCTCCCCTGCTCGAGCTCAACCAGATTGGCTTTTTGGATAGCGGCACCGCCTTTGAGCATTCGATCTCGCGCAACGTTGGTGACCGCTTTGAGCTGCACAACGTAACGTTGGCATAGGTTTTTGTAGTCATGCGGGCGCTCGTTACGGCTCGTTTAGAGTGGGCGGCCGCGCAACACCATGGGGGTATGAACATGTCCGATTTGATTAAACTGACGCCGATCTTTCACGAGAAGATCTGGGGCGGCCGCCAGCTCGAAACCGTATTTGGTTATGACATTCCCGAGGGTCCCATCGGTGAGTGCTGGGCCATCTCGGCACACCCCAACGGCGACTGCCAGATCGCTGAGGGCCCGTACGCCGGTCACACGCTGTCATGGCTGTGGGCCGAGCACCGCGAGCTCTTTGGCAACTGCGAGGGCAAGGAGTTCCCGCTGCTCATTAAGATTCTGGACGCCAAGGACGACCTTTCGATCCAGATCCATCCCAACGACGAGTACGCCGCCGAGCACGAGAACGGCAGCCTGGGCAAAACCGAGTGCTGGTATGTGCTGGACTGCGAGCCCGGCGCCACAATCATCGTCGGCCAGCGCGCCAAGGACCGCGCCGAGGCTGCACAGATGATCGAAGACGGCCGCTGGGACGACATGCTCAACGTGCTGCCGATCCACAAGGGCGACTTTTTCCAGATTGATTCCGGTACCGTCCACGCCATCAAGACCGGCACGCTCATTTTGGAGACGCAGCAGTCGAGCGACGTGACGTATCGCCTGTACGACTACGACCGTCCCGGCACCGACGGCAAACTGCGTCCCCTGCACATTGAGCAGAGTCTCGACTGCATCGACTTTGATTCTCAGGCCCCGACCGACGGCACCGTGACCGCGCCCGAAGTCGACGGCGTGACCGAACTCGAGTCCAACCCCTGCTACACCGTCGATCGCGTGCGCGTCAACGGCAGCAAGACCCTCGACCAGCGCTGGCCTTTCATGTGCCTGTCGGTCATCGACGGCGAAGGCACCGTCTGCGGCGACCCCGTCCACAAGGGAAGCCACCTGCTGGCCCCCAGCACCGTGGAGTCCATTGACCTCGAAGGCAAGATGGAACTGATCATCTCGCACCTGTAAGCTACCGATTCCCAAGCGCTCGCCGGGATGGGCGCGGGGTTTGGTCGCCTGCTCGGGCAGTCCTGCTCGCACGGAGAGCACATTAAGTGCTCTCCGGCTCGTGC
>NZ_QSPN01000024.1:0-20218 GCF_003436455.1 Collinsella sp. TM05-37 | reverse complement strand
TAGCCCGAGACGGGCCCGGGCTGACAATTTCGACTGTAATGGACGTTGTTAAATGACTAGTCAAACAAGAACGTCCAACGACTAGGCAGGGCACATTGCTTTGAGATGTTATTCAATCGGTTTTGATGGCCTTTGAGCTGCTTACCTGCTTAAAGTAATTAACGGCATGCATCTGCAATTGAAAATATTGCTCGAAAAAACGTCCAAGAAGTCGCGGAGCGATTTTTGATGGGTCGTGCGTCAAGCGATGTGGCAAGTTCTTGGTTAGATATTGGTCAGTTTTGGGGCAACCTTGCCAAAAGCTTGACGAATGCAAATTTAGACGTCAGCGAATGAACACTTTGAGCGAGCTCGGTGCAAAATTCTGGGCTGATTCTCGATAATCGCCTTCAATCGCCCCTTGCCAAGCGCTGGCCTCGCTTACAATCTGCTCCGACATTCGCGCGCCGTCCGGCGCTTAAGAGGGGAGGGCCCCATGGCAAACGAGATTTGGACCATCAAGCGTTGTCTCGAGTGGACCAAGGAGTACCTGGCCGAGCGCGGCGAGGAGCACCCCCGTCTTTCTGCCGAGTGGCTGCTGTGCGCCGCCACGGGCCTGGCGCGCATTGACCTATATATGCGTATGGACGAGACGCTTAACGCGGCCCAGCTCGAGACCATGCATGCGGCCGTTGTCCGCCGCGCTAAGGGCGAGCCGCTGCAATACATCACGGGCAGCACGCAGTTTCGCATGATCGACGTCGCGTGCGCCCCCGGCGTGCTCATCCCGCGCCCCGAGACCGAGATGCTCGTCGAAGAAGTCCTGAACTATCTGGATACCGAGGTGCTGAGCCCCGAGGCCGCTGCCCGTCAGCGTGTTGAGCTGCCTTGGAACGATGAGGTCGAGCAGGCCCGCAAAGCTGAGGCGGCGTTGGCCGACGAACGCGCGACCGCCGAGCGCCGTGCTGCCAACCTGACGGCCGCCGATGAGGCTGCGCTGGGTAGCGACGTGCTCGGTAGCCGCGCCTATGCCGAGGAGCTTGCCGATCGCGAGGCCGAGGAAGCCGCCGCGCAAGCAGCAGAAGCCGAAGCCGCAAAAGCCGCCGAGCCCGAGCTCGACGAATACGACATCGCCATCGAGGGCGCCGACCAGGAGACGGTTTCAGCTCAGGATGCCGCTGCGCCTGCCCCAGCCGAGCCCCGCACTGCCCGCGTTCTCGAGGTCGGCTGCGGCACGGGCTGTATCTCGCTCTCGATCGCCTGGGAGCGTCGCGGCCACGTCACCTGCACTGCTACCGATATCGAGCCGCGCGCCATCGACCTTACTACCAAAAACCGCGATGCGCTTGGCCTCACGTCCGACGAGGTCGCTTTCAGCCTCACGAACCTGGTGAGCTCCATTCCCCGTGAAGAGTGGGGCACCTTTGACGTACTCGTCTCCAACCCGCCCTACATCCCCACCGATGTCATGCGCTCGCTGCCGCACGAGGTCAAGGACTTTGAGCCCGATCTGGCGCTCGAGGGCGGTGCCGACGGCCTCGATATCTTCCGCCGCCTGCTCAACGCGGCGCCCTACATGTTGCGCGCCGGCGGCCTGTTTGCCTGCGAGCTCTACGAGGGCGCGCTCGACGCTGCGGCCGAGCTCTGCCGCCAAGCGGGTCTGTCGGACGTGCGCATCGTCCACGACCTCACCGATCGCCCCCGCATCGTCCGAGCCATCGTCACCGAGCCCAAACAGCGCCAGTAATATTTATTAACTGGTTAGCAAAAATTATAAAGTAGTTTATAATTAGGACGGCTGAAAGAGGTCGGCCCATGCAACCCCCTACCTTTCGGGAAATCATTGCCCTACTCAAGCACGATGGATTCGTGAAGGTCGCGCAAGTCGGTAGTCATGCTAAGTATGTTTCTGGTGACCGTGTTGTCACCGTGAACGGCTCTGGTGGTGATCGACCAAAGAAGGGCACGTGGGCAAGTATTCGTCGCCAAGCTGGATGGTAGTTGGAGGCAAAATGAGGCAGCGATTTACCTATGACTGCGTTCTCATAAAAGAAGACGACGGTTACTGCGCCAGCTTCCCGCAGATTCCCGGCGCCTTTGCCGATGGCGATACGCGCGAAGAAGCGATTGCCCATGCCACCGAGGCACTGATGGCGTTTTTGGCCGACGACCTCAACAACGGTTTGACTCCGGCAGGGTACGAACGCTCGGCCGAGGTCGTGGCCCTTTCAGTCGAAATCGACCACGAGGACGCTCGGGAAGCGGCGTGCCGAACATTTAAAGACGCAGCGCTGGACCTCAAAGTCTCCGCTCCGCGGATTACCGCGCTGGTCAAAGCCGGCAAACTCGATGTTGAACTCGTCGACGGCCGTCGGATGATAACGATAGACAGTATCGAGCGTTACGCCGCCCAAGAACGTCACGCCGGAAGACCAAAGAAGTTCGCAGCCGTCCAATAACCCCCTCACTTTCACCGACTACTAGAGCCGCTCACCAAACCAACATGCGCTCTGGGCAAATAGATTGAACGTTTCGTGCGAGAATGCCCCACAGTAAACAAACTTGCACCAGAGCGTAAGGGGCTGGCATACACATGCAGACGGTCTATCGGGTATACGAGGGAGCGCGCGAGCCGCATCGGCTTGCCGTCGAGCACACGGCCGAGGTGCTCGGCTGTGGCGGTCTGGCCCTGATCCCGACCGAGACCGTCTATGGTGTCGCTGTGGCAGTTAACGCCTTTTCGGACGCCGTGCCTCAAGATACAAGCGAATTCCCATCGTGGCCGCGAGATCCGCAGGCCACCGTCAACGGCGCCGCGGTCCCCGCACTCGGTACCGGCTATCGTCGTATCTTTACCCTCAAGCAGCGCGAGCTCACCCAAACGGTTGCCTGGCTGGTCGATGATGCCGAGGCACTCGTCCGCTATGGCGTGGATATCCCTAACGAGGCCCGCGTGCTCGCCCGACGATGCTGGCCGGGCGCCCTGACTATCGTGGTCAAGGCGGCCCCCTGCGTGCCGACCTTCATGCGCGCCGCCGACGACACGGTGGCGCTTCGCGCTTCGGCCTCGCCCGTGGTGCAGGCGCTCATCCGCGCCTGTGGCAGCCCCCTTGCCTGCACCAGCGCCAACACGCATGGCGCGCCCGCGCCGGCAAGCTTTGTCACGGTGGAGGAGCGCATCCTGGAGGGGGTCGATGTGGCCGTCGACGCCGGTGAGACCCCGTGTCGCGACGCTTCGACCATCGTGTCGTTTCAGCACGGTGAGCTCCAGATCCTGCGCCAAGGCGCGCTTCCCGCATCAGAGATCGAGCGGGTCCTGTCCGACCCGATGCAATAGAAAGGTGTAAGCGATGTCGTTGAATCTAGGTAGCCTGGGTATGGAAGACGCCTCGTTTAGCTTCGGCGGTTCCTACATCATGGCGCTCGACTGCGGCACCACCTCGGTACTCGCGACCATCGTCGACGAGTACGGCTGCATCGTCGCCCAGGCGCGTCGTAGCGTCAAAACCAGCTTCCCGCGCCCTGGCTGGGTGGAGCAAGACCCCATGGCGGTCCTTGCCAGCCAGATCGCCGTCATGATGGAAGTCCAGTTTAAGAGCGGTATCCACTCCGACCGCATTGCCGCCATCGGCATCTCCAACCAGCGCGAGACCACGGTGGTCTGGGACCGCGTGAGCGGTCAGCCGATCTATAACGCCATCGTATGGCAGTGCCGCCGTACCGCGCCGGCAATCGACGCGTTGGTTGAACAGGGTTGCGAGGAGCTGGTGCGCTCCCGCACGGGGCTTACGCTCGACCCGTATTTCTCGGCCTCCAAGGTGCAGTGGATTCTCGATAACGTCGACGGTGCGCGTGAGAGCGCGGCGACGGGCGACCTCATGTTCGGCACCATCGACACCTGGCTCATCTACAACCTCACCGGCGGTCAGGTCTTTGCCACCGACTACACCAATGCCAGCCGCACCGCGCTCTTTAATATCCATACGCTTGATTGGGACGACGATCTGCTGGCGCTTTTCGACGTCCCGCGTTCCATGATGCCCGAGGTTCGCTGGAGTTCGGGCGACTACGGTCGCGTCGCGAGCGACATCATGACCAACATGCCACCCATCATGGGCGTGGTGGGCGATCAGCAGGCGTCGCTGTTCGGCCACTGCTGCTTCCGTCCCGGCCAGACCAAAAACACCTATGGCACGGGTTGCTTTATGCTCATGAACACCGGCGACGAGATCGTCGAATCCAAGAACGGTCTGGTCTCCACGATCGGTATCGCCGCGGACGGCAAAATCAGCTATGCGCTCGAGGGTTCTATCTTTGCCGCCGGCTCCACCATGAACTGGCTTCGCAACAACATGGGCATCATCTCGAGCGTGAGCGAGTCGGCACAACTTGCCGCTTCGATTAACGACAACGAGGGCTGCTACTTCGTTCCCGCCTTTGCGGGTTTGGGCGCTCCCTGGTGGGACCCGCATGCCCGCGGTATCGTGTGCGGTCTGACCGGCGCCTCGAGCCGTGCGACCATCGTACGTGCCGCCTGCGAATCCATGGCATATCAGAGCTACGACGTGCTGCGCGCCATGGAGCAGGACGTGGGGCTTTCGATCGAGCGCCTGTCTGTCGATGGCGGTGCCTCGCGCAACGAGTTCATCATGCAATTCCAGGCCGACCTGCTGGATATCCCCGTGCTGCAATGCGAGACGGTGGAGACCACGGCAATCGGTGCCGCGTACTTGGCGGGTCTTGCCGTCGGCTATTGGGAAGACCTAGAAGAGCTGGAGCAAAATGCCCAGATCGTTAGGACCTTCCTTCCCCACATGTCTGCCGAGCGTCGCGAGCAAAACCTTGCGGGCTGGTGTGACGCAGTCAGGCGCTCGCTCAGTACCGCACAGTAGGGCTGCGATGGGCCGCTCGATACAACAAACCGCTAAACTAATGCATGGCGTGCGGTGGCGACATTGCTGCGCGCCTTGTCAGCAAGGCCGTTTTGCGGCCGCAACGAAAGGGGCAATCAACCCATGACCGTCACCTACGATGCGTCCCGTGTGACGCTTGTCGATCACCCGCTCGTCCAGCACAAGCTGTCGATCCTGCGCGACAAAAACACCGGCACCAACCAGTTCCGTCAGCTCGTGCGCGAACTCGCGCTTTTTGACGGCTACGAGGCCATGCGCGACCTGCCTATGGAAGACGTCGAGGTCGAGACCCCCATCACCACCGCCACGTTTAAGCAGCTTGCCGGCAAAAAGCTCGCCATCGTTCCCATCCTTCGTGCAGGCCTTGGCATGGTCGACGGCATCCTCGACCTGGTACCCTCTGCCCGCGTGGGCCACATCGGCATGGAGCGCGACGAGGTCATCCACGAGCCGCATGAGTACTACTGCAAGATGCCCAAGGATATCGACCAACGCATCTGCCTGGTTGTCGACCCCATGCTCGCCACGGGCGGTTCGGCCGAGATGGCTATCAGCTACTTGCGCGAGCGCGGTGTCAAGGACATCCGCATGCTGTGCATCGTGGCGGCCCCCGAGGGTCTCAAATCACTGACCGAAAAGGACCCCGACGTACATATCTATACCTGCGCCATCGACGACCATCTCAACGAGGCTGCCTACATCGTTCCCGGCCTCGGCGACGCCGGCGACCGCATCTACGGCACGCTCTAGTCGCTGGGCTAAACGGCCGCGGCTGCAAATACGAAGAAACGGTGCGCGCGGGCGAACAAAAGGCGACCGCGCGCACTCCTGTTAACGGACGTTTTGCCCTGCAGGGTTCGAGAAAAACGTATTACCGTACCTGCGGCATAAAGAAGGTCTTAAGAAAACGAACAGGTGCGTATTAACCGATGCTTTTTCGGTTGTACTTTAGCGATTGGCTCGTACAATAGTCACCAATGTTTGGCGGGAACTGTTCTGTGAAGCGTTAAAAAGGAAAGTGAGGACGCCAGTGTTTCAGATAGCCGATCTGCTCGCTATCGTTGCAGGCGCCATCGCGGGCGCAATTGCCTTCCTTCCCTTTGTCTTTACGCTCAAGCCGGTTCTTGACGATAAGCAGAATGCGGACATGCTCAAGGGTATGGTGAGTCTGGCGGTCTCGGCAATCGCTCTGCTCGTCTTTACCTTGGTTGTGTTTGTGTTGTTCGGAGAGGCATTTCGCATGTTCCTCCTGGGCGAGGCGATCGGCTTCGTGGCCTTTATGGCTGCCTGCACGGTTCGTGTCGTCAAGGCGCTGCGAGATCCTCATGAGGTCGAAAGGTAAGTCGTGGAAATTTTTGAAAAGCTGCCTGATGAGATTAATCATCTGGTCAGCGAGTTCAGCTCCACCCCTGTCGTGGGCGATCTGAGCTGCGGCATCACGCAGTACTCGTTTTGGCTGATCGTCTCCACGATCGTGCTCCTGATCGTCCTGGCCGTGTTCAAGAAGAAGCAGACCCTGGTCCCCAAGGGCTTCTTCGTCAACGGTTTCGAGTACATCATCGAGTACGTCGAGAACGATATCGGCAAGGGCGTCGTGGGTGAGAACTGGAAGAAGCACTTCCCGTTCCTGTGCTCGCTTTTCCTGTTCATCCTGATCAATAACATGATCGGCCTGATTCCGGGAATGAAGCCCGGCACCGGCGCAATCGGCTCCACCGCCGCGCTCGCCATCTTCGCCTTCGTGTACTTCATCTACTACGGATGCAAGGCTCACGGCGTGATCGGCTACATCAAGAGCCTCGCCCCGCAGGGCGTAAGCTTCCCGATGAACGTGCTTGTGTGGGTCGTCGAGCTTTTCTCGACCTTCCTGCGTCTCATCACGCTTGCCGTCCGTCTGTTCTGCAACATGTTCGCAGGACACGTGGTCATGGGCTCGTTCGCCATCATGGCGAGCATGTTCATGCAGCCGCTGCTTCAGCAGGTTTCCGCGGCCCACGCCGTTGGCGCCCTGCCTTCGCTAGCCTGGCTTGCCATCCTCATCCTGATCTATGCGATCGAGCTTGTGGTCGGCGCCATCCAGGCTTACGTCTTCACGGTCCTTACCGCCGTGTATGTCTCCGAGGCAGAGGAGGTCGCGGAGGAGGAGTAGCCTTCCGCTCGCGCCTTAAAGGTAAGCAATTCGTTAAACCGCCGGTGCCCGTACCCATGGAGCCCGGCAGTTATAAAAAAGGTTATCCTGCGTGAAATAAGACACGCACGACAAAGGAGGAATCGTGGGAGTTATCGGTTACGGTCTCGGTGTTATCGGCGCTGGTCTTGCTATCGGCCTGTCTGCTCTGGGTGCTACGGGTGCTATGGCCCGTCAGCCTGAGGTCCAGGGCCGCGTGTTCACCGTCTTCATCATGGGCTCCGCCTTCGGCGAGGCTCTGGCTCTGATCGGCTTCGTTGTCGCGCTGATCGTTAAATAGCACGGAGCGTCAAGTATGAATCTTTCATCCCAGAAGAGCGCGATCGCACTCTCCGCGTCCGCGGCCGCGCTGCTCATGCCGGTTTCCGCGTTCGCCGAGGACGGCGCTGCCGGTGCGGACATCCTCATCCCTAAGATGGCGGAGTTCATCCCGGCGCTTATCGCCTTCCTGATCATCTGGATCGTGCTGGCCAAGGTCGCCCTGCCGGGCATCATGAAAACCATGGAGGAGCGCGGCAAGAAGATCGAGGAGAGCCTCGACGAGGCCGAGAAGACCAAGCAGGAGGCTATCGCCAAGCGCGCTGAGTCCGACTCGATCGTCACCGACGCCCGCCGTCAGGCTGCCGACATCGTCCTCGAGGCCCGTAAGGACGCCGAGTCCGAGCGCGCCCGTATCATCGAGGCTGCTCACAAGGAGGCCGAGGAGATCATCGCCAAGGCCCATACGACCGTCGAGGACGAGCGCAAGTCCATCTACGCCGGTGCCGCGAGTTCCATCGCCGACCTGTCCGTTGCCGTCGCCACCAAGATCGTGGGCGAGGCACTCGAGGACGAGTCCGAGCAGAAGAAGCTCATCGAGCGCTACATCCAGGAAGCAGGTAGCCTGAATGCCGACTAGCCGCTATCAGGACAAGGTGCTCGAGACCTACGCGCGCTCCCTTCTGGAAGCCGCTAAGGCCGAGAACCATGTGTTCGAGGACCTCGAGATGATCGAGCGCCTGGCTAGCGCCAGCCCCGAGATCATCGCCGTGCTCGACACCATGTCCAAGCGCGACCAGCTCGACCTTCTTCCCAAGGTGGCAGCTGCCTTTAAGTATGTTGCCGAGGAAGACGAGGATGTAGTGGGCGTGACCGTCACCACGGCGATCCCGCTCGACGACGAGCTGCGTCAAACCATCACTAAGAAATGCGAGCAGGACTTCGGCCGCAAGGTATTCCTTATCGAGCAGGTCGACCCGTCTATCGTGGGCGGCCTGGTGCTCGAGGCCCGCGGCGAGCGTCGTGACATTTCCGTCAAGACGCAGCTGCGCATCGCGCAGGAGACCCTCGCAAACTCTGCTAATTCGTACGGAGGTGAAGCCTAATGTCCGAAACCCTCAATGCCCAGGATATCGCCAAGAAACTGCAGGAGCAGCTCACGAGCCTCTCCGCGACGGTCGATACGCATGAGGTTTCAACGGTCGACGAGGTAGGCGACGGCATCGCGCGCGTCTCCGGCCTCAAGAGCGCCATGGCAGGCGAGCTTCTGGAGTTCAAGAGCTCCGATACCGGTGAGACCGTCTTCGGCCTTGCCCAGAACCTTGACCGTGACGAGGTCGGCGCCGTTCTGTTTGGTGCCGTCGACTCCATCAAGGAAGGCGACGAGTGCCGCACCACTGGCCGCATTATGGATATCCCCGTGAGCCGTGCCATGCTCGGCCGCGTCGTCAATCCGCTCGGCCAGCCCATCGACGGCCTGGGCGACATCGTCGCCACGCACCGTCGCCCCATCGAGTTCAAGGCTCCCGGCGTCATCGATCGTACCCCGGTGTGCGAGCCGGTTCAGACCGGTCTGCTCGCTATCGACTCCATGGTGCCTATTGGCCGCGGTCAGCGTGAGCTCATCATCGGCGACCGTAAGACCGGTAAGACCGCCATCGCCATCGACGCTATCCTCAACCAGCGCGGCAAGGGCATGGTCTGCATCTATGTCGCCATCGGCCAGAAGGCCTCCACGGTTGCCAACATCCGCGAGACCCTCGCTCAGCACGGTGCGCTCGACTACACCATCATCGTTTCGGCCACCGCTGCCGATTCCGCCCCTATGCAGTACATCGCGCCTATGGCCGGTGCCGCTATCGGCGAGTTCTTCATGTACAACGGCGAGGACGGCAAGCCCGCCAGCGAGACCAACCCCGGCGGCCACGTGCTCGTCATCTACGACGACCTGTCCAAGCAGGCTGTGGCCTACCGTCAGATGTCGCTGACGCTGCATCGTCCGCCCGGACGCGAGGCCTATCCTGGCGACATCTTCTACCTGCACTCTCGTCTGCTCGAGCGTGCCGTCAAGATGTCCAAGAAGAACGGTTACGGCTCCATGACGGCACTGCCGATCATCGAGACCCAGGACGGCGACGTCTCGGCCTACATTCCGACCAACGTCATTTCCATTACCGATGGTCAGATCTACCTGCAGTCCGAGCTCTTCTTCCAGGGTCAGCGCCCGGCAGTCGATGTGGGCATCTCCGTGTCCCGCGTCGGTGGCGATGCGCAGACCAAGGCCATGAAGCAGGTCGCCGGCAACCTCCGTCTGGACCTCGCTTCCTATCAGGAGCTCGCTGGCTTTACGCAGTTCGGCTCCGACCTCGACGAGGCTACTCAGAAGCAGCTGACCCATGGTGCTCGCATGACCGAGCTCCTGAAGCAGCCGCGTTACAAGCCGTTTGAGGTTGGCGAGCAGATCGTTACGCTGTTCGCTGGCAACGAGGGCTTCCTGGATGACCTGGAGATCGCCGACGTGCTGCCCTTCCGTGCCGAGCTCATCGAGTACATGGACAATGGCTTTGGTTCGCTGCTCGACAAGGTTCGCGCCAAGAAGATCGATGATGACACCAAGGCTGAGCTCTTGCGCGTCATCGGCGACTTCAAGCAGCAGTTCATGGCCAAGCACCATTCGGATGTTTCTGGATCAGAGGAGAACTAAGCCCCATGGCCAACCTTCGCGACATTAAGAAGCGAATCTCCTCGGTTACCACGACCAAGCAGATCACGCGCACGATGGAGATGGTCTCTACGGCCAAGATCCGTCGTGCCCTCGATCGCTCCAAGCAGGCCGAGCCCTATAAGGAGGCGCTGACCGACGTCATGTTGACGGTCGCCGGCGACGCCTCCTGTTCGGGCACCGATCCCATGCTGCAGAAGCATGAGAGCGTTAAGCGTGGCCTGATTGTCGTCATTGCTTCGGACCGCGGCCTTGCCGGCGGTTTCAATACGACGGTGGAGCGCACGGCCGAAAAGCTCGCCGCTTCTTGGGCGAACGATGGCATCGAGTGCGAGATCATCGCGTGTGGGCGCAAACCGGCCACGTATTTCCGTGACCGAGCAAACGTTGTCATGCACTTTGAGGGCAACTCCTCTGAGCCCGATTTCAATCAGGCCCGCATGATCTCCTCTCATATCTGCGATGCGTATCGTGCCGGTGAGCTTGACCGTGTCGAGCTTGTCTACCACCACGCCAAGAACCGCGTGGATCAGGAGCTTCGCGTCGAGCATCTGTTGCCGCTCGACCCCGAGATGATCGCTATGGCCCACGGTCCGCGTAAGAACGAGACCGACGCCCCTAAGCGCATCTCGTCCACGTTCGAGTTCGTGCCCTCTCCCGAGCATGTTCTCGGCAAGCTTGTGCCGTCTTACATCCTGACGGTCATCTACCAGGCCCTGATCGATTCGGCGGCTGCCGAGCAGGGTGCACGCCGCAAGGCCATGCACTCCGCGACGGAAAACGCCACCGCGATCATCTCGACCCTTACCCGCACGTATAGTCGCGTGCGCCAGGCTTCGATCACGACCGAGATTAACGAGATCGTCGGCGGAGCCTCAGCATTGGAGGAACAGTAATGGCTAATAACACCGTAAAGCTTGCGGTCGAGGAAGCCACCAAGAAGACGACTGCCGGTGATGGTCGCATCGTGCGAATCATCGGCCCTGTCGTCGACGTCAAGTTTGACGGCGCGGTGCCCCCGATCTACAACGCGCTCACGGTCGAGGCCGAGACCCCGATCGGTCATCTGAGCACGATCCTCGAGGTCGAGAGCCAGCTTCCGGGCGGCGTCGTCCGCACGGTCGCCATGTCCTCGACCGACGGCCTGCAGCGCGGCCTCATCGCCACCGATACCGGTGAGCCCATGAAGATGCCCGTTGGCCCCAAGACGCTCGGCCGAATTTGGAACGTTATGGGCAAGCCCGTCGACGGCAAGCCCATGCCCGAGGTGGAGGAGTTCTACCCCATCCACCATGCAGCGCCCCGTTTCGACGAGCTCACCACCAAGACCGAGATCTTCGAGACCGGCATCAAGGCCGTCGACCTGCTCGAGCCCTACATCCGTGGCGGCAAGACAGGCCTGTTCGGCGGCGCCGGCGTCGGCAAGACCGTTCTGATTCAGGAGCTCATCAACAACCTCGCCCAGGAGCACGGTGGCACCTCGGTGTTCACCGGCGTCGGCGAGCGTACCCGCGAGGGCACCGACCTGTTCCTCGAGATGAGCGAGTCTGGCGTTATCGACAAGACCTGCTTGGTCTATGGTCAGATGAACGAGCCGCCCGGAGCGCGTCTGCGCATCGGTCTGGCCGGCCTTACCACCGCTGAGTACTTCCGCGATCGCGGCCAGGACGTTCTGCTGTTCATCGACAACATCTTCCGCTTCTCCCAGGCAGGTTCCGAGGTTTCCGCACTGCTGGGCCGTATGCCGTCCGCCGTTGGTTACCAGCCCACGCTGGCAACCGAGATGGGCGACCTCCAGGAGCGCATTACCTCGACCAAGACGGGCTCCATTACCTCCGTCCAGGCTGTCTACGTCCCCGCAGACGACCTGACCGACCCGGCGCCTGCCACGACGTTTACGCACCTCGACGCCACCACGGTTCTTTCGCGTAGCATTTCGTCGCTCGGCCTGTTCCCGGCTATCGACCCGCTCGCGTCTTCCTCCGACGCTCTCGATCCCTCGATCGTTGGCGAGGAGCACTACCGTGTCGCCGTCAAGGTCCAGGAGCTCCTGCAGGAGTACTCCGACCTTCAGGACATCATCGCCATTCTGGGTATGGACGAGCTGTCCGAGGAGCAGCGTCTTACGGTCAACCGTGCCCGTAAGATTCAGCAGTTCCTCTCGCAGTCCTTCCACGTCGCCGAGAAGTTCACCGGCAACCCCGGTGTCTACGTCCGCGTCGAGGATACCGTCCGCTCTTTCGCCGAGATTGTCGACGGCAAGGCCGATGACCTGCCCGAGCAGGCTTTCCGCTATGCTTCCACGATTGAGGACGTGCGCGAGCGCGCCCGCAAGATGGGGGAGAAGTAGGTTATGCGTATCCGCATCGTGTGCCCCGTGAGCTGCGCCTATGAGGGCGACGCTGCGTTTGTGTCGATTCCGTCCACGGATGGCGAGTTTGGCGTCCTGCCTGCTCACTCCAGCGAGATTTGCACGATCGACCGCGGCTACGTTCGCGTTTCCGATAAGGCCATGGGCACTGTCGACCACACGTTTGCCGTGGCCGGCGGCTATGTCCAGGTTGCGGACGATGTCGTGACCGTTCTCGCCGAGCGCGCTTGCGATTTGGCGACCGTCGATGCCGACAAGCTTAAAGCTGATATTCAAGGTTTTGAAGAGAAGCTGGGTAATTTGTCGGAGGATGATGCACGCCGCGCCTACCTCTATAATGAAATCGCATGGTGTAAGCTCAAGCTTGCCCAATAGTCAAACGATTTAGCGTTCGACCATTTGCGAACACATCATGCCCGGGATGGCCCAGCCACCCCGGGCATGCTTTTTGAAAGGGTAGACCTTGGATATTATCCGCGTTGAGGGTGGCCACGCCATTGGAGGCTCCGTGCCCGTCTCGGGCGCCAAGAACTCCGCGCTCAAACTCATGGCGGCAACGCTTCTGGCGCCGGGCAAGACGACGCTGCAGAACGTGCCCGATATTTCCGATGTCCACGTGATGGGCAAGGTGCTCAAGGGCATGGGCGCTACGATCGATGTTCTCGACGAGCACACGCTCGAGATTGATACCTCTCAGGTCGATTCATGGGAGGCCCCCTACGAGCTCGTTGCCAAGATGCGCGCTTCCACCGCCGTCATGGGGCCCCTGCTGGGCCGCTTCCATCGCGCCAAAATTGCCATGCCGGGCGGCTGCAACCTGGGTGCTCGTAAGATCGATATGCACATTCTTGGTCTTGAGGCCCTGGGCGTTGAGTTCGATACCGCCCACGGTTACATCAACGCTAATGCGCCCCAAGGTCTGCGCGGTACCACCGTCACGCTCGAGTTTGCCAGCGTCGGTGCGACCGAGAACCTCATCATGGCCTCTGTGCGCGCACAGGGCACCACGGTTATCGACAATGCCGCCCGCGAGCCCGAGATCGTCGATCTCGCTAACATGCTCAACGAGATGGGCGCCAAGATTGTTGGCGCCGGTACGCCCGTCGTGACTATCGAAGGCGTGGAAGAGCTCCATCCCGTTACCCATCGCGTGGTGGGCGACCGCATCGAGGCCGGTACCTTTATCGTTGCCGGTGCGTTGATGGCCGACGATCGCGGTGTCGATGTCACGGGCTTTTGCCCCATTCACTTGGGCATGGTGCTCAAGAAGATGGAGCTTATGGGTATCGACTGCGAGCGCGTCGAGGATGGCGTCCATGTGAACCGTGCCGAGCGTATCAAGCCGGTCGACATCCAGACGCTTCCGTTCCCCGGTTTCCCGACCGACATGCAGGCGCAGATTATGGTGCTCTCCGCCCTTGCCGACGGCAGTTCCGTTATTACCGAAAACATCTTCGAGAATCGCTTTATGTTTGCCTCTGAGCTGGTGCGCATGGGTGCCGACATTCGTATCGAGAGCCATCATGCCATGATTCATGGCGTCAAGGGCTTCTCGGGCGCACAGGTTACCTCGCCCGATCTGCGTGGCGGAGCGGCCCTCGTCGTAGCGGGCTTGATCGCCGACGGGACGACCGAGGTTTCGGCCATCCATCACATCAAGCGCGGCTACGAGCGGTTTGTCGAAAAGCTGCAGGCGCTCGGCGCGCATGTCGAGCATGCTACCGTCTCCGATCCCGTCATCTACTAATACAGGTTGCCTATGTTTAATAAAAAGCCCCTCGCGGATACCACCACCCGAAGACCCTCAACTGGTGCGCAGGCCAAGATCTACAGTCGCGATAACGTGGCTCGTTATTCCGAGCGAGCTCGCCAACGTCGTCGTAGCCACACGATTCGCCACGTCGCGCTCATTGTCGTGCTTGGCGTGCTACTGAGCGCCACTACCGCTGCCGGCCTGTGGTTTGCCACCATTATGGGCAAGCTCGGCGATTCTAATGTCATTACCGACAATCTGCGTCGGGTTCTGGTTGACACCGATGAGGCAAAGGATCCGTTCTACGTGCTGCTTCTTGGCACCGACGGCCGTCCGGGCGAGGATACGTATCGTGCCGACTCGATTATCCTGGCACGCATCGACCCCACGCAAAAGCAGGCGACGCTCATTTCCGTTCCGCGCGACACCAAGGTCGTGTACAAGGGCGAGACCATGAAGATCAACGCCTGCCATACCGTTGGCGGCGCCGAGGCCATGGTCGAGGCGGTCAACGAGCTGTGCGGTGTTCAGATTTCCCACTATGCCGAGGTCAGCTTCGACGGTATGCAGGCGCTGATTGATTCGGTTGGCGGTATCGACATTAACGCAACCGATGATGTTGACGACCCCGAGCACCTGGATATTAAGATTACCGCTGGCCAGCAGCATATGGACGGTGCCACCGCCCTTACCTATGCCCGCTGCCGCTACACCTATGCCGACGGCGATTACACGCGCATGCGCCACCAGCGTCAGGTGCTTGGCGCCCTTGCCAACCAGATTCTCAATAACTTCGATGCCACGAAGATCTTTGGCCTGGTTAATTCGCTGTCCGATATGCTCGTAACCGATATGAGCGTTCAGGATATCGTGGCTACGGTCAATGCCATGCGCGGTATGGATGTCGACGGTATCTACTCGGCCAACCTGCCCTCGTACGCCGACGACAGCACCATGATCGACGGCGTGAGCTATGTCTTTGTCTACGAGGACGAGCTCAAGGAAATGATGGAGCGCGTCGATGCCGGCAAGGATCCCAAGGGTCCCAACACCATGGGTCTTTCCGACGGCTCCAGCTCTACGATCGGTGACCTCAGCAACAACACGTCTGACGACTACGCAAACGGTACCGCAACCTCATCGGTCAGCTCTGACGATTCCGATGGCTCAAGCGATTCGAGCGATTCGGACTACTACGAAGAGCCCACCGGCGACGGCAACGGCTACGAGGCCAACTACTAGGGTTACGCGGTTTTACCAAACCGCGTAACCGCTTGACGCTGCGCGGGCCGCATTTGGACAATCTGACGTTCAACTTCAAGGGCGCGACCAGAAGGTCAGCGCCCTTTCGTTTCACGTCACCTTGTCTCAAATGCGACCCGCTCGCTGCCCGTCCTCAACCTGCGACGTTAGTCATTGGGGACGTCCTTAAACGACTGGTCAAAGGGGACACTCTTGATGCACTTGGCACTTGGGGACGTTCCTTTTGTGCCGGCAGTTTGGGACACTCCTTGCGTTAAGAGGCTGGCGTGCGTCAACCTGTTCTCATTGCAGCAAAAAATCGCCCCGTTCTTGGTTGAGGACGGGGCGATTCGTCTTTTTGACTTGTGCAGCCAGGCTTATGCAAAGCGGGCGACGAGCTCCTGGAGCACGTCGGTCATCTTGACGAGCGAACTGACCGGGACGAATTCGTTGACGCCGTGATAGCAATAGCCGCCGGTGGAAAGGTTGGGGCAGGGCAGACCGCGGAACGACAGCTGCGCGCCGTCGGTGCCGCCGCGAATCGGCAGCACTTGGGGCTCAACGCCGCAGGCAAGGTAGGCTTCCTTGGCAACATCAATAAGCTCGGGATAGTCACGAACGATTTCGGCCATATTTCGATACTGCTGCTTAATCTCGACCGTTACGCGCTCCTCACCCAGACGCTGGTTGAGCATCGAGGCGGCGGCATCAATAAGGTCGAGTTTCTGCTGGAACTTGGCGGCGTCATGGTCGCGGACGATGTAGCGCGCCGTGGCGTGATCGACGGTTGCAGATACGCCCTCAAGGTGATAAAAGCCCTCGTAGCCTTCCGTATACTCCGGGCGCTGCACGTAGGGGAGCAACGCGTTGAAGTCGCAGAACAGATTGCCTGCGTTGACCATACGGCCCTTGGCGTCGCCCGGGTGGATGGACTGGCCCTCAAAGCGGATGGTCGCCTCGGCGGCGTTAAAGCACTCCCACTCCAGCTCGCCGATGGGGCCGCCGTCGACCGTGTAGGCGTACTTGCAGCCAAAGGTATCGATATCCAACAGCTCGGCTCCGTGACCGATCTCCTCGTCAGGGCAGAAGCAAATGCCGAGTGCGGGATGGGGCAGAGAAGGGTCCTGAGCGATACGCGCGACAAGCGACATGATCTCGGCGACGCCTGCCTTGTCGTCCGCGCCCAGCAGCGTGGTGCCATCGCTGCAGACCAAGTCCTCACCCGCGAGGTCGTTCAGGGCGGGAAGCTTGGCGGTACTCATGGCAACGGGCTTACCGTCAACCGTGCCGCAGACCAGGTCGCCGCCTTCGTAGTGTACGATGTGCGGCTTCACGCCGGCGCCCGGTGCAACTTCGGTGGTGTCGAGATGGGCGATCAGGCCCAGGGCGGGCTTGTCCTCAGCGCCCGCACTTGCGGGGATATGCGCGCAGACATAGGCGTGCTCGGTCACGTGGGCATCTTCCGCACCAAGCTCGCGCAGCTCTTCAGCCAGCACGTTGGCAAGGTCAAACTGAACGGTGCTCGAAGGTACCTGGTCGCAGTTTGCATCCTCGGACTGCGTGTTGATCTGGACGTAGCGCAAAAAGCGTTCGAGGACATCGGGGTTCGTGGTGGTGTTTTCCATAAAGACCGCTCCAATCTTGGTCGTCGTGTGCAACAAGAACTCTAGCACGGTATGCCACGGCATACCGCGATGCTTGGATGGGGTAGAATCAGCCATTGAATGCAGAAGGGACGGAAGATCATGGATACGACAAATAGCTCGCGCGAACTACATCTGACGGTGGCGAACGAAGACTACTTGGAGTGCATGGTTCGCATTGAAAGCGAAGAGGGGGAAACCAACGGCGTGCGATCGGTCGACATCGCGCAGCGCCTTGGCGTCTCCAAGGCATCGGTCAATAAAGCGGTTTCGGCGCTCAAGGCATCCGAGCTTGTCGAGCAATCGCACTATGGCAAGGTAATCCTGACCGATCGCGGCCGCGAGGTTGGCACGGCTATCTGGTACCGTCATCGCCTCATCCGCACGTTTTTGGTTCAGGAGCTCGGTGTCGAATTTGAGCGAGCCGATTCCGAGGCCTGCATGATGGAGCATGCACTATCCGAGGACACGATGAACCGCTGGCTCGCCTATCTCGAAAAGCAGGGAATCAGCGTCGAGGAATAGCGGGATATATGGATACGAGTTATTACAACCGCTTTGGTGCCGAGGAACTTACGCGCCGCTTGTCGAGCGAGACCTTGTTGGCGCAGGGCCCCATGGGCAGTGTCTTGTTGAGTGAGTACGATGCCGCCGACATTCCACCGGCGTTTTGGAATCTGGCAGAGCCGCAGACCGTTTCTCGCATCCATCGCTTGTATGTCGCCGCCGGCGCGCAGGTGCTCATTACCAACACCTTTCAGGCATCGAGCTATGCCCTCAAGCACGACCAGATTTCGCCGTCCGTGGCGGAGGTCAATCGCGGGGCCGTCGACGATGCTCGCCAGGCGCACCCTCAGCTGCTGCTGGGCTCGATGGGCCCGATCGGTATTGAGTGGTTTGCCGAGGACTCTGCCGAGTATCGTGAAATCCGAGGCATTGCGCGCGAACAGGCGCACGCCTTGCTCAATGCCGGCGTTGACGGTCTGCTGATCGAGACGGTGACGTCTATCCGTAATTTGCAGCCCATGCTTGCCGGCGCTCGAGATGCCGCCGACGGCATGCCTGTTCTGGTGAGTTTTGTCGTTGACGATAAAGGCGACCTGTTGGGCGATGGCCTCAACATCGAGGCAGCCGTTTTGTACGCCGAAAAACACGGCGCAAACTCGGTTGGTGTCAATTGCTGTTCGCTTGCGGCCGCGAACGCGGCGGTGCCCAGGATGGTTGCATCGGCGACTACTCCCGTCACGGTGCGTCCCAACGTAGGCGATCCGGTCCAGACTCAGGATGGCCCCGTATGGCACGAGAACCCCGAAGCTTTCGCGCGCGCATGCATCGAATGGAGACATGCCGGTGCCGCAATGGTGGGCAGTTGCTGTGGAACCACGGCAATCACTACGGCAGCGATGGCCGAGGCGCTCGATATATAAAGGGCAAAACCGCTCCATACGGGGCGGTTTTTTTTATTGCCTGCATGTCCTCGGCAGCATTTGCCCAAATGGTGAATGCTGGTGCCGGCAGGTTGCCGAGTGTGTATCGCGGGTATACCTCATGCGTACCATGATCCAAACACTGTGAGGTGTCTGCGCGTGTGCGCGATAATTCATTTTGGAACTGACGGTTGGCGCGCTCGCGTCGATGAGGACTTCAATGCCGATAACGTTGCCCGTATCGCCGATGCCGTCGGCGAGTTGTGGCAAAAGACCAATCCGGGCAAAACGGTATATATAGGGTTCGACACTCGGCCCCTGGCGCGCGAGTTCGCTGAGCTTGCGGCGGGTGTGCTAGCAGCGCACGGGCTAGACGCCGTGCTCGCTTCGCGACCTGTTCCGACCCCTGCCCTTACGTGGGCGGCGGCTTATGACGGTGAGGCGTGCGGCGCGCTCATGGTGACGGGGTCCCATCATCCGCAGGGTTATCTGTGTCTCAAGATTCGCATGGGTGACGGCTCGACCGCCAACCAGGATGTCATCGAAGAGCTCGAAGAGACCATGGCTCCCGAGCCAATGGGGATCGAGGGGCAATATCGCACCGCGGATATCATTCCTGACTATATGCAAGCGGTGGCATCGTTTGTCGATGCCGAAGCCATCCGCGCCGCGCACCTGCGCGTGGTTGTTGACCCCATGGGCGGCGCAGCCCAGGGCTATCTAGCCGACTTGCTGCGCGAGCTTGGCGTTGAGGTGCACGAGATTCACGCCGGGCAGGCGCCTGACCAAGAAGATATCTGCCCCGACCCCGTTGAGCCGTGGGTGGACGCTTGCGAGCATACGGTTATCGAGGACGGAGCTTGCGCTGGCCTGGTGACCGACGGCGACGCCGACCGTATCGGCGCGGTTGACGAGCGCGGCAGATATATACATCCGCATCAGATCATGGCGCTCGTTTTGGGCGACTTGGTTCAATTTCGTAATTTGGAGGGGCGCGTCGTCGTCAATCTTTCGTGCTCGACGCTCGTGCGTCGCATTGCCGAGGCGCTTGGCTGCCGCGTGACCGTCAAACCAGTCGGTTTCAAATATATAGCGGCAGAGATGAAGAAGGGTGGCGTCCTCATAGGCGGCGAAGAAGCCGGTGGTATCGGCATCGCCGCGCATATGCCCGAGCGCGATGGAATCCTCGCCTGTCTGATTCTGTGTGAGCTTATGGCAAAGACGGACGCGCCTTTGGGCGTTCTGGTCGACCAACTCGAGGACAGATTTGGTAAGACGAGTTACGGTCGACGCGATTTGCGCCTTGAGGCCGAAGATGCCGAAACGTTGCGAACCCTGCTGCCGGGCGTAAACCCCAAGTCGATTTGTGGCAAGGTACCGCAAAACGTTAGTCATATGGATGGCTTGCGTTTAGCATTCGAGGATGATACGTGGCTGCTGGTCCGTCCTAGCGGGACCGAACCAGTGGTGCGCGTCTACGCCGAGGGGTTCTCAGTGGAAGAGCGTGATGAGTTGCTCGATGCTGGCTGTGCTTTAGCTAGGGGAACGTATCCGCTTTAACCATGAGACTGCCTTATATAAAGAGATGCTCGGCGAGGGGTAGTTAACGGCTGGCAAACGTTAGTCGGATCCCAAATTGTGTAGGAAATGTGTACGCCCAGATTCCCGCCCCCGACGCCCCTCCGGTCTGGCAATATATCTCCTTGCCGCGCGGCCCGGTCG
>NZ_QSPN01000023.1:0-27366 GCF_003436455.1 Collinsella sp. TM05-37 | reverse complement strand
GTTCCGCTATGCGGTTGTCAATTTGCGAAAGAAATTATGCGTCACCGATTCTGGCGGGAGTTGCCGCTCCCGAACTTCAGGTTGAAATCACTCGACCGGGAAACGCCGGCTATTATTTGGCAGATTACGGCTGGCAGATGCCAAACGGCTCTTGGATGCTGGCTGAGCTGCATGGACTAGGCAAGTTTGAGGACGATGCCCAAAATGATCCGGAACATACTGCGGCAAAAACCTATCGAGCTGCCCTCATGCGCGACGCGAACTTGCGTGCCATGGGCCACAACGTCATTCATTTCAAGCTCTCAGACACCTACGATGTCAAAGCGTTCGGCTCCATGATGCGCGGTTACGGTATACCAACCACAAAACCCTACGCAGACTCCTGACAGGCTGCCCTCATCTTCTCGACAACAGAACCCATCATCGACCCAGGCCGCTCGGCCTCAATAAGTTGCGGTGAAATAGTTCCTGGATAACAGCTTTTGCGGCTAATCCAGGAACTATTTCACCGCAACTTAGGAGGGGATGTGGGGTCCCCGGCATGTATATGAAAATGGCTCTAGTCCCAAAAGGAACCAGAGCCATTCATCTATCTTATGGAGCGGGCGACGGGAATCGAACCCGCGTCATCAGCTTGGAAGGCTGGGGTTCTACCATTGAACTACGCCCGCAAGATATGGTCGGGACGACAGGATTTGAACCTGCGACATCCTGCTCCCAAAGCAGGCGCGCTACCAAACTGCGCCACGTCCCGAAGGTGTTGAGCAGCTAAGGTCTAAACCTTGCGTGTCCCAAAGCGAAGGAAATTATAGGGGAGACTCCCCGCCTGTGCAAGCATTGATGCCTTAGCTCCTCGAATGTGCGACAAAACGACTATGGAGCAGACCGATCACAAATGCCACCACGGCAACCGGCGCCCACGCGGCACCGATATCCGCCAGCGGCAGCGCATCGAACGGCAACCACGCGCCCGCAAAGAATGCGTCGCGGACCGAGGTGATCACGCTCTGCACGGCAACCACACCGCCAACCCAGACCCACACCTGCGGATGAGCGTCGCAAAAGCCGTGCACCAGGCCCATCAGTACCAGCACGATGGCAACGGGATACAAGGCGTTGAGCATAGGCACCGAGAACATGAGGATCACATCGAGACCCACGTTGGAGAGCACGCACGAAAACGCTGCGAACACAAAGGCGAGAACCGCAAAGGGACGGCGCATGGCCTCCTCGGAGGCCTCCGCTCCCCCTTCGACCACATACGTCTCGCAGAAGTAACGCGAGCAGCAGCTGATGAGGCCGATGCACACGTTCATGCAGGCGAGGAAAAAGATCGCAAAGACCACGACCGTGCCGGCAAGCCCAAAATGCATGGAGGCCGAACGGGCGAGGATGGCGGCGCCGTTGGTAGCGTCGGGCATCACGGTGCCGAGCTGCATACCGGCAAGGCCCAAGCCGCAGTAGATGATGGCCATGAGCACGCCGGCGATAACACCGGAACGCGAGATCTCGAAGGCCACGCGCTTGTCATCGGTAACACCCAGCTCGTGGATGGTCTCGGCGATGATGATGCCGAAGGCAAGTGACGCGAGCAGGTCCATGGTCTGATAGCCAGTCAGAAAGCCCTGCACAGCGGCGCCTGCATCGTAAGGGGCCTGCGGCGCGGCAGCCGGTCCCAGCGGCGAGATCACGGCAGCACCCACGACCAGCACGATGAGCGCAATGAGCGCAGGGCCCGTAATGCGGCCGAGCACGCGCGTGATGACGCCTGGACGTAGCGTGAGCGCAAACGCGACGACGAAGAACCCGATGGCAAACACCAGACGTGCCGTGCCGAGCGAAACGCCCTCGGGTAGCAGCGGCACCAGCATTTCGAACGCCGTAGAGCTTGTGCGCGGAATGGCCAGGCACGGACCGATGGCCAGGTAGACCGCCGCAACGAAGAATTCGCCAAACTTAGGATGCACACGCCCGGCCAGCTCTCGGGCCGTGCCAGCGAGCGCGACGGCGATAAATCCCATAACGGGCAGACCGATAGCGGCAATCAAAAAGCCGATCATGGCAACCGGCGTGGCAGAACCTGCCTGCAGCGCCAGCAGCGGCGGAATAATGAGGTTACCGGCGCCAAAGAGCATCGAGAACAGCGCAATGCCGACGGTAACGACATGGTCGGAACGCAGACCGCGCGGGGCGGATGAAGCCATAGGCACACCTTTCGGGTCGAAACAAAAACGGGACGGGCAAAATACCCGTCCCGCAAGTATAAACGGTCCAGCAGCTTTAGCAGGCTAAATTGCGCAGAGCATCGATAGCCGTGTCGACTTCTTCGGTCGTGTTGAAATACCCAAACGAGAAGCGGACGACACCCTGGCGCTCGGTATCTAACGCACGGTGCATGAGCGGAGCGCAATGGGCACCGGGGCGCGTCGCAATCCCCCACCCTTGCATGAGCGCGTCCGAGATCTCGGCCGAGTCGATATCACCCACGTTGAGTGAGACGATCGCCGAGCGCACGGGCTGGTCAAACGCACCGTAGAGCGCAATGCCGGGGATTTCGCGAGCACCGGCGAGGAAGCGCTCTGCAAGCGAGCGCTCATGCGCCGTAATCGCCTCGACCCCGCCTTGCGCCTCGATAAAGTCGAGACCGGCAGAAAGTCCCGCGATGCCGTGGCCGTTGAGCGTGCCCGCCTCCAGGCGCGTGGGCCACTCAAGTGGCTGCAGTGGGTCAAAGCTGTGCACGCCCGTGCCGCCCATGGCCCACGGAGACACGTCAATGCCCTCCGCCACGGCCAGGCCGCCGGTGCCTTGGGGTCCCATGAGCCCCTTGTGGCCGGTAAAGCACACAATGTCGAGCCCCATGGCATGCATATCGATACGCGCCGTGCCGGCAGACTGAGAGGCATCGACGATCACCAGCGCACCGGCCGCATGGGCCATGGCCGCCACGCGCGCAATGTCGACCGCGTTGCCGGTCACATTTGAGGCGTGCGTCACCACCACGGCACGCGTACCGGGCGTGACTAGCCGCTCGAGCTCGTCGTAGTCGAGCGCGCCGTTCGCGTCGCAACCCGCATGCTCAACCGTCACACCCTGCTCTGCCGCCAGGCGGTTGAGCGGACGCAGCACGGAGTTGTGCTCGAGCACCGTTGTGACCACATGGTCGCCGGGACGCACCACCCCGTTGATGGCGGTGTTGAGCGCCGCCGTGGAGTTGGGCGTAAAGCACACATGGTCCGCCCTCGGGCAACCCAAAAGGCGCGCGAGCTTGGCACGGCAAGCGTGAATCGTACGAGCGGCATCGAGGGCACCCGACGTGGCGCCGCGCCCGGCATTGCCGAGCGAGCACATCGCCTGCGTCACGGCATCGATGACCGTCTGCGGCTTGTGCATGGTCGTCGCCGCGTTATCCAGATAGATCATCGCACGACCTCCCACATATCAATCACGGTATAGCCCTCGGTGGGAATGCCCGCTGCGGCAAGCTCGGCGCGCAGCAGTTCCTCATCGGCAGGCAACGCCTTCCACGCCAGACCGCAGCCGGCAGCGACCTCCCCGGGCACGGGAATCGTTCGCCCGGGAAGGCCGCGCTCGATGCATAGGGTCTCGCAGCCCATGGCGGCCGCCGTGGTGGGAAACGTGATGACAAGCGCCGGGCGCTTCTCCCTCATGGCAACTCCAACCAATACGCTACGGGCGCACGACGCGCACGGCCTGCTCCATCTTCTCCACGATCACGTACATGTTCGTGACCTCACCCACCGCGAGCTGATCCTTAATGCCAAAGTGATCGAGGCAGGTGCCGCAGGTGAGAATCTCGACACCCTGCTCCGCCAGGCCCTTCAGGTCATCGAGCACCGGCGAGCCCTCGACGGTAAGCTTGGCGCCGCCGTTGTAGAACAGCATGGTCGCGGGCAGCTCCTCCTGCTGCGTCACGGCAAAGATAAACGCCTTCATGAGCTTGTGGCCCAGCTCGTCGTCGCCACGGCCCATGCAGTCGGTGTAGACGGAAATGACGAGCCCACCCTTGCCGGCGCTGGCATCACAGAAGGCAGCGCCATCCTGCTCGGGGTCCGCAACGGCCACGGCACCCGCGGTCGTGACGGTCACGTGCCACTCGGCGTCCGAGATCTTCTCGACCGAGGCCGTGCAGCCCTTCTCCTGCGCCATCTTGGAGATGTTCTTGACGGCGGTCTCGTTATCGACCGAGGTCACGACAACGCCCTCACCATCGAGCTGCTTGAGCGCCTTGAGCGTCTTGACGACGGGCAGCGGGCAGGCATCGCCCATGGCGTTGACTTCAATCTTAGTAGACATAGCTACATCCTTTCGAAAGAGACCGCCCGGATAGACGGGCGGTCGCATAGACAGTTTTTCTTAACGCACAACGCGAACGGCAGGACCACCCGGCGCTACCTCGAACACGCGACCGATAACGGCAGCGATACGATCCTCGTTATGCAGACGGCACGCAAGCTCATCCACATCGGAAGCAGGCGCCGCGATGAGCAGGCCACCCGAGGTCTGCGGATCGTACAGCGCATCCAGCATGCCCGGCTCCAGGTCATCGTCGGCCGCCACGCGCGGGCCAAAGAAGTCCTGGTTGCGGTAGGCGCCGGCGGGGATAATGCCAAGACGCGCCATGTCGAGCACCTGGTCAAAGAGCGGCACCGCCCCCGATGCAAGCTCAATCTGCACGCCCGAGCCCTCGGCCATCTCGCACGCATGCCCAATCAGGCCAAAGCCCGTGACGTCGGTACAGCCGTGAAGTTCGAGTCCCTCGGCCAGGCGAATCGGGGCCTCGTTGAGGGTGCGCATCGAGTTCCACATCGGACAGGCCTCATCCTGCTCGATAAGCTCGCCCTTAATGGCCGTGGTGATGATGCCCGAGCCGATCGCCTTGGTCAGCAGCAGAACATCGCCCACGCGCGCGCCGCTGTTGGCGAGCATGCGGTCGAGTGGCACAAAACCGCTCACGGACAGGCCGTACTTGGGCTCGTCGTCGTTGATGGTGTGGCCACCCGCGATGGCGCAGCCCGCCTCGACGCACTTGTCGGCGCCACCCGCCAGAATCTGGCCAGCAGCCTCAACACCCAGGCAGCTGGGTATGCAGAGCAGGTTCATGGCATGACTCGGCCGCCCGCCCATAGCGTAGATGTCCGACAGCGAGTTGGCCGCGGCAATCTGGCCAAACAGAAACGGGTCATCGACCATCGGCGGGAAGAAGTCGATGGACTGCACGAGACCCAAGTTGTCGCCAACGCGAAAGACGCTCGCATCGTCGGAGGTATCGAACCCCACGAGCAGGTTGTCGTTATGCACATTGGGTAAGTCGCCCAAGACCTGGGCGAGGGCTCCAGGAGCCAACTTAGCGGCTCAACCGCTCGCGGCCGTCATGGACGTGAGCCTCATGGTGTCCTTAGCCATACGAACCCCCTTCCAACAAATCAACGACTTTAAGTATACGCGCCAGGCACGCTTCCCAAGAGACCGCCGACGGCTCGAACGTCGAAAGCGGCGCCGCAAGCGCCTGCGCGATAGCATCTGCCAGTGCGCGCTCAAACAACGGAAGGTCGGCCGCCACGGGCGTGTCGACATCCGTCATACGCGGCGACGCCACCCACGTCACGGGAGCACCGGGAAGCATCGCCTCCATCCAGGGACGAACGCCGGGCAAATCGGTCGCCACAACTTTGCAGCCGCACGCGAGGGCCTCGATCGTCACGAGCGGCAGACCCTCGTAAAACGAAGGCAGCACAAAGACGTCGGAACTGCGGTAGGCACGCACGAGCCCATCGCTATCCAGGCGCCCCGCCAGCGTCACCGGCACATCCGAGACCGCGGTCAAGCGCTCGATACGCGCGTACTCGGCATCGTCCCCGCGGCCGCCCACAAGTACCAAGCCAGATGGGCGGACGCCATCGTCAATCGGCAATGACACAGCTCGAACCAGCGACTCGACGCCCTTTTTAAAGCAAATCTTGCCCACGTACACAAGCGATCCCGGCTGCCTCGCTACGCTTGCATCGCGGCAGAAGACGCGATGGTCGTAGCCCGTCCCAATCACGTGGATGCGATCGGCATCGACGCCGCACACCAGGTCAATCTGCTCAGCCTGCTCAGCATGGAGCGCAAAGACGGCATCGAGCCGACGAACCGCACTTACGATGCGATCGCGTTCGAGCGTATGCGAACGCAGCTGGCGCAGGTCGGTCGAATGACACACGGCAACAACCGGCACGCCTCGGACGCACTCGCGCGCCAATGCGGTCACCAGATACAGGTGATGGCAGAGCACCAGATCGGGCCGAAACTCAGTCACCGCTCGATCGATTGCAGCAGCAAATGCCCGCTCAAATGCCTTGAGCATCGAAGGCGTCAGATCACGATAGCGTGTGGAGGGATAGGGCATGACATCGGACATGCCACAGATGGGAAACGGCAGCTCGGGCGACTCGAACGGTACGGCAAACACGGCAGCACGCCGGTCCAGCTCGCCTTGGGTATCACCCGGTGCCGCGCCGCAAAGCACGGCGGCGCGATGCCCCGTCTCGATCTGCTCGCGTACGAGCGCGGCAAGGTAGGTGCCGCTGCCAGTGCTATCTGGTTTTTGTGCCGAGATATTGAGGATGCGCATGTCGCGGTACACCCCTAGGCCAAGGCGGCGGCGCGGACAGCCGCGCCGATCGCTCCGGCAAAGCGAGCCTGGGGCGAGGTGGTCACCGGCGACCCCAGTAGCTCGCCCAACCGCTCCACCACGAAGGCGTTCTCGCACAGGCCACCGGTCAGGTAGTACGGGGCGCCCGCGGCCTGCCCGGCCATGGTCGCCACGCGCGAGACCACGCTGTCGATCACGCCACGCGCAATGTTCTCGCGCGGCTCACCGCGACCGATCAGGCTGATGACCTCGCTTTCGGCAAACACCGTGCACATGCTGCTGATCTTGGTGGGCTCGCCGGAACGCGCCAGGTCGGCCATCTGCTGCTGGGAAATGCCCAGGCGGTCGGCCATGATCTCCAGAAAGCGCCCCGTGCCGGCGGCACACTTGTCGTTCATGGCGAACTTTGCCACGCGGCCGCCCTTGAGTTGGATGACCTTGGTATCCTGGCCGCCCACGTCGATCACCGTGCCCTGCTCGCCAAACAGGCGGACCGCACCGGCACCATGGCAGGTGATCTCGGTCACTACCTTGTTGGCATAGGGCACCGCGACACGGCCGTAGCCAGTCGCGACCACGCGAACATCGTCGGCGCACACGTCATAGCCGGCCGCTGCCAGTGCCTCGCGCAGCCGCTCGGAAGCATCGACCGAGGAGAACCCGGTGGGCTGCACGCACGTCCACGCCACCGAACCCTCCCCATCGACCACGGCAGCCTTAGCCGCCGTAGACCCGATATCGATCCCGATCCCTATCATGGCTCTCTCCTAATCAGCAAGAAAATCAAACGATCAGACACTGCTGCAACAACGGCCCTCTGGCGTCTGAGGTGCCCGAGATTCCGAGCGACAAGCCCGACGAAGCGTACTCAAGGTACGCGAGGAGGGTTGGAGCCGGAAGGTCGGGCGCCTCAGATGTCAGAGGGTTTCGATAAAGGCGGCGATGCGGGTCTCGATTTGGCCCATGTCGCCGTTGCTGTAGTCGGTCTCAATCTTCATGTACGGAATGCCCGCACCCTCGACAGCTTCCTGCATGCGTGCGCTCTCCACGTTAAAGGTATGGCACGCCTGGAGCACGTTCTCCACTACCCCATCGACGTGATACTTCTCGCGCATGGCCAGCGTGTTTTCCATACGACCGTCGTTGGGCGTCATGACCGAGCAGTTGATATCCAGGTAGCGGTCGGCGATAGCGCGCAGGATATCGGGAGCCTCCGGGTCGATCATCATGGCCGCCGTGCGCTCGCCCGAGCAGTCGTCCATGCACACGACCACACCGCCGTTGGACTCGATAGTACGGCCGATCTTGTTGATCACGCCGCCCACCGGGCAGCCAGTGATCAGAATGCGCTTGGCATCCGCCGCAACCGGGCGCTCGCCCGCGTCGTAGGTCTCGCGCAGCTTGGCAACCTTTTGCTCCAGCTGCTGCGTATAGGCCTCGATATCAAAGCTGAACGTACCGGCGAACATGGTGCTCATCAGGTCAACGCCGCTCATGGCAGCCGGCTGGTTGGCCTGCAGCGCAAACATCTCGAGCTGGGCCGCACGCAGACGGTTGCGACGACGGACGGCAGCGCGCAGGTCATCGTCGGTAATCGTGATGCCGTAGAAGCCCTCGAGCTCCTCCTTGAGCAGGCGGCACTCCTCGTACCAGCCTTTACGCTCGTAGGCGCGATCGCGACCCTGCGGAAGATGCAGAATGTGCGTGCGCTTGAGCTCGTTGAGCAGTTCGTACATCTTCTTCTTGCCGTCGCAGGTGGTCTCGCCGATGATCATGTCGCTAAAGTACGTAAACGGGCACTTTTGCGAGTAGGCAAAGCCGTACGTCGATTTGATGAGCGGACACAGATTTGCCGGCAGCACCTTCTCGGCCTCGGGAATCACCTCGTCGGATGTGCCGCACAAGGCCACACTTGCAGCGCCCGCGGCATCGATAATCTCGAGCGGCGTATAGCTGCACAAATAGCCGACCAGGCGATTGCCGGCCTGTTTGTAATCCTTGACGCGAATAAACGCCGCCTTGCGTTGCTCGTTGAACTCCTCAAACGTGGACGGCAACGGCTGCTCAATATTTTCCGACATATAACTCCTTAACAAACCTTTTAAACAACCAAGGAAACGGCTTTTCCAGGTGCCCGAGGTTGCCGTGAAAGAGGAGCGCCGCGTACTTCTGGTACGCAAGCGACGGTTTGAACAGCAAGATCGGGTGCCTGGGGAAGCCGCCGGGACGAATAGTCCTAAATGGTTTCCAAGAAAGCCTCAATCCTGGTTTGCAGTTGGCCTGCATCCTCGCCGACGTAGTCGGTCGTGATGTGCATAAATGGAATGCCGGCCTCCTCGGCGGCCTTCTCCACGGCAAACGACTCCATCTCGTAGAGCGTGCAGAACTGCAGGGCCACGTCGACAATGCCGTCGGCATGCAGGTTCTTGGCCATCTGGACAATGTCCTTCATACGCTGGTCGTTGGGCGTAAAGACGGCACAGTTGATCTTAAAGTAGCGCTCGGCGATGGCATCGAGCATCTCGTCAACCGTCTCACCGGACTCGTCGACCAGGTCCTTGTAATAGCGCGAACCCGTGCAGGACTCCTCGCCTACCACAACGCCGCCGGCCTTCTCGATGAGGTTGAACAGCTTCCAGTTGGGCACGGCCATGGGCGTGCCGGTGTACAGGATGCGCTTGGTCCCCTTGGGCGCCACGCCCTCGCCGGCCTCGACACGCTGCTCGCACTCAGCCGCCATATCGTTGATGGCTCCAGTCAGACGCGGCGTGTCGTCCATAAAGGCGGCCTGAACGGTCAGCAGGCTGTCGAGACCGCTAATGGGCGCTGGGTCGGCAGCGCGCGTGGCAGCGAGGCGCTGCAGGGCGCGACGCTTCTCATTGACGGCGCGGATGGCGGCCTTCAGACGCTCACGCGTAATCGTGACGCCACACTCGTCCTCAATCTTGGCGGCGAGCTTTTTAACCTCGGCCTTCCAGGTCACAAGCGTCGACTCGTCGTGTACGTTGGGAATATCCATGACGTACATGTTCTTTTGCGTGGCAAAAAACTCGTAGGCCTTCTTCTTGCCATCGCAGGTGTTCTCGCCTACCACCAAGTCGCTCGACTCAATGTAGGGGCAGACCTCACCCAGCTTAAAGCCGGCAAAGCTCTTGATAAGCGGACAAGTGTTGCGCGGCAAGTGCTCCTCGACCTTGTCGGTCGCCCAATCGGCACCCGAGCACAGACCAACGGGAATGCCGTCGCAGGCGAGCACAATCTCCTCGGGCACGTAGACGCAGAAGCTGCCCACGATTTTGGTGGCCTCGCCAGCCTCCTTCTTGTCGAGCATCTCCTTAATACGGCCGCTGTGGATGTTGGTGGCCACAAAGTCCAGGTAGGACGTGGACTTGGGGCGATTGTTCTGCGTCAAGAACATATCGCCGTACATCTGGCCCACGGCGCCTAGCAGCATGTCGTGGTCGGCAAGATTCATGCCGAGGCTCTCCCACATCGGGTGGAAATCAAATTCTTCAGCCATAACGGTTCCCCTCTCGAACCAAAAACGGATAACAGCGGTATCGATGCACGACGGACGGCGATTGCCCGACCGTGCTCAAACCCGGAATTTTAGGGAACCTGCTTTGCGGTCGATTATTTAGTTGTGCGTCGTCTCTCCCGGAGCCGTGAACATACCTGCTCATATGCGGCTCCGAGCCATATACTGGGCGCGCGCGGCAACGCGGCGAATGTATGTCGTCTGCGGCATGTGCGCACCCTCCTTTACAAGTCGAGGTCAACTATATCAACGGTCATCGACCATGCGAACACCGTTGACATTCGTACGACAGCGTCGTGTGCCGTCGTCTAATAAATAATTATCTTGATTGATAAGAGTTTGTCATTCCTCATTCGGCGAACGGCAAAAACAAAGCCGCGGAGGCTTATATTCCCCGACGGCATTACCCGGCGCTATCGACAAACCAAATGGATCCTGCTGGCATCAAAATGCATGCGCAGCGTCTCGCCTGCTTGCGGCAACTCGTCGACAGGTATGCCCACCTTGTTGACCTTCCACTGCAGGCGCGTGGGCGCATCGGCACGCGGCACATCCAGCAGAACCAGGCGCTCAAAACGCGAATCGCTCACGCGGGCCACGCGCAGGTCATAGCTGTTGCGACCCCGCTCGGCACGGTTGTCCACATGGAAGTAGCTCGCACGAATACCCAGGTACGCTACATTATCGGGAACCTCGCGACCCACGTTAAAGCTCATGCCCCAGTCGAGGGCCTCAACTTCTTCGTCGCCGATCTTGCGCACCCGGCTTGTGTTCTTGCAGCCCGTCAGGCGCAGCGCCGCCAGCGTCTGCGGACGGCGGACCACGTCCTCGACGGAGCCAATCTCCTCAACATGCCCGTCGTGCATCACGCAGATGCGCTGGCACAGGCGGCACGCTTCGTCGATGTCGTGGCTCACATAGAGCACGGTGCGGTTGCATACGTCGAACAGGTCGAGCATGTTCTGTTCGAGGGCGCTCTTGAGATACGCGTCGAGCGCGCTCATGGGCTCATCGAACATAAAAATGCCCGGGTGTGCCGCCACCATACGAGCGAGCGCCACGCGCTGCTGCTGGCCGCCCGAGAGGCGCGCGGGATAGCGGTCGGCAAAGTCGGCCAGTCCAAAGATACCCAGGTAGCGCTCGGCAAGTTGCCTGCGCGCCGCGGCGTCGCCTGCACCCTCAACGCCGGCGCACACGTTATCGGCCACCGTCATATTAGGGAACAGCTGATAGTTTTGAAACATCAGGGCGCATTTTCGCTCCTGGGGCGAAAGGTTGATGCCCGCCGCAGAGTCAAAGAAGGTCACGCCGTTGACGACGATCTTTCCCTCGTCGGGTGTCTCCACGCCGGCAATGCAGCGCAGCGTGCAGCTCTTGCCACAGCCCGAGGCGCCCAGCAGCGCCACACGCTCCTCGCCGGCCTCAAGCTGCATGTAGAGCATAAACCCGGGATAGCGTTTTTTGATATCCAAAACGAGCGACATAGCTTATCGACCTCCCTGCGGTGCTGCGTCATCGCGCATAAGCTCGGCCAGCGCCTCGCGATCGATGCGCAAGGCATCGCCGCCGACTGGGTCGAGCGAATCGATCTGGCTACCCAGCTGCTTGGCCTGTTTGCGCTCTGCACGGGAGAGACCACGCTCGCGATACTTTTGCGAATGCGCCGTGTACATGTTGATGAACAGGATGACCAGGAAACTAAACACGATCACGACGACGACCCAAAAGAGGGCCACCGAGGTGTTGCCGCCCATCCACTCAAAGTAGATGGCGATAGGGATGGTCTGGGTAATGCCGGCGTAGTTGCCCGCAAAGAACAGGGTGCAGCCAAACTCGCCCATGGCACGCGCGAAGGCAAGCACCGCGCCGGCGGCAATCGAGGGCCAGCCAAGCGGCATCATAAGCTTGGTAAAGATGCGACGCTCGGACCATCCCAGGGTTCGCGCGGCATCGAGCATCTGCGTGTCGAGGCTCTCAAAGGCACCGAGCGCCGTACGGTAGACCAGGGGAAACGACACCACCACGGCAGATATCACCGCCGCAGGCCACGTAAAGACGATCGAGACGCCGTGCGCGATGAGCCACTGGCCCACCCCGGTCGAGCGGCCAAATAGCATGAGGAGCAGAAAGCCGCAGACCGTGGGCGGCAGCACCATAGGAATCGTAAAGACCGAGTCGAGCAGGCCCTTGATGCGACTCGAGGTACCCATAGTCTTCCACGCGGCGAACAGGCCCAGCGCAAAGGAAATCAGCAGGGCAAGGCCGCTCGTTTTTATGGACACCCAAAGCGGGCGATAGTCGATGTCGCCCAAAAAGGAGGCCAGAGAGGTCAAGGGACCCTGCTCATCCCGCAACACGACAGACGATGCTTCTACCATTTGAGCGCTATCAAGCCAGCGCGCGCCGCCCTTGGCATCACCCGAGGCCGATGCAATCACCACATAGCGGTCCCCATCCGCACCGTGCTCGTCAAAGCCATAGGTATACCCGCCGGCATCAAACGTTGTTTCCGCCGTAACATACCAAGGAAGATCAACGTCCCCTAGCTGCGCACCTCCCATGGAGTTTGCGCTGTCGAGCTCACAGACGAGGGCCTTGAGACCCGATACACACTCGTTGTCCTGCGGATCCAATCCATACTTCTCGGCCGCCTTGGGCGATACCCACACCACAACGCGATCGGCAGCAGGCGCCACTACAAGGTCCACGTCCTCGTCAACGGGAAACCGGTAGCCCTCAGGCTGGCCCTCCATAGCACGAGCGGTCCCCTTGGCCAACCGCTCAAAACCCTCGATCCCATAGGAAAGCCCATGAGCGGTCGCAGCAACCTGGGCCCCGTCCTCAGCGACCCCAGCAAACGCAAATCCCGGCACCCAGCAAAGCGCGAAGGTCAAAGCACAGGCGACGAGCATGCGGAATCTATTAAGCACGAAAAGCTCCAAGCGAATACAAGGACGGAGTGAAACACAAAACGATGGAATTATCGCGCCAAGCCGCACTACGCGGAAAGCTCAAAGCCGTACTTAGCCCAAATCTTCTGAGCCTTCTTGCTGGACAGGCAAAAGTCGATAAACGCCTTGGCCTCGTCGGCATGTTCGGAGCCATCGGCGACAGCGCCCGGATACACAATGGGCTTGTGCGAATCCTCGGGGCACACGAAGGCCTCCTCGATGCCGTCGTAGCGGAAGATGTCGGAGCTATAGACAAAGCCAGCCACGCAGTCGCCCGTAGAGACGTAAGACGCAGCAGTGCCGACCTTGTCGGCCAGGGCCACCTTGTCAGCGATCTCGGAGGCGTACTCGCCGTCGTCGCCCTCGGTGCCGGTATAGAGGCCCACGGAGGCCAGGGCCTGGTTGGCGTACTTGCCGGCGGGGACGGTCTTGGCGTCGCCGATGGCGATCTTGCCGTCCAGATTCGCGACGCCGGCGATGGCCTCGACCTTGGTGTCGGAGCCCTCGGCGCGAATGATCACGAGGTCGTTGACGAACATATCCTCACGGGTGTCGGCGTCAACGAGCTCGGCGGCTTCGGCGTCGTCCATGGTGCCCTTGGAAGCGGTGATGAGCACATCAGCCGTGGCGCCGGCACGCATCTGCTCGACGAGGTCGCCGGAGGCCTTAAACTGCGTGTCGGCAAAGGTGGTGCCGGTCTGATCGGTGTAGAGCTCCTGGACCTCGGGCAGGGCCTTCTCGAGAGAGTTGGCAGCGAAGACCTGAAGCTCGACAGCTTTCTTGGAAGATGCCTTAGCAGAACCGGCATCGGAGCCAGTCGGCTCAGACGTCTTGTTGCCGGAGCAGCCGGCAAGGCCAAGGCCGGCAGCGGCGACAGCAGAGAGTGAGACGAATCCGCGGCGAGAAACCATATCGAACATGTTCAACCCTTTCGAACGATACACCCGGGCACCTCGCCGCAGGCTTTATTCTGTAATTAGATTATACTTCGGTGCGAATAATGATTCTGAGAAATTATTCTCGTCTGAGAATATAGTTTCAGGCATGCCTACAGAATGCCGTCCCCTTGGGCACAAATAATAGGCGGAGCAGCCGTTCAGGTCGCCCCGCCGCAGGTAAACCGCTTAGTTGGTATGTCCGCCGCCCGCTGTCATTTGGGCTGCATGCTCCAGCTGATCGCTCACGGCCTCCCAGCTTTCGCGGGCGGCCTTCGTAGAACCGGGAAAGTTTACGACAAGTGTATGACCTCGTTGCATGCAAATAGCGCGCGAGAGCATAGCGCGGCGCGTCTTGGTCATGGAGTACGCACGGATTGCCTCTGCAATACCCGGCACATCGCGCTCGCAAACGGCACGCGTCGCCTCGGGCGTCACATCGCGCATCGAAAGCCCCGTGCCGCCGCAGGAGAGCACGACATTGGCGCGGCACTCATCGGCAGCTTCCACAATGGCATCACCGATTTCACTGACGTCGTCGCGCACGACCACATGTGAGGCGACCGTCCATCCCTGCGCCTCGATAAGCTCCTCGAGTGCGGCACCTGCCTCGTCCTGGGCAAGGTCGCGCGTGTCCGAGCACGTTACGATCGAAATCTTTAACTCCATAACATTCCTCCTATAGCACCGTGCCCTCAGGCAGGTCGACTCGCACGACATCCACGACATCGCCCGCCTTGAGGTCGCACGGTCCTTCGTCAATACGCAGCAGGCAGTTAGCCCGCTGCATTGTGCCGAGCAGCGCCGAATTCTGCGTCTTGGCCTCGGTCACCAACAGCTCACCGGTCTCGGGGTCGCGCAAAACCGTGGCGCGATCGAAGAAGCGGCGATGCTGTCGCTTTTTCACGCCGTGCGTGAGCGTCGCCTGCTGCACGGGACGCGTACCCTCGGCAAAGCCGCGCATCTTGCGGATCGCGGGGCGGGCGAGCATCTCAAAGCCCACATACGCCGCCGCGGGATTGCCCGAAAGCCCCAAATACGGCTTGCCCCCAAGCAGGCCAAACGTGATGGCTTTGCCGGGACGCATCGAGATGCGGTCGAAGAGCACCTCGCCCTCGCGCCGGACGAGCGCCGTCACATAGTCGTAATCGCCCGCCGAGGCACCGCCGCTCGTAATGACAAAATCGCACTCCTGCACGGCGCGATGCACGAGCTCGGCGATTGCCTGCTCATCATCGGGAGCGATGCCAAAGAACACCGGCTCGGCGCCGGCATCGAGTGCCTCGGCCATCAACGCCGACGAGTTGGAGTCGCGAATCTGCCCGCGCGCCGGCAGCTCACCCGGCGCGACCAGCTCCGTACCCAGCGAGATAATGCCCACACGCGGCGCGGCATGCACCTTCACGCTCGCATACCCGGCGCTCGCCAGCAGG
Organism: Collinsella sp. TM05-37; assembly: GCF_003436455.1. Lineage (NCBI taxonomy): Bacteria > Bacillati > Actinomycetota > Coriobacteriia > Coriobacteriales > Coriobacteriaceae > Collinsella > Collinsella sp. TM05-37. The sequence continues at coordinate 11,854 of NZ_QSPN01000023.1, read as the reverse complement.
CCAGCGCCGGCCGGGGCCACAACCTCGCCGGCGTGCATCACAACATCGCCGACATGGGCCTCCTCGGCGGCAGAGCGAACGTTCTCCCCTACCTTGGCAGGCGCCGAGAAGCTCACGTGCGAGCCCTCGTTGCCGTCGCCGTCAAGCACCTCGACGATCTCGTATTTCACCACGGCATCGGCACCTTCGGGTACCGGCGCGCCCGTCATGATGCGGACCGTCTCACCCGCGCCGATTGCGCCCTCAAAGACATGGCCCGCGGCCTCGTGTCCGACAACGTCGAACGTCACCGGCGCCTCGCCAGATGCCTGCGCCAAGTCCGCCGAGCGCACGGCATATCCGTCCATAGCGCTGTTGGCAAACGGCGAAATGTCGATATCGGCCACCGCGTCCTCTGCCAAGGGAAGACCGGCGGCCTGCCACACGGGAATCTCGACAACTTCGGTGCGATTCACGTGCGACAAGACGATCGCCTGTGCGTCCTCCAACGGAATGAGTTTCTCAGCCATATGCACCTCTTAATGCCACGGCGCACAACGGGAACGCCGATTCTTTATGCTTGTCTCAGTATAATCCCCCGACGCACGACCGCGACTCGGCCTGCACCCGCAAATACACCTGTCGGTTGCAAGCCACGAAACAGAATGGAAACTAACCCACCGGCTCGTCGCGTTTACCGCGTTTTATAATGCTCGTGTTGCAACCCAAAAAGAGGAACGTATGGCTTTTACCGACAAACCCGAAAGCGCAAACGAGGCGCAGGATCATTCCCAGCCGCTCGACGACGGCGGCCTTTTCTCCCTTAACGACGTCATCATGGCAGGCAGGCAACAGCTCACCCGCTCCGAGCATCTCTTGGCTGCCGACACGCGCCGCAACGCCCGCAACCTACTCGCAAGCGCCAAGCTGCTCGTGCTCGTAGTTATCGTCTCGCTCGCCATGGGCGTTGCCGCTTGGGCGTTTTTGGCCTCGCTGAATATCGCGACCGACTATCGCGAGCGCCATGAGTGGATTTACGCGCTGCTCCCCGTTGTGGGCGTTGCCACCGCATGGGTGTACAAAAACCACGGCCTCGCCGCCAAGCGTGGCAACAACCTGGTCATCGACTCCGCTCTGGGCACACGTCTCATCCATATGCGCATGGCCGTCCTCACCTTCGTCTGTTCCACGCTCACGCACCTAACGGGCGGATCGGCCGGTCGCGAGGGAGCCGCGGTGCAGATTGGCGGCACCATCGCCAGCAACATCTCGAACCTTGCCCACCTCAAAAAGCATGACCACCACGACCTCATGCTCGCCGGCATCTCGTCGGCCTTTGGCGCCGTATTCGGTTCGCCCCTTGCCGGAGCTTTCTTTGGCATGGAGATGTGCTTTATCGGCAAGATCGACTACACCGCGGGCATCTACTGCCTGGTCGCCTCGTTTACCGGCTACTTTACATCACTCGCCCTGGGTACCGAGTACGAAGCGAATGTCATTGCCAACGTTCCCAACATGACGCCCAAAACGGTCGTTATCGTTGTTATCAGCGCAATTATCTTCGGCCTGACGGCACGCCTCTTTGCCTGGTCGGTTCGAACAGTCAAGAACCTGTACGGTCGCTTTATCACCAATTACCTCATTCGCGCACTTATAGGCACACTCGTGGTTTTGGCCGCCTATGCCCTCCTCGACGCCTGGGACTACGCCGGCCTTTCCACGTGGCTTTCCGGCGCCGGATTTGCAGGCAACACCACCCTGGCGGACGCAGTCATCAAGTTGGTCGTCACAGCGCTTACCCTGGGCGCGGGCTTCCAAGGCGGCGAGGTCACGCCCCTGTTTGGCATCGGTGCGGCACTCGGTGGCTGGATCGGTTGCCTTACTGGGCTCGACCCCAGTTTTCTGGCGGCTCTCGGCATGCTCGGCGTGTTCTGCGCCGGCCTCAACGTGCCCATCACCACCTGCATGATGGCCATCGACCTGTTCCACGGCACAGCCGCCGGGTTCTTTGTCATCGTGGCCTTTATCAGCTACCTAACCGGCGGACACCGCGGCGTGTACCCCGCCCAGCGCATCATCTCACCCAAGCGCCGTTCGCTTATTGTGGATGAGGGCGGTACGGTAGCGGATGCTATCGAGCGCCACAACGACCTGATAGAGTAGACGTTAGTATTCGCCGTGCAGCCACAATCGGGGGCAATTCGACCCGAGCGCGACCGCACCGTCACGTTATACGCCGGGAGTCGCCCCATGCACGCAACTGATTTTGGTCGCACGCTCATCATCGCCAACCCAGCCGCCCAGTCGGGTGCGGCGCGCGAGGTCGCTGAGCGCCTGCAGCGCTTTTTAGACATGACCGCGCGCTCATCCCAGTTTGACTTGGTACTGACCGAGCGCATGGGGCATGCCAAGGAACTTACCGCACAGGCCCAGGGCTACCGCACCGTTATCGCTCTTGGCGGCGACGGCGTGATCCACGAGGTCGTCAATGGGCTTATGACGCAAAAGCAGGACGCCCGCCCCGCCCTTGCCGTCCTGCCCGTGGGCTCCGGCAACGATTTTGCCCAAACGCTCGGTATCGACGATTTCTCCGGCAAGGATTTTGGCGCGCTGCTCACCTGCGAGCTGCAACGTCAGGACATCGGGCGCATTCGCTCATGGAGCCCTGCAAGCGGTAGCGGCGAGGCGACGGTCGAGTATTATGACCAGACGCTTTCGGTCGGCATCGATGCTGCCATCGGCCTTAGCACCACCGAGCTGCGCAAAAAGACCGGCTTGACGGGCGCGCCGCTCTACACCCTCTCGGGCCTTGAGCAGTTTGGCCTACGCTATCGCAACTACCCCATGAAAGTCAGCTTTGACGGCGCGCCCGCCGAGCGCGTGCGGGCGATTATCATGGCGATTCAGCTGGGCCCCACCTATGGCTCGGGCTATCGCATCTGCCCCGATGCCGACCCCTGCGACGGCATACTCGATGTCTGCTACGCCTGCGGCCCCGTCCCCCGCGCCGTTGCCCTGCCTATGTTTCTTTCGGCCAAGGACGGCCACCACACCAAGTTGCCGCCGGTTCGTATGCGCCGCTGCCGCCATGCCGAGCTCACCTTCGAGCAGCCCGATTACCCCATCCAGGCCGACGGCGAGCCCATTGTCGCCTCGCGCATCGAGGTGGATATCCTTCCCGCCGTCCTCGAGGTCTGGCACCCAACCCGCTAGCTTCACCTAAGTTGCGGTGAAATAGGGACTGTTTATGCAGCCAAAGCCGCAAAACAGTCCCTATTTCACCGCAACTTATTGAGAAGATCATTCCTCCCCGCCCGGCTTGCGACGGTTGGCCTTTTTAATCGCGTTGAAGTGCTTATCGTTGAGCCTGCGCTGGCGAGAGCGCTGTGGCACTTTGGTCTTGACGCGACGGCGCGGTGGACGCCCGCGACGCTCAAGCTCAGCGCGCAGCTTACGCAGACAGCAGCTGCGATTCTGAAACTGACTACGGCTCTCGCGCGCCGTCACGACAATCCCCGTGGGCCCATGCTTCATGCGCACCGCCGAGTCCGTCGTGTTGACGCCTTGTCCGCCCGGACCCGTCGCGCGAAACACCTGCACCTCGCAATCGCGCGCCAACTCCTCGGCCGACATCTCGGCATAGCGCGCATACTCACGCCATCCCATCTTGTTCTCATCCATATCAACACCTCCCCTCATAAAAAATGTGACAAAGGGAAAGTCCCTTTGTCACATCGCATACCAATCGCTTGTGTTGCGCGCTTAGGCGAAGGTGATCTCGCCGGTATCGCAGTCCATATCGGCGATACGGGCTAGGCTCTCAACGCGGAAGCCGCGCTCGCGGAGCTTATCGCCACCGCCCTGGAAGCCTTTCTCCACCGCAATGCCAATGCCAGCAACCTCGGCACCCGCGGCCTCACAGATCTTAATAAGACCCTCAAGTGCGCAGCCGTTGGCCAGGAAGTCATCGATGATTAGGACCTTATCGCCCTCGGACAGGAAGCGCTTGCCCACGATGACCGGGTACTCCTTCTGCTTGGTAAAGGAGTAGATGGTCGTGGCATACTGCTCGCCGTCGAGGTTAATGGACTGGGCCTTCTTGGCAAAGACCACCGGCACGCCGCCAAAATGCTGAGCTGCAATGCAGGCCATGCCAATGCCCGAAGCCTCGATCGTCAGGATCTTGTTGATCTCGACGCCCTCGAACAGACGGGCCCACTCAGCGCCCATGTGATCGAACAGCTCAACGTCGCACTGGTGGTTGAGGAAGGCATCAACCTTAAGGACGTTACCGGCCTTTACGATGCCGTCATGGCGAATACGATCCTCAAGCTCCTGCATGGCGCAACCCCTTCTCGCGGCAACGATACCGCGCGATTAATAAACGTTGTTCGATAGTCTACCACGGACCGACCCCCGCCCGTCCCACAAGCCACATCGCACCACAAACCAGTCTTTTTGGGACGGCGCGAATCGTGGCAGACAGCCTCCCAACACGCTAATGGCGGGCGCGCATCTTCACCAAACGCACCATGGCGAGCGCAAAGCCCACAGCGGCCACAGCCATGAGCACGTAGAACACCGAGCGAAAGCCGAATAAGAACACATCCGAACGGCCTGCAACGAAACTGGTCACGGCCTCGCCCATCGCCACGCTCATCTGCCCATACAGGATATGCGACGCCGCCGTAATGCCCACTGCCATGCCGGCATAGCGCGCCAAACTGCCCAAGCTGCCCGCAAAACCGAGTGCCTCGCGCGGAGCCGAGCCCATATACAGCGAGTTATTGGGGCTCTGGAAAATCGACGTGCCGCACGACATAAACGCGACACAGCACACGATCACAGGGATGGAGGAGTGCTCGTCGAGCGTGCTTACCGCAAAGAGACCGCATACGTACACACCCAGGCCGACCGCCGTGGGACCCTCGCAGCCAACACGGTCCGAAACCGTACCCGAAAGCGGCCCGATAAAGGCATTCACCATCGGCAGCGCCAAAAAGAGCAGTCCGGAAATATCGGAGCTAAAGCCATGGGCATCCTGGAAATAGAACGGCAGCACAAACTCAGATGCACCGATGCCGATAAACACAATAAGCATGCATGCCAAGTTAATCGTAAAAGCCGAACTCGCAAAGCAGCGACGCGCGGCCTCCGCCAGCGACATGGGGCGCTCGCCGGCCTCCGGCTTAACATGCGGCAGTGTGTAAAGCCCCACGATAAACGAGATGACGCCAATGGGCAGGTTGATGAGGAAGATGCTCTCCCAGGGAAAGCTTGCCACCAGCATGCCGCCGAGCACGGGACCACACATCATGCCGAGGGCCACGAAAGTCGCGAGGATACCCATGGCACGACCGCGCTCGCGCGCCGGAAACGACTCGGTGATGATACCCATGTTGTTTGCCATGGCCGCTGCGCAACCGACGCCCTGAACGATGCGCGCCAGAATAAGAACCTCGAGCGAGGCCGAAAGGCCACACAGCAGCGAGCCGAGCGTAAAAACGATGACACCCAGCTGGAACACGCCCACTTTGCCGCGCACGTCGCCCAAACGACCAAACGGCAACATGGCCACGCACGTCGCAAGCAGATACACCGAGCTCACCAGCTGAATGCGATCGAGGCCCACGCCCAGCTCCTTTTGCATCACGGGCAGTGCCACGGTCACGACGGTCGAATCCAGACACGCCATAAACGTCATGATGAGCACGGTAAACAGAATCGCCCATTTGTTCTTGCCATGGGTGTCGCCCTCTAGGGCGATGTGCTCGCGGCGCAGCTGCTCTGCGGTTTTCTCCATATCCATCCTTTCGAGTGGCCCAACGCAAAAAAACGGGGCCCCAATCGCCTGTAAACAGCCGCGATTGGGGTCCCGCCTACGGAATCGGAACGTAAAGGTCACCGAAGCCCCCTGTCGGCATCGGCGACTTATGCGAACGCTAGCCTAGCACTGCTCGAGCGCCTGCTCAAGGTCGGCAATCAGATCGGCCGTGTCCTCGAGGCCGCACGACAGGCGCACCATGTCGGCGGAGATGCCACAGGCGATGAGCTCCTCATCGTTCATCTGACGATGCGTGGCGTTAGCAGGATGCAGGCAGCAAGTGCGGGCGTCGGCCACATGCGTGGCGATCTGGGCGAGCTTGAGGCTCTTCATAAAGGTCTCGGCCGCCGCGCGACCACCGTTAAAGCCAAAGCTCACGACGCCACAAGTACCGTTGGGCATGTACTTCTGAGCCAGGTCATAGTACTTATCGCCCTCCAGGCCCGGATAGCTCACAAAGCGTACCTTGGGATGGCTCTGCAGGAACTTGGCAACGGCCAGGCCGTTCTCACAATGACGCGGCATGCGCACATGCAGGCTCTCGAGCGAGCTGTTCAGGAAGAAGGCCGCCTGCGGGTTCTGCATGGGGCCAAGGTCACGCATGAGCTGCGCGGTAGCCTTGGTGATGAAGGCACCCTCGCGACCGAACTTCTCGGCATAGGTCACGCCATGGTAGCTCTCATCGGGCGTGGTGAGACCCGGGAACTTGTCAGCATGGGCCATCCAGTCAAACTGACCGTGATCGACAATCACACCGCCCAGGTAGGCCGCGTGACCGTCCATGTACTTGGTGGTGGAGTGCGTAACGATGTCGGCGTCCCACTCAAAGGGACGGCACATCACGGGCGTCGGGAAGGTGTTGTCGACCATCAGCGGCACGCCGTGGTCATGCGCGGCCTTGGCAAAGCGCTCAATATCGAGCACGGCGAGGGCGGGATTAGCGATCGTCTCGCCAAAGACGAGCTTGGTGTTGGGCCGGAAGGCTGCCTCGAGCTCCTCGTCGGTGCAGTCGGGGGCAACAAAGGTGCAGGTGACACCCATACGACCCATGGTGTGGGCGAGCAGGTTGTAGGTACCGCCGTAGATGGCAGAGCTTGCGACCACGTGATCGCCGGCACCGGCCACGTTAAAGATCGCGAGGAAGTTCGCAGCCATGCCCGAGCTCGTGAGCATCGCGGCAGTGCCGCCCTCCATCTCGCAGATCTTGGCAGCGACCAGATCGCACGTGGGGTTCTGCAGGCGGCTGTAGAAGTAGCCCGACTCCTCCAGGTCAAACAGCTTGCCCATGTGCTCGGACGTGTCGTACTTCCACGTGGTGGACTGGTAGATGGGCACCTGGCGCGGCTCCGCATCGCCCGGGCGATAGCCGCCCTGAACACACGTGGTACCGATGGTCTGCTCGCTCATATTTAGCTCCCTTGCCTGGGTTACATTTTATTCGGTTCACGATACCGCTACCCCGCACCCCTCTCAACCCATCCGCAAGGTAGGTTATTGGACAGAAGCATCGGGCTCATTCGCCCCACATCTTTAGTATTTGTCCGACAGAAAAACGGTGAGGTATGCATAAAGCTCTCGATGAACGAATGCGTCGGCAAGGGTACCATAGGCGGGTACACCACAAACAAGGAGACAACGATGAAGCACATCGATACGACCCAGCTCGACACCACCGCCTGCCAGGCTCAGGCTGCCGAATACCACACCCGTGGCTTTAACTGTGCCCAGGCCGTCGCCTGTACGCTCGCACCAGCCGTCGGCCTCGATCCCCAGATTGCCTTTAACCTCACCGAGGGCTTTGGCGCCGGCATGGGCGGCATGACCGAAACCTGCGGCGCCATCTCGGGCGCCGTGGCCATCATGGGCTTCGTGATGAGCGACTGCATGGAAAACCCCAAGACCAAGGGCCAGACCTACAAACTGTCGCGCGAGATCGCCAAACGTTTTGGCGAGAAGAACACGACGACCGTCTGCGGCACGCTCAAGGGCGTCGGATCGGATAAGGGTCCGCTCCGCAGCTGCCCCGGCTGCATCGACGATGCCGTCGAGATCGCCTGTGATGTGCTAAAGCAGCTCGCCGAGTAAACTGCGGCAACAGAAAACGACGGCCGGCGCGCTTGGGATCCATCCAAAAGCACGCCGGCCGTCGCCGTTAGAACTCGGCAAATTCTGGAGCGCCGACCTCGATTTGCTCGCGACCCGCCATAAGCTCGCGCATCTTAGCGCAAAATGGCTCCTGCTCCCCCGCCTTAAACACCAAATGAATCGTCACGGCGTCCGCGTAATCGGTGTCCGAAACCTTGGCACCACAATCCTGCGCCAAGCGAAGCACCTGCTCATACTGCGGATAGGCCACATGCACGTCAACCGGCACGACACTTGTCATCTCGACGATCTGCCCGGCCTCCTGAGCCGTGGCCACCGCCGCCTGCGTCGCCGCGGTATAGGCGCGTACCAAACCACCAGGCCCCAACAGCGTGCCACCAAAATAGCGCGTCACTACGCAGCAAACATTTTTGAGCCCCGCGCCGCGCAGCACCTCGAGCGTCGGCATACCGCTCGTGCGGCTCGGCTCGCCATCATCGCTCTGGCGCTCGCGCCCGTCGACCAAAATCCACGCGGGAACATTATGCCGGGCATCGTAATGACGCTTGCGAACCATCTCGATAAAGGCATTCGCCTCATCCTCGGACTCAATATGGACCAGCTGGGCGATAAACCGGCTCTTGCGGTCCACAAACTCGCCCGAAGTCTCAATATTCGATTGCAGAGTAAAATAGCTGTCCAACAAAGCCCCTCAAACACAAGCAAAGCAACAAACAGCCTCAATAATACGGCAAAGCCCGTACCGAAAACCCCAGTAAAAAGAATGGAAGCGCCGATGACCAGGCAATTACAGCGAGACGCTAAGAACGGAACCGCCGATGATCAGACAAAAACAGCGAGACGGCGTCAGCTGAGTCGATTTGGCCCGAAAGAGGAGGGAGCACGCCTTATGGCGGCGACCGACGAATGAGCGCCAAATCGGCCAGCTGACGACGTCGCAGCGTCAACAAAGTGCTGAGTGGGCTTGTAAGCCGGGTTCTGTCGTGAACGGTCATTTATCTTGTCTGCACGTTACCGTGCAGCTCCACGCACGCTACCCGAACGCGGACCGGGCCGGCCCATAGCGTTCCTATTCGCGCTTGCTCCGGATGGGGCTTGCCAAGCCGCCGTGTTGCCACGACGCTGGTGGTCTCTTACACCACCGTTTCAGCTTTTCCCTTTACGCCTTGCGGCGCAGGTGGGAGTCTTCTTTTCTGCGGCGCTTTCCGTCGGATCACTCCGCCCGGCCGTTAGCCGGCATCCCGCCCTCTGGAGCCCGGACTTTCCTCACGCGTGCTGCAAGCAGCACATCGCGCGACCGTCTGGCCCACTCAGCAGTGTAAGAGTGTAGCACACCGTCGCTATTGGCAATGGCACAACACAAGCGTTCGACACGATAAACCAAGAACCACGCCATGCAGTACAATAGGCTTGTCGATGGGCAACGTCGTCAGTCGAGACGCGACCGCGCTCCGCACCCCTCCGTCTACTCAGTGCGTTCCCGCCTCCTCCCCGAGGCGGGATGTCGGCATATTTTATGCACCGACAAGCCAATAGCAAACGGATAGCCCGGACAAAATTGCGCCCGGGTAGCATCGTGCATTTCACCGCCAAATGTAAAAAGGGACCCGTCCATTACGGACGGATCCCTTAAACAAGTGATCGTCAACCGATTTACTCGGCGTCGGTCTCCTCGTCCTTCTTCTCGGAAGGCAGCGGGGTAACCTCAATCTCGACGCCCAGAGTCTCAGCAGCAGACTTCATGGACAGGGAGATACGACGACGGTCGAGGTCGATCTCCATGACCTTGACCTGAACCTTGTCGCCCACATGGGTGACCTGAGAAGGCTGATCGACGTGCTTGTTGGCCATCTCGGAGATGTGCACCAGGCCCTCGATGCCCTCGCCCAGGTCGACGAAAGCGCCGAACGGGACAAGCTTGGTCACAGTGCCCTCGACGATAGCGCCGACGGGATACTTCTTGACCAGTGCGCGCCACGGATCCTCGGTGGTCTGCTTGAGACCCAGGGAGATGCGCTCGCGGTTGAGATCGACGTCGAGAACCTCGACCTCGACCTCCTGGCCGACCTTGACAACCTCGGAAGGATGGTTGACGTGGTTCCAAGAGAGCTCGGAGATGTGGATGAGGCCGTCGATACCGCCGAGGTCGACGAAGGCGCCGAAGTCGACGATGGAGGAAACGGTGCCCTGGAGACGCATGCCAGACTTGAGCTTGGACAGGATCTCGGAGCGCTCGGCCTTACGGGACTCCTCAAGCACGACGCGACGGGAGAGGACGACGTTGTTGCGGTTGCGGTCCATCTCGATGACGCGGGCCTCGATGCGGGTACCCATGTAGGAGGAGAGGTCCTTGACGCGACGGAGGTCGACGAGGGAAGCGGGCAGGAAGCCACGCAGGCCGATGTCGAGAATCAGGCCGCCCTTGACAACCTCGATAACCTCGCCCTCGACGTTCTCGCCGGAGTTGAACTTCTCCTCGATGCGGTTCCAAGCACGCTCGTACTCGGCACGCTTCTTGGACAGGACCAGACGACCGTCCTTGTCCTCCTTCTGGAGAACGAGGGCCTCGATGGGATCACCGAGTGCAACGATGTCTGCAGGGTTAGCGTCCTTGCGGATGGACAGCTCGCGGACCGGGATAACGCCCTCGGACTTGAATCCGATGTCAACGAGCACCTCGTCATGCTCGATCTTAACGACAGTGCCGTTAACGAGATCGCCCTCATCAAAGTCGGTAATCGTACCGTCGATGAGGTTGTTCATCTCCTCCTCGTTGACATCGTCAAGAGAGAAAATGGACGAGTTCTGAATCTCACTCAAAGGTGGACCCCTTTCGAACTACGGGGCCCCGATTGCTAGGACCTACAGAAGGGTGCGACAAGCACACAACGTTTAGGAACACTCGGGAGCCGACAGATACTAATGTGACGCTTATGCAATCACGTTCGTATAGGTTACGGGGAAATCACTTCGATTTCAAGCGTGAACTGCCATTTTTTACTCGTATGGAGACTTTTTCGCAATCTTGTGAACGACTGTCTCCACAAGCTGACGATAAGCAGTTGGGCATACGGCTTTGGAGTAAAGTATCCCAGACATACGATTCTGAAACGATTTATCGAGAAAGGTGCCCGCGTGCTCAAAGCAGTCGTTTTCGATATGGACGAGACGCTTCTTAGCATCAACCTCAACGCGTTCATCCTTCGCTATTTTAAGGATGTCTCGTCGATGCTTGCAGATATCGGACGACGCAGCCGCGGCGGCACGATGGCGCGCCTCGGCACGATTCTGGTCGACCTCAACGCCAATCGCCGAAGCGGCACTGACAATCGCACCAATCTTGAGTTCTACCAAGAAGAAATTGAGCGCCGGTGCGGCATTTGCCTCTCAGACCCACTCATCTACGAGGCGTTTACCTACTACGATCGTGAAGTCCTGCCGTACAAGAACGATGACATGATCAATGCGAAAGCCATGCCGGGTGCACACGCCGCGCTCGAGGTGGTACAGAACGCGGGCCTGCGCTGCGCGCTCTTTACGAACCCCAGCTTTCCGCAGGGGGCCATCGAGTGCCGCATGGGCTGGGGCGACATGGCCGACGCCCCCTTTGAACTCGTGACGCACATGGGAAACGCCACCCGCTGCAAGCCCGATGCCACCTACTATCTAGAGCAGCTTCAGGTGATGGGACTCGAGCCTCATGAGGTCCTCATGGTGGGCAACGACCCCAAGCGCGACTTCCCCAGCCCCGCCTGCGGCATCCAAACCGCCTATGTTGGCCAGGGAAAACCCGGCCGAGCCACCTGGCACGGCACCATGGAAGACTTCGCCCGCGACTTCAACGCCGTAGTAGAAGCCTTCTACGAGCACCAAGTAGCCGACGAACTGTCGTAAGGGTTAGTCGTTGGGTGTTCCTATAGTTTTGTCAACCTTCGACGCTACTCC
>NZ_QSPN01000022.1:0-29879 GCF_003436455.1 Collinsella sp. TM05-37 | reverse complement strand
GGCCCGATTTTGCCTCTTGACAATGTCCTGCTCATATTAAAAGGAACATCCCTAACTGCCGGCAGAAAGGGAACGTCCCCAAGTGCCGCTCTAGCAGTTGCGGTGAAATAGTTCTCAAACAGAGGCTTCACACTCCCAAACAGGAACTATTCCACCGCAACTCATGAGGGGTATTGGGCTGTTAGGCCGCTCTATCCCTTAGTAATCCAGCTTCCACATGTAACGGCGCGTCATGTAGTCCTTGTGGGTGACGGCGGAGAGCGCACGCATGTAGACGTTGTTGAGGATCGGGGCAAAGATCAGGTGGTTGAAGTACTCGCTCACGCTGTCCTTGATGTCGTTGAGGCCGAGCTCCTTGGCGTCGAGCTGGTAGACGCGCTCACCACCGTACTGGTTGACAAAGCGAATGCCGCGCTCGTCGTTGCAGCGGCTGCGGCCGACGCTGATGAGCTGGAACAGCGAGGTACGCTTGTCCAGGATCTCGAAGGGGCCGTGGAAGAAGTCGCAGGTGTTGATGGTGCAGGAGTCGATCTGCAGCATCTCCTGCACGTTGCAGATGCTAAAGACGTAGGCGGCACCAAAGAGCGGGCCCTGAGCCATCACGTTGATGCAGGGCTTGTCGGCGTTCTGCTCGGCCCACTTGGCAGCGAGCGGACGGGTGTACTCGACAGCCTTGCGATAGATGGGGTCGACCAAGTCGAAGGCGGCCATAGCGGCCTCGTACTCGGCATAGCCCTCGGTCTGCTGCGTAAGCTCCATAGCAATCATGGTCACGACGGCGGAGTTGGTGCGGCCCATGCAGGACTCGTCGATGGCCAGGCTGTCGTACTGGATCTTGTAGTCGCAGACCTCGGTGAGGCCGGACTCGTCAACATAGATGGCGATGGTGCTGGCGCCGTGGTTCTTGGCGACCTGGGCGGCGACGATGGTCTCCTTGGTGCCGCGCATGGACACGACGACGGCCAGGGTGTTCTCGTTGACGTAGGCAGGCGTGGCGTGCACGAACTCGTTGCTGGTGTAGCTGGAGCTCACGACCTGCGTGGCCTCGTGCTCCATAAAGTACTGGGCAGGATAGTTGCCGCCGTTGGATCCACCGGCGCCAATCCACACGACGCGCTTGATGCCGCCCTTGTCTGCCTTGTCAGCCAAAACCTGGGAGACGACGTCCTTAACCTGTTCCTGAGTAGTCATCGTGCATCAGCCTTTCTTCTCGTTTGATGCTCTCGATGGCATACAAGTTACATACATGTTTTGGTTATGTCGACTAGTTGTATGCTATATTTGTCTTAGAAATTTTGCTGGTAAAGTTTTCGGCAAGCCATTACCAGCGGTTTTGTTGTCATGTTGGATACATGCTTGGTTCTGTAAGCATACAAGTTAGATACAGGTTGTTCGCATGATCACTTCGTCAAAAAAGAACTTGGCCCAATACGAGCGTCTGGCGGCAACGCTGCGCGACCGCATCGCCGCCGGCGTCTACGCGCGCGAAGACAAGCTGCCGTCCGAGATGGAACTCATGGACGAATCGGGGCTGTCGCGCAGCACCGTGCGCCACGCGCTTAAGGTGTTAGTTGACGAGGGCCTGGTGCGCACCGAGCGCGGACGTGGCGCCTTTGTGGCCGACACGCCGGCGCTCCACGAGAACAACCTGGTGTTTTCGAGCTACACGGCACAGGTACAGGGCCAGGGCATGAAGCCCACCACGCGCACCGTGGACTCGGGCTTTGCCAAGGCGGCCGGCAGCATAGCTAAGTTCTTTGACGCCGCCGTGGGCAGCAAGCTCGTCAAACTTGTCCGCCTGCGTTACCTGGACGATGCGCCGCTGTGCCTGGAAACCACCTATCTACCACCGAGCTTTGAGGCACTCATCGATCGCGATATCAACGGTTCGCTCTACGCCACGCTGCGCCAAGAATTCCATCGCGCGCCGGCACAGGGACATAAGACCTTTGAGGTGTGCTATGCCTCGCAAAACGAGGCGTTTTTGCTCAACGTTGAGCGTGGGCAGGCGCTGATCTTGATCACCGACTACGTCTACGACACCGACGGCCACCCGCTCCATATCTCCAAGCGTATCCAGCGCACCGACCGCGCCAAATACACCGAGCCCATCGGCTAACCTGCCAAAATAAACCTGTCCCTAAATGGTAGGTCTGGGGAGGTCGGGGAACCAGGTTGGTTTGGGTTGGTTGGGCGTGCGCTCGGCTAGGACCAACTCCATCCAGCACATGTCGTACCAGCGGCCGAACTTTTGGGCGCAGCGGTCGAAGGCGCCCACCAGGCGGTAGCCCATATGGGCATGGAAATCCTGGCTGTTGTGCGTCAGGTATTCGTCGTCCTTATCGTGCGGCACGGCAATGAGCGCGCACATGTTGGTGATGCCCATCGCGACCAGGCATTGCTTGAGCGCGTCGTGCAGCTTGCGACCCAGCCCGCCATGGCGCACATCGCGTGCCAGGTAGATCGACGTCTCGACCGACCAGTCGTATGCCTCGCGGCTGTTAAGCGGACTCACGTAGGCATAGCCTACCGGACGCCCGTCCAACTCCATCACCAGATACGGATAGCGCTTGAGCGTACGCTCAATACGCCCGGCGAACTCCTCAACGCTCGGCACCTCGTATTCGCAGGTAATCGCCGTCTGGCGCACATACGGCTCATAGATGGCAAGCAACGCCGGCGCATCATCGGGCGTCGCCAGGCGAATCGTCGGCTCGGACATCTCGGTCATACAACCCTTCTCCCCAAAAGCAAAGGCCGCCCTGCGCCAAGCTCAGGCGCAGGGCGGCCCCTTGTCATTACATCAGACTACAGGACAGCCGCCAGCGCGTCGATGTCCTCCTGCGTCGTGGCCCAGCTGGTACAAAAACGCACCACCGTGTGGGTCTCGTCGTACTTTTCCCAGTACTCGATCGAGGCATGCTCGCGAATGCGGGCCATATCTTCGTTGGGTAGAATCACAAACTGCTGGTTTGTGGGCGTCTCCAAGAAGAACCGGTAGCCGTGCTCGTGCAGCACGCGACGAAGCGCCTGCGCGGTTTCAATCGCTTGGCGACCAATCTCAAAATACAGGCCGTCGGTAAAGAGTGCCTCAAACTGAGCGCCCGTCAGGCGGCCCTTGGCGAGCAGTGCGCCATGCTGCTTAATACGCGGAATGGGATGCGCCGGAGCGTGCATGCCGCAGAACACCACAGCCTCGCCGCAAAGCGCGCCGCACTTGGTGCCGCCGATATAGAACACGTCGCACAGCTGCGCCAGCTCGGGCAGGGTAATGTCGCACTCATCGGCCGCCAGTGCATAGGCCAGACGAGCACCGTCCACAAACAGCGGAATCTCGCGCTTCTGGCACACCGCGTGAATCGCCGCGAGCTCGGCCTTGGAGTACAGCGTGCCGTACTCGGTCGATAGACTCACGTACACGGCGCCCGGGAACACCGTGTGCTCGTAGCTCTCGTTTTCGTAGAACACCTGGATATAGTTCTCGAGATCCTCGGCGTGCATCTTGCCCTCGTAGCCGGGGATGGTGAGCACCTTGTGGCCGCCAAACTCGATGGCGCCCGCCTCGTGGCAAGCGACATGGCCGGTCTCGGCGGCAACGACGCCCTCGTAGGGCGCGAGCAGCATGTCAATCACCGTCGCGTTGGCCTGCGTGCCGCCCACCAGCAAGAACACGTCGGCATCGGGGGCCTGACAGGCCTCGCGAATCAGCTGCTTGGCACGCTCGGTGTGCGCATCGGTACCGTAGCCGGGCTGCGGCTCCATGTTGGTATCGACGAGCGCCTGCAGCACTGCCGGATGAGCACCGTGGGAATAGTCGTTGTTGAACGCGAGCATGGCAATCCTCTCTAGCCGGGCATGGGCCCGATGATTCAAACGCAGCTATTGTACGCCGCCCGGATAGGCAATGCGCGCGGCAAGACACTCAAGTGCCAGCACCAGGGCAAAGCCGCAGCTCACATCAGTCAAAAAGTGCGCACCGATCACAATGCGACCAAAGGCGACGAGCGCCGCAACCACAGCCGCCA
The DNA here is from genome assembly GCF_003436455.1 of Collinsella sp. TM05-37. Taxonomy (NCBI): domain Bacteria; kingdom Bacillati; phylum Actinomycetota; class Coriobacteriia; order Coriobacteriales; family Coriobacteriaceae; genus Collinsella; species Collinsella sp. TM05-37. The sequence continues at coordinate 25,854 of NZ_QSPN01000022.1, read as the reverse complement.
CCCAAAAGACCACACGACGGCGCGACGGTTTTTCCTTAAAGGCCGCCGCGGGAAGCCCGGCGAGCATAAGGCCGATCGCCGCGTGCGCCGTGTGTCCGCTCGCAAACGACTTAAAGCCGTCCTTGATCACGCCGGCGGCGATATAGCTCCACTTGTCGGGATTGCCAATCACCCACCACGGCTGAAAATTGAGCCCCGGCGTGACCTCGATCACGCGCATGCGCGGGCGCGACCACAGCGGCTTGACGATCACGTTGAGGATGATGGCCTGAGCGACCCACACGGCAAGCACCATCAGCGCCCAGCGTGTGAGCTCGTCGGAGTCGGTGTCGCGCGTGAGGCGATAGGCGATGAGGTTGGCCGCGATGACCAATGCAAACGTCAGAACCAGCTGAACCGCGATGAGTTTGCCGCCAACCTTCAGGGACGAGACGATCTCGTAGCCGGCCAGGCCAACGTTGACGAGGATGCCGAGCACGGCGAGCCATTTGCTCCCCCTGGAGTCGGGACGCACCGCGCGCACGAGCATGACGCCCGCGATACTCGCCGTCAGCTCGAACGGCAGCTCGCCAGCGGCCTCGATAAAGCGACCGTACATGCTGCCGATATTGAAGAGCGCGCTCGAGATCTGATAATCGAAGAAACTGCCCACGCCCAGACAAAGGCACAGGACAACCGCAATGGCAGCGGCGTCTTTCTTATAGATGTACCCGAACATGCTTTCCTTTCCATCGGGCGAAGGGTCGACCCGCAACGTGGTGGGACAAAGTTATCAGTAGTTTTGTCCCAGGGTCGCTTGCGTTGACAGGCTCGATGCGACTATCGCACCTGGGACAAAAACTACTGATAACTTTGTCCCACCGACTTACTTGTTAGTCATCGTCAGTAGCGCCCAACTGCTGCAGCAGCATGAGTGTGGCCGCCACGGGGCCGGCGCCGTCGTTGGCATCGAGACCGCGACCCAGGCCGCTGCCCGCACCGGCGCCCGCCTTATAGGGCACCGACAGCTTGCGGCTCTTGGGGAAGTTCACCGCGCCGTACCGATTCTTAAACTCAAAGGCCACCTTCTTGGGCACGTCGACGCCCAAAAACGTGATGCGTCCGCCGCTGAGCGTGACGCTCTCGAGCCCCAAGCGCTCGCCGCGGATACGGATACGCGCGCGGTTGAACAGATTGAGTCCCGCCAACGGCAGCTCGCCATGCGCGGCCTCGGTCTCTTCCTGCACCTCGTCGATGCTCTCCAGGTCCTCGGCCGCTGCGAGCTTGCGGTACACGAGCACGCGCTGGTCCACCGCCGGCAGGTACTCCTCGGACAAGAAGTAATCGGCCGGCAGATTAATACCCACGCTCGCCGCCTCCACGCCGGCGTCGTCATCGCCGCGCGCCTCGGCCACGGCCTGGCCCAACATCTGCGTAAACAGATCAAAGCCCACGCTCGACAGGTTGCCGTGCTGCTCAGCGCCCATCAGCGAACCGGCGCCGCGAATCTCCAGGTCGCGCATGGCGATACGCATGCCGCTGCCCAGGTCCTGGAACTCGGAAAGTGCAGTCAGGCGCGCCGTGGCCTCCTCGGTGAGCGGCAGCTCGCCCGGGAACATAAAGTACGCGTAGGCCTGCGTGGCAGAGCGACCCACGCGGCCCTTGAGCTGGTAGAGCTGTGCCAGACCCAAGCGCTGCGAGTCCTCGATGATCAGCGTGTTGGCGGTCGCGTTGTCGATGCCGCTCTCCACGATGGTCGTGGCGATGAGCACGTCGATCTTTTTGGTCGCGAACTCAATCATCACGTCCTCGACCTCGCGCGGGCTCATCTTTCCGTGCGCCACGCCCACGCGCGCCTCGGGCGCGGCCTCGTGCACGCGCGCCACGGCGTCGTCGATGGTCTTGACGCGGTTGGACACGTAGTACACCTGGCCGCCGCGGCCCACCTCCAGGCGAATCGCCGCGCTCACCACATCGGGGTCGTACTCCCCCACGTGCACGATCACGGGACGACGCCCAGTCGGCGGCGTGGTGATCAGGCTCATGTCGCGCACGCCGCTCGTGGCCATCTGCATGGTTCGCGGAATAGGCGTTGCCGAAAGCGTAAGCACGTCAATCTGCTCACGCAGGTTCTTGAGCTGCTCCTTGTGCTGCACGCCAAAGCGCTGCTCCTCGTCGATGATTACCAGGCCTAGGTTCTTGGGGTTCACATCGGCCGAAAGCAGACGATGCGTGCCGATGAGCACATCGATCGTGCCCTCGGCAAATGCCTTGAGCGCGCGCTTTTGCTGCGCCGGCGTGCGAAAGCGGCTGAGTACCTCGACTTCAAGGCCAAACGGGGCAAAACGCTCAAAGAACGTCTCGTAGTGCTGCTGGGCCAGAATGGTCGTGGGGCAGAGCACCATGACCTGGCGACCGGAGTCCACGCACTTAAACGCCGCGCGCAGGGCGACCTCGGTCTTGCCAAAGCCCACGTCTCCGCACAGCAGGCGGTCCATGGGCTTGGGCGCCTCCATATCGGCCTTAATGTCAGCGATGGCCTCCAGCTGATCGCGCGTCTCGTCGTAGGGGAAGCTCTGCTCCATCTCGATCTGCTCGGGCGTGTCGGGCGGGCAAGCGATACCGGTAATCGAAGAGCGGCGCGTATACAGATCGACCAGGTCAAACGCCAGCTTTTTGGCGTTCTTGCGCGCCTTGTTGGTGGCGCGCGTCCAGTCGGCGGTGTTGAGCCTGGTCAGGCGCGGCTTGTCGCCGTCGGGGCCAACATAGCGTGTGATGCGGTCAACCTGCTCGAGCGGCACGTAGAGCTTGTCGCCGTCGGCATATTCCAGCAAAAAGTAGTCGCGCTCCTTGCCGCCCACTTCCTGGCGCGCGATCTCGCTAAAGAGCGCGATGCCGTGAGTGGCGTGCACCACGTAGTCGCCCGGCTTAAACGGAAACGTGATCTGCGTAATGTCCACCTTGCGGCGGCTGCGCGCGCGGTTGGCGTCCATGCGGGCGTTGAGGTCGGCGATCGAGAACACGGCCAGGTTGGCATCGGGCACCACCACGCCCTGCGGCAAGGCGGCATCGACAAAGGTCACGCGTCCGCGCGAGATGGTGGGCACGGTGGCGCCGGCGGCAGCCTGGGCGGCACCTGCCTCGAGCGAGCGGGCGTTGAGCGCGTCGGCCTTGCGTTCGCGAATTGCAGCATGAGCATCCTGGCGGACAGCACGATCGGCAGAATCCGCCGCTGCCACGCGCACACGGTCGCCAATAGCGCCCGCGTTTTCGGGCGCGGCCGTCAGCGACTCCTCAAAAGTAATACCCTCATCGCCAAAGGTGAGCTCCATCGACTCGCGCGCACCGCGGTCGGGGATGGCAAATACGCAGGCATAGCGCTTGCCCACGACCTCCTGGATGCGCGTCATAAAGCGATTGTCCGAGCCCGCGATGGCCGGCTGCTCAATCTTGAGCTCTGCCGTCACCGCACCGCCGGCACGAATCAAGCTCACGTAGTTAAGGCGCTGCTGGGCACCAAAGTCGAGTTGCTGGGCACGCACGTACAGGCCGTCCAGACGGTCGACCCCCGCCTCGCCGGCACGTGCCTCGATATCCTCGTAGGCACGCAGGCAATCGTCGAACAGCGAGCGCGGCTCGGACAGCACCACGAGCGCCTTGCCGCTCACGTGCGCCAGCGGGCTCACGGTCTGGCCGTACATCACCGGCAAAAAGCGATCGAGCTCGGGCGTGACGATGCGCGCATCCACCATCTCGAGCAGCGCCGCCAGTTTGCTGTCGTCCTGGCTGGCACGATAGAGCGCCACATGCATGTTGTGGACGGCGTCGTCGGTGAGTGCGAGCTCGCGACAGGGGAAAATCTCGATGCTGTCCTCGTTGCCGATGGTCTGGCCCGTGGAACCCACCATGCGGCGGATGCGGTCGATCTCGTCGCCGAAAAATTCAATGCGCACGGGCGCCTTTTCCTGCGCGGGAAACACCTCGACGGTGTCGCCGTGCACACGGAACAGGCCGGGCGCGTCGGCGGCGCCGGCATTGGTGTAGCCCATGCCCACCAGACACTGCGGCACCTCGTCAAAGGGAATCTCCTCGCCCACCGCAAAAGTAGTGGACTCCCAGTAGCGACTCTCGACCGGCGGCACGCAGCGCAGCAGTGCGCGGGCCGAGGCGACCATAATGCAGTTGTCGCCGCGCACGATGCGCCCGAGCGCCTCGCAGCGCTGCGCCACCACGACGTCGTCGGGCGCCTGCTCGCGCCACGGATAGTCCTTGCGCTCGGGGAAGCGGCACACGTGCGCCAGCCCCACATAGGCGGCAAGGCTGCGGGCGGCACGATCGGCCGCGTCCTCGCCGCTCACAATGTAGACCGTGGGGCGCGGACGACGCGCAAACTGGGCGGCCGCCATGAGCGTACGGCCCGACTGCGACACGGCCAGCGTCACGTCCTCGCCGGCATCGAGTCCGGCCTCGACGGTCTGCAAGGCCTCGGCAGTGTAGAGCTGCGCGGCTATACGGTGAATGAGCATGCTGTTCCTCCGGCATCGCAACGCCAAAAGCCCGCCGGGGCAAGCTCGGCGGGTCGTACGTCAAATACATTGTCTGTCATGGTAGCGCATGGAGAGGACTCCAGCTCAAGCGTACGCCCAGCCCCGCAACAAAAACGCCAGACGGAGATGCGTTCCGCCCTACCCCGCTACGCGCACGCTGGGGCACAAATCTGCCAGCGGACACTCGTCACACTTGGGTTTGCGGGCGTCGCAGATCTCGCGGCCAAAGGTGATCCACTGATGGTTGACCGACTCCCAATACTCGTGCGGCAAAATCTTGAGCAGATCCTGCTCGGTCTTGAGCGGTTCCTTGGCATGCGTCTTGGGACTCAGCATCAGGCGGTGCGCAATGCGGTTGACGTGCGTGTCCACCGCAATGCCCTCTACGATGCCATACCCCACGTTGAGCACGATGTTCGCCGTCTTGCGTCCCACGCCCGGCAGCTTCACGAGTTCCTTCATGTCGGCCGGCACCTCGCCGTCATAGTCGGCGACGATCATCTGCGCGGCCTCGACGGCATGCTTGGCTTTGCTCTTGTAGAAGCCGAGTGACCTGATGGTGTCCGCCACGTCAGCTACGCTCGCCCCGGCCATGGCCTCGGGCGTGGGCCACTGGGCAAACAGCCGCGGCGTCACCTTGTTGACCTGCGCATCGGTCGTTTGTGCCGAGAGCAGCACCGCGATCAGCAGGCGGAAGGGATTCTCGTGGTCCAAAAAGCACTCGACCGGGCCATAGCGACGGTTGAGGCGCTCACACACCTCGATGGCGCGCTCGCGCTTGGCGGCATTGGTCTCGCGTGGCATAACGACTCCTCGGCTCAACGGCACAATAAACTTATGGGCACAATTGTCCCACGTCCGAGACGCTTACGCCTCCAAGAATGCGCCGGTCTGGCGGCCCCACAGGCTCGCGTACTCGCCACCCGCCTCGACAAGCTGCGCATGCGTGCCGTCCTCGACAATCTCGCCATCGGCCAGCACCACAATGCGGTCGAGCGCCGCCACGGTGGACAGGCGGTGCGCCACCACAATGGAGGTACGTCCACGCATCAGGTTTTCGAGCGCCTCCTGCACCAGCGCCTCGGACTCGCTGTCGAGGGCAGAGGTCGCCTCGTCGAGCACCAGAATCGGCGCGTCGGTTAGGATGGCGCGGGCGATAGCCACGCGCTGACGCTGGCCGCCCGAGAGCTTAACGCCGCGCTCGCCCACCATGGTGTCAAAGCCACGGGGCAAGCGGTCGATAAACTCCAGGGCATTGGCCAGGCGCGCGGCCTCGCGAATCTGCTCGTCGGTGGTGTTGGGACGACCGTAGGCAATGTTTTCGCGAATGGAGCGGTGAAACAGCAGCGCCTCCTGCGGCACGTAGGCAACCTGGCGGCGCAGGCTCTGCTGCGTGCAGCGCGAGACGTTCTGGCCGTCCACGAGCACGCGGCCGCCCTGCACATCGTCCAAGCGCAACAGCAGCTTGGTGAGCGTCGACTTGCCCGAGCCCGATTTACCCACCAGGCCCACGCGCTGGCCCGCCGCCACGTGAAGCGTCAGGTCGTCGAACACGTTCTCGCCCGCCGCGGCGTCACGATATGCAAAGCTCAGGTGCTCAAAATCAATCGCACCTTCGGTCACTTTAAGCTCGGGAGCGTTCTCGTCGTCTGCCACCAGACGCGGCTCGTCCAGCACGCGCGTCATCTCGGCCGCATCACCGAGCGCGCGGTTGATGCGCTGCATCATGGAGCTTACGTAGTTCAGACGCATGGTGAGGTTATAGGTGTAGGTAAAGATCATGACGAGCGAGCCGGCCGAGATGCCAAACCACGCGTTGCCGCCCGCCACGAACACACTCACCACGGCCATGGTGATGACGATAAGGCCCGAGGTCGTAAAGTTGCGCTGCATCATGGCGTGCATCGAGACCGTCTCGGCGTCGCGCGCGGCACGATCGGCGGCGTCGAACAGATCGCGTTCAAAGTCCTCGCGCCCGCAGGTCTTGACGGCCAAGATGTTCGTGACCGCGTCGGAGAGCACGCCCGAGAGCTTGTTCTGGGCGGCGGACGTCGCGGCCGAAAGCGGCATGATGCGCTTGTACATAAGCCAGACAAACGCGATGTAGACGACCATGATGCACACCAGGATCACGGTAAACGTCGGCACCACCGGGGCGAGTGCGGCCACGGTGCAGATGACCGAGGTGATGGTGGGGATGAGCGAATACACCGTCACGTCGACCAGACCGGTGTAGCCGCTCATAAAACGGCTTGTCTGGCTCACAAGCGATCCGCCAAAGCGGCTGGTATGGAATGTCATGGATTGGTTGGAGAGTGTGTCGAAGCACAGGCGCGCCAGGTGATAGTTGCCCGCGATCTCGAGCTTGTAGACGGTGTAGTCCTGCAGCTTGGAGAGGATCTGGCCCACCAGGTTGACGAGCACGAGCGCCAGAATGTAGGGACCGAAGACCTCAAACACCTGGTCACCCGCCACGGGACCGGCTTGAACGCGGTCGACAATGAGGGCCATCACATAGGTATTGGCAAACGTCAGCAAAAAGATGTAGCCCGCCGACGAGAACACCGAGAGAAAGACAATCAGCGGCTGCGTGCGCGTGACATCCCAAAAACGCTGTAGCGTGCGGCGCACGGTGGAGCGTTTGAGCGGGCTGGTGCTTCTCTGAGACATGGGCTTCCTTTCGCGTCTGATAGGGCGAAACGCCATTGTTGCACATTGAAGCGCACTTCAGGCAAGCACGATGCGAAAAGCAGCGGGGCATCCGCGTTTGCGCCGGCGCCCCGCCGTCTTGTTGCAATTAGTCCTCGTCTTCTTGGTCTGTGGGAAAGCCCGCGGGCGTGAGCCCCAAGATCTCATCGGCTTGGTCGGCGTCTTCCAGCGCGTCGATGTCCTTGAGCTTGCGCTCCATGACGTTGGTGCGCGTGGTAATGATGCCCTCGACCGTTTTGCCCGCGGTCTCGATCTGCTGCTGGGCGCGGCGCAGCGCCTTTTGATAGCGCGGCAGCTCGGCCTTGACAGCGGAGAGCACGCGCAGTACATCGTCGGTGCGTTTTTGCAGCTTAAACGTTTGGTAACTCATCTGCAGGCTGTTGAGAATGGCCGCCATGGTGCTAGGGCCGGCAACGTTGACATGATAGTCGCGGCCCAGGGTCTCGATAAGCCCGGGGCGGCTGACGACCTCAGCGTACAGCCCCTCAAACGGAACGAACATGATGCCAAAGTTGGTGGTCACGGGCACGCTCAGATACTTTTCGCAGATGTCCTTTGCCTCACGCTTGACCATAGCGTCAAGCGTCTTGCGCGCGGCGGCGACGGCATCCGCGTCGCCCGACTCCTGGGCATCGAGCAGATGCTCGTACGCGTCGCCCGGGAATTTGGAGTCAATCGGCAGCAGTACGGGGTCGCCCTCGTCTACCGGCAGCTTGACGGCAAACTCAACACGCTCCGAGGCGCCGGGCTTGGTGGCAACGTTTTCCAGATACTGATCGGGTGTGAGGATATCCGCCAGGATCGCGCCCAGCTGCACCTCGCCCAAAATGCCGCGCGCCTTGACGTTACCCAGCACGCGCTTAAGGTCGCCCACGCCAGTGGCGATAGATTGCATGTCGCCCAGGCCCTTGTACACGGCCTCGAGCTGGTCGCTCACCTGCTTAAACGATGCAGACAGACGGTCGTTGAGCGTGCGAGAGAGCTTCTCGTCCACCGTCGCGCGCATCTGATCGAGCTGCACGTTGTTGTCTTTGCGGATGGCGCCCAGCTGAGCATCGACCGTCTCGCGCACCTTGTCCAGGCGATGCTCGATGCCCTCGCGATTGGCGCCGAGCTGTTGGGCCGTCTCACGGCGCAGGTCATCCATCCGGTCACCAGCTTGCGAGAACTCGCGTGCGATGGCCAGGTAACGTTGCTGCTCCACGGCCGCATCGGTCGTCTGCTGCTGCGCGATGGCATTGGCCGTGCGGCGTGTTTCGGCCAGCGCGACGTTCAGGGCATCGAGCGCGTTGTTGGCCTGCTCGAGTGCTGCCAGCGTTTCCGCGCTACTGTCGCCACGCTCCCGCAACTCGGCACGAAGGCCCTTGAGCTGCAGGGCACAGGCCGCAGCGACCCCCACCGCCACCAAAGCAATCACAATAAGTGCAATATCAATTGCAGACATAAACTCCGCCCAACAAACCCAATCGATCATCAATCAAAACCGCGATCAATCTTCCCCCGCCACACACACGGATCACTCACTGCCTTGCAGACAAATTTCTCTTAGAGCCGCGGACGCTAAAACGCTAGCTCTCCCAGCCGGCGCGGATGGTTGTTATGACGTCACCTAAGCGCTGGCCTAGGGCCGCTAGATGCTGGAGCACCTCGTTGGGCGATGCACCGTTGAGGATGCACGTGAGGGCATACGACGCCAGAAAGATGGCCGCAAGCCCCAGCGGGATGAGCACGATCATCGCCAAGGTGCGCAGGCGCTGGCCCACGCGGCGACGACGCGCACGACGCTTGTCGAACGCGAGCTCCTGCGCATATGAATCTTGCTGTACGGAATAGGCCTCTGGTGCCGATTCACACCCGGGCACAGCTGCAGGTACAGCAGCGGGCACGACATTTTGCGCAAAGGGCTGGACTGCCGCCCCTTGCATTTGCATCTCCATGAGTCGTTGCTGCTGACGCAGCATGCGCTCAGCTTGTTGCTGCGGAGTCTCAAGAAACAAATCCATGCTGGCCTCCAAAATCGGAGCATTCGACGCTTACGCCCAGCATCCCGCACCGCCATGACCGCGACAACGCAATCCGTAGCAATAGCCGCAAAGTTTCTTGTTGACAAAAGCTGTCGAAAACCTCAACAACTCCCCTACCAGCACTTTCTCTGAGCTTTTTTCGCCAACAATCTTTTGGCCTTCCACCCTTACGCCAACTGACCAAAATCTAACCAAAAGCTTGACGAAAATTGTGAAGACCGGGACCCCACAAAAACGTGCCGCCCCAAAAAGGGGCGGCACACAACCTTTTTTATCAGCTTTTCTGTATCGAGCACGCGACGACCCAACGCCGGAGCGCAAGGCGGGGAAATACCTTTGCCTCGCGCGACTCTGCGAAGCCGTGAGCGAGAGGGAAAGGTATTTCCCCGCCCTGCGCTCCGCAGCAGCCAGCGCCAAGCGCTAGTAGTTCACCACCTGCTCCTCAAAGTACGCCTTGGGGTGGTTACACACCGGGCACACCTCAGGCGCCTCGGCACCAACGTGCAGGTGCCCGCAGTTCAGGCACTTCCACACCTTTACGCCCTCACGCTCAAACACCTCGCCCGACTCGATGCGCTCGACGAGCTTGTTGTAGCGCTCCTCGTGGGCCTTCTCGACGGCGGCGACACCACGGAACTTTGCGGCAATCTCGGCAAAGCCCTCTTCCTCGGCGGTCTTGGCAAACTCGTCGTACATCGTGGTCCACTCGTAGTTCTCACCCGCGGCGGCATCGCGCAGATTGTCCAGGGTATCGGGGACGGCGCCATCGTGCAGATACTTAAACCACAGTTTGGCGTGCTCGGACTCGTTGCCAGCCGTCTCGGCAAAGATGTTCGAGATCTGAACGTAGCCGTCCTTCTTTGCCTTGGAGGCATAGTAGCGATACTTGGTGTGTGCCTGGGACTCACCGGCAAAAGCGGTCTCGAGGTTCTTCTTGGTTTGGGAATTCTCAAAATCCATAGGTGTACTTCCCTTCAACGCATGCCGCCCGTAGGCTTCGAGCGGCCTCGTCTTTAGGATGCCCTCATGTCGTAAATCTAAACCTTACAATCCTGTTCTTCAGATTTCCACGGGCTAAATGCTCAGCCAGCGATCGCCCTCGGCTCGGCAAAAGCCCTCACGCTCCAGGTCGGCCAGAATGCCCGCGACAAGCTCGCGCTCGACCGGCCCGCGCCCAGCCGCCGCTTCCATATCGTTAACGCCCACCACGGCATCAGCAAGCGTAATCCCCGCCGGTTGGCCATCGCGCGCTGCCAGCAACATGCGCACGATATGCGCGCGCTTTTGGCGACGTGAGCCCTCAAACTTTGATTGACGGCTATAGCCCGCCGAGCGCCTGGACGGATTGGGCAACGTCTTTTTTAGATATGCGCCGTAGTCCAGCAACGCGTAATACCACGCGCGCGGCGTGTCGGCATCATCGAGCGGCACGGCAAAGGGAGCGATCTCGTCGGTCGCCGCACCGGGGACCGCCGGACAGGCCGCCTGAATCAGCGGCACCAGCTCGCGGTCGGGAACAGCCGGTACATCGGGAAAGAAGTGATGCAGAAAGACCGTGCGCACGTTGGTCTCCAGATACACGCCTGGAAGGTCAAACGCGAACGACCGGATACCTTGCGCCGTTGCCGGGCCAATACCAGGCAGAGCGACCAAGTCACGCGTCTCACGCGGAAACTCACCGTCCCAGTCCTCCACAACGCGCTGAGCGGCCTTGTGGAGCGCCAGAGCGCGTCGGTTGTAGCCCATGCCCTGCCAAGCGTCCAAAACATCGGAAGGCGCGGCTTGGGCAAGCGCCTGCACGGTCGGAAAGCGATCGAGCCACGCCGGCATACGCGTCTCCACGCGTGGCACCTGTGTTTGCTGCAACATGACCTCGGAAAGCCAAATGATGTACGGATCGCGCGTGCGGCGCCACGGAAGGTCGCGATAACGCAGGACCCCTTCCGAACGAATCATCGAACGAAAGGGGTCCTGAATCATATCTATGCTCCTTATGCGGCGCTATTCCTCCCGGCATGTATACGCACAGGTGGCGTACTCGGGAAACGCTTCGCGGTCGGCGAACTTGGGATCGACGGCCGGGAACTGGCGGTGAGCGACGATGTCGCCGAGCGAAACGGAATCGAGGTAGTCGCGCATCAATGCTTGAGCTCCGGCCCACAGGGGATGATAGCAGCACGTGCCCATGCGCGCACAGTCGCCATCGGGTGCGGTGCAATCATTCATAACCATAGGGCCCTGAACGGCCTCGACGACCTGACGAATGGTAACGTCGTCCGGACTGACCTTGAGACGCATGCCACCGTGGACGCCACGCAGGCTCTCCACAATACCGGCCTGGACCAAACCGTGCTGAATCGAGCGGGCAAACGAATACGGGACATTGACCTCTTCGGCAGCGGTGCGAACAGAAAGCAAACGCTCCGGATCCTCGGCAAGCATTGCCAACATACGAAGGGCGTAATCAGTCTTCCTCGATATGTCCATTTTTCCCCTTTCAAGGAATACGAACAGCTCGAACGAGCTCCGGGGCCGAGCTTGTGTCGAGACGCTAAATGACCGCAGGACATCCAAATGGTAAATCGGATATCCACTGAATGCCGCGCTTGGAGCGAAATGCATCAGATGCGGCCCACAGTGCAATTTAGTATAACCTAACCCCCTGCTTCGTTGAACAGGTGTTGCGCAACAAAGCTGTTGTTTAGACAGATATGCTTATTAGATTTTACTTGCGTTCCCGAAGGGGCGGGGATTCTGGGCGAAGATGCGCCAGGGCGATCGTTCTATCGAAACAAAGTGCATCAAACGCAAAAAGCCACGTCCGAAGACGTGGCTTTAATTGCGTTGGCGGGAAGTACGGGGCTCGAACCCGCGACCTCCGACGTGACAGGCCGGCGCTCTAACCAAACTGAGCTAACTCCCCAGGCAGGCGTTCGCGTTTGTTTCCGCTCGCGTGCGCTGCGGGGATTAGTATACACAGAAGTCTGTCCGGCGCGCAACAACTTTTTTGAAAAAATTTTTGGGGCCATCCGGGAGGGTCTCCGGGGCTGGGGGCGGGGGTTAAGTTTGCTGCTCTACAGTCCTGCGCAAGACGGAAAGCACATTAAGTGCTTTCCTTTGCGTGCGGAACTCGCGACAAACTTAACCCCCGCCCCCAGCGCCGGAGACCCTCCCTGCCGTCACATTATTCAACCAGTTTTGCGGGCGTGCGCCGCTGCGCGGCTAGCCCGCGTGCTTCCCGGCGGGGTTGGTCTGATTGTTCTGGTTGGACTTCTTACTTTGGCTCAAAGAAAAACGGGAGATGCGTTGTGCATCCCCCGTTTTTGTTGCGGTTAGTCTAGGTCAATAAACTTGGTACTTATGACATGGCCGTCTTTGACGAGCATTCTGGCCATGGTGGGGCCTCGGGTGCCTCTGGGGTAGCTGGCGCTGCCCGGGTTGAGGACTAAGCAACGGCCCACTTGGGCTTCTTTGGTTACGTGGGTGTGGCCGTTGATGGCTACGTCCACGGATCCCACCGGAAGGTCTTCGCGGTAGTGGGCTACGGCGAATTTGAGGCCTTCGTAAGTAAAGAGCGCAAGACGGTCTACATCGGGGCCGTAGTCGCGGTAGTAATCGTTGTTGCCCAGTACGGCCCGCACGGGGGCGATGGTGCATAGGTGCTCGTAGTCCATCTCTGACGTAAGGTCGCCGGCGTGGATAATCAGGTCTGCGCCCTCAAGCTCGTCCAGGAGCGCAGGCGATAAATAGCCGTGGGTGTCCGAGATGATGTCGATGCGCTTGGCGCTTGCGCTGTTCATGGGATCCCTTCCGCAAAAAACGATTCGGCAGATACATACAAAAAAGGCCCCACGGCCCCGCAGACGATGGGTCTACAGGGCTGCGGGGCCAGTGTGCTAGAGACTCAGAGCCTTCTTGAGCGGCACGACGCGGCGGCGAGAAACCGGCACGCGTTCGTCGACGCCCGTAATGCCCAGCTGGATGGCGCCCGAGGGCACCGTCTCAACGTCCGTGACGCACGCCAAGTTGACGATATAGCGGCGGTGAACACGGAAGAAGCCAAAGTCGCAGAGCTTGGCCTCAAACTGCGCCAGCGAGGTCGTCGACAAAAAGCGATCATCGACGGTATAGATGCAGGAGTAATCGTCCTTTGCCATGATAAAGCGGATGTCATCCACGGGAATGAGCACCTTGCGGCCGCCCTTTTCCACCGGGATACGCTCGATGGTCACTTTGCTGTCCGTAACCGGCTTGGCGCGTTGCATGACCTTCTCGATCGCGCGATCCAAGCGAGCTTCCTCGACCGGCTTCATCAGATAATCGACGGCATCCACGTCGAATGCCTCGACCGCATGGTCGCTATACGCAGTCACAAACACGATCGCCGGCGGATTTTTGAGCTTATGCAGCGCCTCGGCAAGTTGCAGGCCCGAGGCACCGGGCATCGAGATATCGAGAAACACGACATCCACGCGACTTTCCATAAGCATCTCGATGGCGGAGCGGACGCTCGACGCCTCCGTGATCGTGCCGATCTTGCCCGTTTGCTCGAGCAGGAAGCGAAGCTCCGAGCGAGCCGGCGCCTCATCATCCACAATCATCGCACGCAGCATAGGGATAAAACCTTTCGTCAACTAACTACGCCGGGCATCCGTCGCATGACGTTGAGCCCGTAGCCTTTTATTTTACTCTTGAATGTCAAAGATGCTCTCTGACAAATCAAGATGAAGGAGCACTTTGGTGCCCTTGCCCGGCGCCGATTCGACACGCGTATAGGAGTGCGGCCCATAAAAGCGATGGATGCGCTCCGAAATATTGTGCATGGCCACACCGGCGCCGCCACCCTGGGGAGAGCTGGCGTCGGGACGGGCAGAGCGCTCGTCAAACAGTCTGGCGGCGGTACCCTCATCCATGCCCACGCCATTATCGGCCACGGCAATCAAGATTGCATCCTCGCCGTCTTGGTGAACGGTCACGTCGATCCTCAGGGCGTCGTCATCGCCCATACCATGACGTACGGCGTTCTCGACAATCGGCTGGATCACGAACGCCGGCACCAGCGTATCTTCCACGTCCTCGGACACATCGAACGTCGCAAGCACGCGGTCCTCGCCAAAGCGGGCCTTCTCAAAGGTAAGGTAGCGCTTGGTCTGTGCGACCTCGCGCGAGACCGGAATAAGCGATCCCGAGTTGTCGAGTGTAGCACGATAGAACGATGAGAACTCACGAAGCAGTTCGCGGGCCCGCAGCGGGTCGGTGCGCGTAAACGATGCAATGGTGTTCAGCGTGTTGAACAGGAAGTGCGGGTTAATCTGCGCCTGCAGCGCACGCACCTCGGCGCGCGCCGTGAGTTCCTTTTGCACCTCGAGCTCGTGGATGGCGAGCTGCGTGGACAAGATCTCGGCAAAGCCCGAGGCAAGCGCATACTGGGTACGGTCGACGGCGCGCGGGGTCTTGTAGTAGAACTTGAGCGTGCCGACGGTACGATCGCCCACCTTGATGGGGGCGATAATGCCGGCGGGAACTTGGTTGTGCGAGCCGTCCGAGCCCACGACATCCACCATACGGTTGAACGACTGCACGATGCCATGTTCGATAACGTAGCGTGTGGCAAGCGTGTGGATGGGAGTATCGGGCAGCAGTTTTTCCTCAAACTCGCCCGCGCAGGCAAGCACGTTGTCCTCGTCGGTGATGGCCACCGTCATGGCGCGCGTCTCGGGCAAAATGCGCCGGCACACCAAACGCGCCGACTCCTGCGTCAGACCGCCCTTAATGTCCTCGAGCATGGCCGAGGCCACCGAGAGCGTCTCCTCGGTGTACTGGGAGCGCACCGAATCGGGATTGAGCGTCAAAAAGATAAAGATGCACAGAAAGATGCACAGCAGCGCGCAGGCAATCACCGTGGCGATCGGCTCGATACCGGTCACCAAGGCAAAAATAAAGTACACCAGCACGCAAATGGCGCATGCAACGGCAATGATGCGAAAGATTGATATTGAACTATCGCGCTGGGCGCGGCGGTCGATCATTCGGCCCCCTCCAGGATACTGATCAGTTGTGCGTCACGCCAAAGCCCGTCCATGATCTTGGGCCAAAAGCTCTGGAAACGCAGGTAGCTTGCAGCGTTTTGGCGCGCATAGGCCTTTGCCTCGCCGATACCATGGCGCCAAATGCGCAGGTAGCCCTCATGCTCGCGGGTAAACACGCTGCGGACCATAGCGGTCTTGCGCACGCGGTCGTCGAGCTCGCGCGAAATCCACGGGCCCGGGTAGGGCATGAGCGATGCCGCCGTAACGGGGATGAGCTCCTTTTGATGCGCGGCGAACGTCAACTTGGCCCGTTCGTAGTACCAACGGTATACATCCTGCATAAAGCGCGGTGAGCGCTTTTCGGACTCCGGAGGCAGATGGCGCACGGTCCACTCGTTATCAAACCACACGTCGTAGCCAAACATACGCATGTTAAAGAGGTAATCCAAGTCCTCGCCGCGGGTGATAAACGGGTCAAAGGCCACACGCGTAAAGGCGCGGGCGTGCAGGGCCATCAGGCCGCCGCACACGTAGTTGGAGCGCGAGATGCGGGTGCCCGAGAGCGCCTTTTTCATCCAACGGTTGAACTCGATGCGCTTGGTCCACCAACGATGGCAGATGCCCGCCTTGTCCGTGGGAGCCAGCGGCGAGCCGTCGCGATCGTAGAAATAGCCGCTCTTGACCAAGATCGGCAAGCCCTGACGCGTCTGCTGCCCCAACGCATAGGTCGCGCGCTTCATAAAGTCGGCGTCGATGACAGTCTCATCGTCATCCAAAAAGATAACCGCGTCATGCCCCAGCACAGCGGCACAGGCTAGCCCCATGTTGCGGATGGCACCGTAGCCTCGCAGGCTCACGCACTCGCCCGAACCCTTGGGCGCGATCTGAGCAACCCGGTCTGCGATGCGCGAGGCCTGGGTGTTGGTGACAACGGTGACCTTGAGCGTGGGATGCGCGTCGACAATCTCGTGCACGCGCAGCGACACATCGGCTGTGGCAGAAACAGGACAGACCACCAAAAGGATGATGCGCGGGATGTCGCACACCTGCTCAAGCGAGGCCAGGCAGCGGTCGAGTTCGGGATTGTCGGCGTTGAGTCGCGTCGAATGGTCATAGGTGCCAGGGGCGTTTGCGCAAGCGTCATCGCCCGCCCAATACGTTGGAATCACGACCGTGGCGTTCATGCCTTACCCTCCCTGCAACACAAAAACGGGACGCCGCCAAACACAGGCGACGCCCCGCGACCTAGCTGACTCCATCATACCCACTTGGGCAAATCATTGCTCGCAAGTCGCAATGTTTATTGCGGATAACCCCAAAAGAGTACCGTGGACAGGCACAATAGCCGCTCGCTCCTATGCGGCATGCTCTGCCGCCCGAGTCATGCGGGACAGGCGGACCAGTAGCATAAAGCCAACGACCAGCAGCACGCCAATGGAAAGGACGCCCAGCGACGGGTTGCCGGTCAGCGAGGTGACGACCGACACCAGGAAGGTGCCCATAACGCTTGCATAACGACCAAAGATGTCAAAGAAGCCGTAGTACTCGTTGGACTTTTCCTTGGGGATAATGCGGCCAAAGTAGCTACGGCTGAGCGCCTGCACACCGCCCTGGAACAGGCCGACCATAATGGCAAGCACCCAGAATTCAAAGGCGGTCTTTAGGAAGAACGCGGCGAACAGCACAATCCCCATGTAGGCGGCGACCGCCACCAGGATCATGTTGAGCGTGCCCACGCGTCCGGCGAGCTTGCCGTAGATGATGGCGGACGGAAAGGCCACGAACTGCGTAACGAGCAGCGCCAGCACCAGCTGCGTCGAATCGATGCCCAAGGCCGATCCGTAACTGGTGGCCATGGAAATGACCGTGTGCACACCGTCGATATAGAAGAAGAACGCGATCATGTAGACCAGCACGGTCTTATTGTGGGCAATCTCGCGCATGGTGTGTCCGACCTCGGAGAACACACCGCCCACGATGTGGCCGATGGTGTCCTCGGGACCGCGCTCGCGACCGTACTTTTGCTTATAGGTGCGAATGAGCGGCAGGGTAAAGATGAGCCACCAGGCACCAGTGATGATAAACGACAGACGCGTTGCCAGCATGGTGGGGATGCCAAGAGCGGGGCCACCCATGATGAGCGCCAGGCAGATGACGAACGGCACGGTGGAACCGATGTAGCCCCAGGCATAACCCGAGCTGGACACGGCGTCCATGCGCTCGTCGGTGGTAATGTCAGGCAGCATGGCGTCGTAGAACGTCATAGAAGAGTTAAGGCCGATGGTGCACAGCACGTACACGGTCAAAAATGCCATGGCGGACATTGGGATAGCCTGCGCCAGGCAAAGCACCAGGCCCGTGAGGAAGAAGCCCAAGAAGAACTTGATCTTGTTGCCGGCGTAGTCGGCAAGTGCGCCCAGAATGGGCATGAGCATGGCGATGACCAGCGAGGCGATCGTCTGCGCATTGCCCCAAGCGACCACCAGGTCGGCCGAGGAAGCGCCGGTATTGATGGCGTTAAAGTAAATGGGCACCACCGAGGTATTGAGCAGCACGAGGGCCGAATTGCCCACATCGTACATAACCCAGTTACGCTCGAGCTTGGTGTATTTCATGGACAGGGACCCTTCGTATTTGCCCGATATGCAGTTAGTTCATCGTACCCCAATTGTCCAGAAGCACCGGTAAGGATTCGGCAAAGGGGCACGCATGAGCCCTATTCCTCGCGGTCGAACTCCTCATCGGCATTGAGCACGCGACCGCTGTAATTGACATGGTTGGTCACGGCTTCCATATCGCCGGTCTCGATAAAGCGGGCAACCGTGCACTCGTAATCGAGCAGCGCGCGGTCAAAGACCTCGGGGAAGCTCTCGTTCGAGACCTCATCGGTAAAGGGATTCTTCCATGTCAGATGGCCCAGATTGCCAGTGCGCTCGGGCAGCTCCGTCGTCACGCGATGGGCAAGGCCGTCGAGCAGCGAGTAGTCGTGCACCAAGCCCTCAACAAGCGAGATCGCGCGCGTCTTTACGGAGCCGGCCGGCTCAATCGCACGGTAAAGTCGCTGCATATTGGCAACGGCAGCACCGTACTCCCCCGCCGGGATATCGATGCCGTACACGCGTCCGGCAACATAGCTCATCAGCACGCCGGCCACGCGATTGATGCGATCGGTGGTGACGATCTCGCCCGCCGGCGGGTAATCGTCGACCGTAGCGCCATCGCGTTTAAGCTGCAGCATCAGTACATCCAAGTCGCTCTCGATCACAGCATGGACCTGACTGCTCGAATCCTCAAGCTCTGAATCGGACTCCACGATGCCAAACTGCTGCTCATAGACAAAGGGGTGGGCGTTGCGGTCGAGCACGTAATGAGACAGCAGACCCAGCGCAAAGGCGCGACCCAAGCTGGCGTCGCGCGGCAGCAGATGCGACACGCCGTCGCGCAGGCACGCGAACTGGCGAGACATGCGTGAGCGATGCATGACCTGCGCCAGCAGTGTACAGTCGGAAACACGCGGTGTCAGAATGTGAAAGAAAAACGGGTCGGGACCTTGGTTGCCCAAGATAAAGGCAATGCGCTCTTCATCGGACGTAATGACGCCCTGCGGAAGACGGTCGATGCTTTCCTCGCCAAACAGATGATGGGTGATAAGCGCGGGCATAATGATCCTTTCGATTTCATTCGATGCCACCCATTATGCCCACCGCGCGCCCATGCCAAACCTGCGATGGTAAACGACGGCACGCAAGCCTCTTACGCAAGCCCCAGGTGCGACTTGACCTCGGCGGCACGACGACGGGACACCGGTACCGTCGAGCTCACGCGGTCGAGCCTGAGCTCCATCAACCCCGTAGAGCCAATCTCAACATTGTGCACGTCTTCCAAATTGACCAGATAGCTGCGATGAACGCGAATAAAGCCCTCGGAGCCCAAGCGACGTTCGAGCGAAGAGATCGACTCATTGATCAGATATGTTCCCTCGGCGCAGACGGCGTTGCAAAAATCGGCACGCGCCTCAAAGTAGCAGACATCCGCCACGGGGATGAACACCTTTTTGCCCCCGCGATCCACCGTCAGGCGCAAGGGCTGGCGCGGAGCATGGACGACACGACGAACGCCCAGGGCGGCCTCGATCTTATCGAGCGCCTTTGACAGGCGGGCATCCTCGACCGGCTTGACGACGTAATCAACGGCATCGAGGTTATAGGCATCGGCCGCATACTCGGCAAATGCCGTCACAAACACCACGACCGGCGGCGTTTTTAGGTTCTGCAGCGTCTCGGCAAGCTCGATTCCCGAGCGGCCGGGCATCGTGATATCCAAAAACAGCACGTCGGGCTTGTTCGACAGAATCGACTCCACGGCCTCGGTGACATTGCCCGCCTCGGCAATCTGTCCCACACGTGCATCCTTTTCCAGCAGATAACGTAGCTCAGCCCTAATAGGAGGCTCGTCATCAACCACCAAGATGTTCCATCCCTCGGACATATGCGCTTCCCCTCTTTTTTTTTCTCTCAATCCAACCGCGCGCTACACCTTCATCGGCGCCGGCTCATGCGGCTCGCCGTTCAGCTCGACGATGACCTGCGTTCCCACGCCCTCCTGGGACTTCACGCGCATGCCAGAATCTTCCCCGTAAAAGAAATGGATGCGCTGAAGCACGTTGAAGAGCGCCAGGCCGCAGCCTCGCTTGATGGAGCCGTCGGCGGTAATGCTCTCGGGCCCCTCTCGGCGATGCTGCTCAAACAGGTGCGCGCAGACTTCTTCGCTCATACCGATGCCGTCATCTTCGACGATGATCTCCAGACCGTCATCGGTCTCAAAAGCCCTAACACGAATAGAAAGCGGCTCGGTCTCGCGCTGCGCATGCTTGATGCAGTTTTCGAGCAGCGGCTGCAAGATAAACGGCGGCACCATGCTGTCGCGCACCTCAAAGTCGATATCGACCGAGACGCGCAGACGGCCGTCGCCATACCGGGCCTGCATAAGGTTGATGTAACGAGTGCCCTGTTCCACCTCGTGCTCGAGCGTTGTGAGGGTATCGGAATCGGACAGTGTCTGACGGTAGTAATTGGAAAAGTCGATGAGCAGCGACCTGGCCTTGTCCGGCTCGGTACGCACGAGCGACACGATGGTGCTGATGGTGTTAAACAGAAAATGAGGATCGACCTGCGATTGCAAGGCGCGCAGCTCCACGCGAGCTGTAAGCTCGTCCTGGCGCTCGAGCTCAAAGCTCGCAAGCTGCGTGGAAATGAGGTCGGCAAAGCCCGAGGCAAGCGCCGTCTGGCGCATATCGATGCTGCTCAGACGGGGATAATACAGCTCGAGCGTGCCCACGCAATGCCCGCGCACGGTGAGCGGTGCGACGATACCGGCGCGCAGGCGCGGAAAGTAGCCACCCGTCTCAGTCGAGGCATCGCGCGAAAATACGCTTTGCTCACCGCTGTTGATCACGTTGAGCGTAGTCCGCAGCACAACCGGAGTGCCCGCGGGGCATTTTGCCGAATCCTCGCCCCAGCTCGCCAGCACCTGCTTGCCGTCGGTAAAGCAGATGGCCGAGGCGATGGTCTCGGAAAGGATGATTTTGGAAGCGCCCAGGGCCGCTTCGGGCGTAAGGCCTCGCGACGTATAGGCGAATATTTTCGATGCGATGGCGAGTGTGCGGTCGGTAGCGCTCGACGTGAGGTCGTCGGGAACGACAAAGACGTACGAGAAGAAGAAGCACAGCATGACCAAGCCGGCAATGACGACAACGCCCGGGACGGGGTTGGGATTATCGGTCAAATCCCAGATAAGCAACAGGATAAGCGCCGGAACGACAACACCGAGCAGGATGGCCTGGACCACATGCTGGGCCGTACGAAAGACCTTGGTAGAGTTGTAGCTCTTGCCCAGAATCAGCCTGTTTAAATCCACCGTCATCCCCTTTTATCTACCGCACCCATAGCAATAAAGAGGGCCGCAAGCGACCCTCTCCATTGCATTATGCAATCAAAAACTGTGTTTTACATCCAGCCATCGACAAACGGTATCTTAGGCACTGTATTTGTTGGCCTCGCCAAAGGTGCCAGCCTCGACGATCCAGCCGTCCTTCATGATGACGTCCATGTTGTCGGTGTTGAGCACGTGAATGTCAGCGGCGACGTCACCGTTGACGACCAGCAGGTCGGCGCACTTGCCGGCCTCGATGGAACCGGTCTCGTCCTCGATGTGGCACATCTTGGCACCGTTGAGGGTGGCGCAGGTGATGGTCTCGACCGGAGTGAAGCCGATCTTGTCGACGAACTCGTACATCTCCTCGATGGAGCAGGTGCCGTACGGGGTGACGAAAGAGAAGGAGTCGGAGCCGATCGTCATGACGACGCCGCGCTTCTTGGCCTCGCGCAGGCAGTCGTAGTTGCGCTGCAGCTCCTTCTCGACCAGGGTGCCCTCGTACTTGTCGTGCAGCTCGGGGACGTAGACGGGCGGATAGGTGGCGTACCAGGTGGGCAGGAAGGCGATCGTCGGGGTGAAGAAGGTGCCCTGCTCGGCCATGAGGTCCATGGTGCGCTCATCGATATCGAAGCCGTGGATCAGTTGCTCGCAGCCAAAGCGAACGGAATCGTAGGCAGCGGCGTGGTTGTTGTAGCAGTGACTCCACACGGGGATGCCGACCATCTTTGCCTCTTCGACCACGGCCTGGATCTCCTCGGAGCAATAGTGCTGGTCGCGACCGGAGTCCCAGCGCCAGATGCCGCCACCGGTAGCCCAGATCTTGATGGCATCGGGGTTCTCGCGCAGGCGACGGCGGACGGCCTTGCGCAGATCCCAAGGACCGTCGACCTGGTCGCCCCAGGGGTGGGATTCCTTGTTGAGCTGCTGGCTGCAGTGGTGGGAGTCACCGTGGCCGGCAACGCGGCAGAAGCCGAGGCCAGTGGCCAGAACGCGCGGGCCCTTGAAGACGCCCTTGTCGATGCAGTCGCGGATCTGGATACCAAAGCGGCCGATCTCGCAGACGGTGGTGAGACCGTGGGTGAGGCAGTCGTAGGCCTGCTTGACGGCGACGGCCTGCTTCTCGAGGAGCGGCTGCATGACCCAGTCGGTGTCATCGTCGGTCAGGTTGCCCGAGAAATGCAGGTGGGTGTCGATCAGGCCGGGAAGGACGGTCTTGCCGGCGGCGTCGATAACCTCAACGCCCTCGGGAAGGTCCTGCATAGTGCCGGCGTACTCGATCTTGCCATTGTCGTCGACGAGAACGAGGGAGTTCTCGACCGGCTCGGCACCGGTACCGTCGATGAGCTTGCCGCCAACGATTGCATACTTAGTGGACATGGTTCCTCCTTATGGATCCATATAGTGGGCGAGGCCGCGTTGGGTTAAGGCCTCACAAAACTACCCAAGTGGCGCCGGGTTCGGTGCGCGGAAGAGAGGGCTCCGCGCACCCGATCCGCCCCGGCTCGGCGTTATTTTTTGCGGGAATTGGTGAAGGCCATGAGGGCCAGACCAACAGCCAGCCAGCCGATCACGATGCTCCACTCCACCATGTTGAGGGAGGCGGGAGAGAACGGGATCACGAGCAGGCCAATGATGGTGCCGCAGGCAACGATAGCGAGGCTGATGCCAAACTTGCCGCCGGGCACCTCGTAGGGACGAGGCAGGTCGGGCTCGGTGAAGCGCATGCGCAGGCAAGCGAGGGCGACCATGCCGCAGGAGAAGATGAAGGCGAGAGCCGACACGTTGGTCAGAGGGATGAGCATGTTCTTGCCCAGGAACGGACCGACGACGGTGATGACGCCCAGAACGACGCAGGCGAGCTTGGGAGCGCCGGACTTGGGATCGACCTCGGCGAACTTCTCGGGCAGCTGGCCCTTTCGGCCCATGGCGAGCATGATGCGGCTCGTGGCACCGTAGAAGGAGTTCATCGGGCCCATGGGTCCAAGCGTGGCGATGACGAGCATGGCCAGGTACAGGAGCATGTTGATGCCCTTGAGGCAGGCAAGCGCGGGAACCGGGCTCTTAACAAACTCATGCCAGTCGAGGATGGTGCCGAACGAGTAGATGCAGACCATGTAGAAGCCGCCGGCGGCCAGCAGGGCCAGGGAGATGATCTTACCGAACTTGTTCCAGTTGAGGCCCTCGGCTGCTTCCTCAGCCTGCTGAGGAATGGTGTCGAAGCCGGCGTAGAAGAACGGGGTCAGAACCAGGACCGAAACGATACCGGCGAACAGGCTGGTGCCCTCGGTAGCAGGCTTGCCGCCGCCAGCACCGGTGACCTGGGAGAACACGGGCATGGCGTTGTCAGGCGAGCCGGTGAACAGCGAGACGCCCATGGCGAGCAGCATGCCGCAGAGCAGGGCCTTGGTCAGGAAGGCCTGCAGCTTGGCGGCCGAGCTGGCACCGCGGAAGTTGAGGAAGATGACGTAGGTTGCAAAGCCGAGCGCGATCAGCGTCGGGAACAGGTAAACGTCGGCGCCCAGGATGGTGTAGAGCTTGACGGCGCGCAGCCACTCAAGGCCGGGCAGGCTGCCGAACATCTCGGACACGAGGGTCGAGATGGCGATGGCCTCCCACGGGCACAGGATGCCGTTGCCCAGGGCCAGGAGCCAGCCGGTGATGTAGCTCATCGTACGGCCAAAGCTACGATCGACATACTCGACGATGCCGCCCGAGATGGGGATAGCAGCCGTGAGCTCACCGAAAACAGCTCCGACGGGCACGAGAAAGATTGCACCCAAGAGGAATGCGATCATAGCGGGAACGGGACCGCCGCCCACGACCATCCAGTCGCCGACCTGCAGAACCCAACCGGTACCGATGATGGCACCGAAACCGATGGTGAAGAAGTTCCAGAGCGAGAGCGTTTTCTTCATGCCACCGTTACCTTCGACTGCAACTTCTGCGTTCTTGTCCGCCATTGTTCCCCTCCTTTCCTTATTGACGCCTCTTTGACGTCACCCCTTGCACGGTCTGTTTTGCCGCGCGCTTTTATTTCGTGGCTTTACAATACGGCCTTGGCGCAGCAGCGCCGCTCGCAGCTCGACCGAAGGCAGAACTGCAAAACGAGCGGCACCGTTTTTGGGACGAACGGCGGGAGACGTCATTCGTCTTGGACGCTTTCATCTTGCCTGCTTTTGAATACCTGTTGCCGTGACGCTTGGCGCGCGGCGCGACAACGTTCATACCATTTGTCAGGCTTTTGGCGCACATACCCATGTGTCGTGCATCTTTTTATGTAGGATAGACAAGTTACACATGAGGCAAGGTGATTCGAATGGCATACGGATACAATGACGGCGACCAACGGCCACAAAGCGTGCGCCTTGCCGGCCGCACCACGCCAACGCCCAGAAGCACCTCCGACAACGGCAACCCGCAGCGCCCCCAAGAGCAACTCGGGGCTTCTTCGCGGCAACAAAGCCGTACCGTGCAGCAGTCAGACCGAATGAGTACGAGCACACGCCAACGCCAGACCGACACATCGCAGCCACGCCGCTACGATCGCCGTAAGACCGACTACTACGTTAAGCGCTCCTTTTCGCGACCTCAACGCGATCGCGGCAATTCCGCCCCTCGCCCCGCGTCGCACACCACAAGTCACGCGCTTCCGGCCCGCCGCCTACGCCTTGCGTTTTGCTCCATCGCCGCCTGCCTCGTCTTTGTGTTTTTGGGATCCTGTATCTCTCACGGATCAGCCGGTCTCGAGCCCACTGCCGAGGACAAGCTGCTTAAAGCTCCCGTCGCACCCGGTTACTCCTTTGCGTTCTCGACCCCACGCTCGCAGTGGCAGGCCGGCACCATGCCCCACATCTACCAAATTGACCCCGCATGGTCGGAGCTGCCCTATGCCGGTGGCACTATTCGCGAAAACGCTTGCGGTCCCACTTGCCTCACCATGGTCTATATCTTTAAGACCGGCCATACCGATAAGACGCCGGTCGATATATGCGCACTGGCCGAAGCCGGCAACTACGCCCCCACTGGTGCCACCGAGTGGTCGTTTATGACAGGCGGTGCGTGGCAGCTGGGGCTCAACGGAACACAGCTCTATAACAATCGCGAATCGATTACCCAAGCACTTCGCTCGGGTGCGCCCGTCATCGCCGCAGTGCGCCCCGGTACGTTTACCAACGTAGGCCACTACATCGTGCTCTACGGCATCGACGATGCCAACCAGATTGGCGTCTACGACCCCAACTCGGCCAGCCGCAGCGCCCGCCGCTGGGGCGTGGTGGAGGTCCTCAACGAAATCGAAGCCATGTGGGCCTACTACTAGTCATTGGGGACAGACTTAAATGAGTAGTCCCAGATTGCCAGGAACCGCCGGTACGGAAAGCGCATCCCACTTTGGAACTCAATGGTGAGATGCGCTTTCCGCTAGCGGTCCGTTTGGGAAACAACATCCCGCTTTTCGGCCAAATTCCGGGATGCATTTTCCCGTTGAGGCCCTCAAGGGAAACTATGTCCCATGTTGGACGCTCATTCTGGGATGCGCTTTCCGCAGTTGATTGATGCGGGCTTTAAGGACTGTTCCAAGCTGCCAGCAGAGACGATATGAGCAGGACATAAAACATTGAGAGCCCCTGCTGC
>NZ_QSPN01000021.1:32244-36462 GCF_003436455.1 Collinsella sp. TM05-37 | reverse complement strand
AGTAGCGTCGAAGGTTGACAAAACTATAGGAACACCCAACGACTACTTTCCTAGAGCATATTCCTTACCATTAGTCAAGCACCATCTGTTTAAACGAAATAGCCTCAACCCGAGCACATTTGTGTCTGTTTAAAACCGGCAATAATGAACAGCGTGCTCAATTCGGTCATGTAAATAGATCAGCTATCAATCCTCAGCAGCAAATCAGCCAAAATACTGGAATGTAATCAGCTTGTAACAAAACAAGACGTTTAAACAAAAAATGCTACCTTTTGCAGTTTTTCAAACAATTCTGCTGTATTTGCAGCTATACTCCATAACTGTCGTGTAGGAATTACGTAGACAAAAAGGAGGTTATGTGATGGTAAGTATTGTTCTTGCTAGCCATGGTGACTTGGCGGCTGGAATCAAGCAGACGGGCTCGATGGTCTTTGGCGATCAGCCGTCTGTTGCCGTGGTCTCGCTCGAGCCGAGCATGGGCCCCGACGACTTCCGTGCCAAGGTCGAGGAGGCAATCGCTTCCTTCGAGGACCAGGAGCAGGTGCTCTTCCTCGTTGATCTGTGGGGCGGCACGCCGTTCAACCAGATCAGCGGGCTCATCGAGGGCCACGATTCCTGGGCTATCGTCACCGGTGTCAACCTGCCTATGCTCATCGAGGCATATTCGCAGCGCTTTGACGCAAAGAACACTGCACATGCGATCGCAAAACATCTCGTGACTGAGGCTAAGGCCGGCGTGCGCGTCAAGCCCGAGTCTCTGGAGCCCGAGGAGAAGAAGCCGGCTGCGGCCGCCGCTGCTCCTGCGGGTGCCATTCCTCCGGGAACGGTGATCGGCGACGGGCACATCAAGATCGCCCACGTCCGTATCGACACGCGCCTGCTGCATGGTCAGGTGGCCACCACGTGGACCAAGCAGATCAACCCCAACCGCATCATCGTGGTCTCCGACGGCGTTGCTCACGACGAGCTCCGCAAGACCATGATCGAGCAGGCTGCCCCTCCGGGAGTCCACGCCAACGTCGTGCCTATCAAGAAGATGGCCGAGGTCGTCAAGGACACGCGCTTTGGCGACACCAAGGCGATGCTGCTGTTCGAGAACCCGCAGGATCTGCTCAGGGCCATCGAGGCCGGCGTCGACATCAAGGAAGCCAACATCGGTTCCATGGCCCACTCCAAGGGCAAGGTCGTCGTCACTAACGCTGTCGCTATGGGCGATGACGATGTCAAGACCATCGAGGCTCTCAAGGCCAAGGGCGTCAAGTTCGAGGTCCGCAAGGTTCCTTCGGATTCCTCCGAGGATCTCGACGCCATGTTGAAGAAAGCTAAGGCCGAACTGGCCGCTCAAGCATAGTAAAGGAGGGTCCGATACATGTCTGCAATCACTATTCTGCTTGTTGCGATTGTCGCGTTGCTTGCCGGTATGGAAGGCATTCTGGATGAGTTCCAGTTCCATCAGCCGCTCGTGGCATGCACGCTTATCGGTCTCGTAACCGGTCACCTTCAGGAGGGCATCCTCCTGGGCGGTTCGCTCCAGATGATGGCCCTTGGCTGGGCTAACGTCGGCGCCGCCGTCGCGCCTGACGCCGCTCTGGCCTCGGTCGCTTCTTCGATCATCATGGTGCTCGCCCTCAACGGTGGCGCCACCGATTCGGCCAAGGCCGTTACCGCCGCCATCGCCGTCGCCGTCCCGCTGTCGGTCGCTGGTCTGTTCCTGACCATGATCTGCCGTACCCTGGCTACCGCTATGGTTCACGCCATGGACGCCTGCGCCGAGAAGGGCGACTTCGCCGGCATCGAGCGTTGGCAGTACGCCGGCATCCTCATGCAGGGTGTTCGTATCGCCATCCCGGCAGTACTTCTGTGCATCATCCCGGCCGAGGCCGTTACCAACGCGCTTAACGCTATGCCCGATTGGCTGTCCGGCGGCATGGCTGTCGGCGGCGGCATGGTCGCTTCCGTCGGTTACGCCATGGTCATCAACATGATGGCCACCAAGGAGACCTGGCCGTTCTTCATCCTCGGCTTTGTCCTTGCTGCCATCCCTCAGCTCACGCTGATCGCCCTTGGCCTCATCGGCATCTCCCTTGCCCTCATCTACCTTGGCCTTAAGGATCTGGCCAAGCAGGGTGGCGGCATGGGCGGTGGCTCCGGTGACCCGCTCGGCGACATTCTGAACGATTACGAGTAGGAGGGGAGTGATACATATGGCAGAGAACAAGATTCAGCTCACCAAGGCTGACCGTAAGAAGGTTTGCTTCCGTCATCAGTTCCTTCAGGGCTCGTGGAACTACGAGCGTATGCAGAACGGCGGCTGGTGCTTCGCAATGATCCCTGCGATCAAGAAGCTCTACACCAGCAAGGATGACCAGATTGCCGCTCTTAAGCGCCACCTGGAGTTCTATAACACCCACCCCTATGTTTCCGCCCCCGTCATTGGCGTTACCCTCGCCCTCGAGGAGGAGCGCGCCAACGGTGCTCCGATTGACGACGTCGCCATTCAGGGCGTCAAGGTCGGTATGATGGGCCCGCTCGCCGGCGTCGGCGACCCCGCCTTCTGGTTCACCCTTCGCCCGATTCTGGGTGCACTGGGCGCTTCCCTGGCCCTGTCCGGCAGCATCGCCGGTCCGCTGCTGTTCTTCTTCGCGTGGAACATCATCCGTTACGCCTTCCTGTGGTACACGCAGGAGTTTGGCTACAAGGTCGGCTCCTCCATCGCCAAGGACCTCTCCGGCGGTCTGATGGGCAAGGTCACCGAGGGTGCTTCCATCCTGGGTATGTTCATCATCGGCGCCCTGGTCGAGCGCTGGGTGTCCATCTCCTTCACCCCGGTCGTCTCCAAGGTCACGCAGTCCGCTGGCGCCTATATCGACTGGGCCAACCTGCCCGCCGGTTCTGAGGGCATCAAGCAGGCATTGACGATGTACAGCTCTGTCGGTGCCAACGCACTCGACCCGGTGAAGGTCACCACGCTTCAGGCCAACCTCGATCAGCTCATCCCCGGCCTTGCCGCCGTGTGCCTGACCCTTCTGGTCTGCAAGCTCCTCAAGAAGAAGGTCAGCCCGATCGTCATCATCCTGGCTCTCTTCGCCGTCGGCATCATCGGTCGCGTCTGCGGCTTCATGTAAGCACGCTTCGGCTTAAGACCGAGAGTTGCTAGGCAAGGGCTTTTGAGCCATTGAAACGGACCGCACCCGGTGGGTACACTGGATGCGGTCCGATTGTTTTATTTGGAGGGCGAGGCACGTATGGCGCAATCTCAGAACAGCACGGTCGATCTGGCAACGCCGGCAACCTGCCTGATGGGGCTTACCAGTCACGGTAACGTGATGGTGGGCAATAAGGCGTTTGAGTACTATAACGAGCGCAATCCCGAGGATTATATCCAAATCCCGTGGGACGAGGTCGACTATATTGCCGCCGAGGTTTTGCGCGGCACCAAGAAGATTACGCGTTTTGCCATCTTTACCAAAGAGAATGGCCACTTTACGTTTTCGACGCGCAATGACAAGGAAACGCTTCGCGCGGTGCGTAAGTACATTGACGAGGACAAGCTCGTTCGTTCGCCCGACTTTATCGATGTGACGGCCAAGGGCGCCAAGAGCATCCCCTCCGTCATCAAGAACCTTTTCCACAAAGGCAACTAGCCATTAAAGAGCGCCCCCCTAAAGTGGGACGCGGTTTCCCATGAGGCTCGATCGGGAAAGTGCATCCCGGTTCGAGTGCCGATTGCGGGATGTAGTTTCCGGAACGGGCCCGTTTGGGAAACCGTGTCCCGTTTCGAGTCGAAATTCTGGGACACAGTTTCCCAGCGAGGTCCCATGGGGAAAGTCTGACCCAGAATTTGCCTGGATAGTGGGACGCACTTTCCGGAGGGCTGTTCCACCGCAACTTCGAAGAGTGGCTACACGTTGCATCACAACGTGTAAATCTGCTACACTAGTACAACATGCCTCCGTAGCTCAGGGGATAGAGCACCGCTCTCCTAAAGCGGGTGTCGACGGTTCGAATCCGCCCGGGGGCACCAGAGATTTGTCGAGCCCGGTACCGCTACGGTGCCGGGCTCTTCTGGTCTAAGGGCATGGTTCGAGCCGTCGACACCCGCGTCACCAATTTCCCCGCGGGGGGAGTTTTCGAATCCGCCCGGGGGCACCAGAGATTTGTCGAGCCCGGTACCGCTACGGTGCCGGGCTCTTCTGGTCTAAGGGCATGGTTCGAGCC
>NZ_QSPN01000021.1:0-32234 GCF_003436455.1 Collinsella sp. TM05-37 | reverse complement strand
CGGGCTCTTCTGGTCTAAGGGCATGGTTCGAGCCGTCGACACCCGCGTCACCAATTTCCCCGCGGGGGGAGTTTTCGAATCCGCCCGGGGGCACCAGAGATTTGTCGAGCCCGGTACCGCTACGGTGCCGGGCTCTTCTGGTCTAAGGGCAGGGTTCGAGCCGTCGACACCCGCGTCACCAATTTCCCCGCGGGGGGAGTTTTCGAATCAGCCCGGGGACACCAGAGATTGATCGAGCCCGGTACACCGTCACGGTACCGGGCTCTTCTGGTTCATGTCATGTCAAAAACGAAGCGCCCGCTTGCTGGGGGAGCAAGCGGGCGCCTGTGAGCGAATATGTTTGCGGCGGGAGCCGTAATGGGCGGTGGGGCGGCGACTAGTTGGTCGTACCAGAATCGTCGCCCGTGCTCGTGCCCGAGCCAGAGCCCGAACCCGAGCCAGAAATCGAAACCGTCAGCGTAATCGTGTTGTCGGTGGACTGCTTGCCGGTGGGGGAGACGCCCGTAACGGTGGCGTTTTCGTTGCCGCTCACGGGGTTGCCGTTCTGGTCGCAGAACGCGATGTTGTAGAACCCGGCGTTGTTGAGCGCGGTGACGGCGGCGGAGATGCTCTTGCCGTACAGGTTACCCGGAACGCTGGCCTTGCCGGACTTCTTGGCAATGACGACGGTAATCGTGGCGCCGGGCTTCTGCTTGCCGCTGGGGTTCCAGCTGATCACGGTTCCCTCGGTAACTGAGTCGTTCTCCTGGTAGCTCACGTCGACGCCAAAGCCTGCCATATCGAGGGCGTTGCGCGCCTGGGCCTCGGTCATGTCGGTCAGGTCGGGGACGGACGTGGTATCCGGGCCGCTCGAGACCTTGTACGAGATGGTCGTGCCCTTCGCGACTTCCTTACCGGCTTCGGTGCCCTGCTCAAAGACCTGGCCCTCATCGGCCTCGTTGGCCTCCTCGGAGGCGTTGCCCTTCAGGCCAACGCTTGCCAGCGCGGCTTCTGCCTGGTCCTTGGTCAGGCCGACAAGCCGGGGAACCTCAACCTTCTCGGAGGGCTTGGGGCCCTTGGAGATTACCAGGTTCACCTTAGTGCCCTTGGCCTTCTTGGTGTTGCCGTTGGGCGTCTGCTCGGCGACCTTGCCCTCGTCGACATCGTCGTTGTAGCTTTGGTCGATGGTGCCGACCTCGAGGCCGGCTTCCTTGATCAGTTCGACGGCAGTCTGCTGGTCCTTGCCCAGTACATCGGGAACGGTGACCTGCTCGCCGCCAAAGAGTCCTGTGGCAAAGGCCACCACGATGCCGATGACGGCAACGGCTGCCACCACGGCGGCGATGATCTTGTTCTTGTTGGATTTGGGCTTTTCGACCTCGTAGGAGCCGGTGGAACCCGAAACCGAGCTACGGGCGGTATTCTGGCCGCTCACGCCCGAGACGGGACGCACCATGGCGCGCGTCTGATCGGAAAGCTCGCGAGTCTTGGTGGCGCCAAGCTCGCCGGGGGCACCGATGATGCGCGTGGGCTCCGAGATGTTGACGGCACGACCGGACAGGTAGCTGTTGAGCACCTGACGCAGCTCGTCAGCGGTCTGGAAGCGGTTTGCCGGGTCCTTCTCCATGCACTTGAGGATGATGCGCTCAAGGTCGGCGTCGACACCGGAGTTGATCTGGCTCGGCGGAATAGGCAGCTCGTTGACCTGCTTGAGTGCGACCGAGATGGCGTCATCACCGTCAAAGGGCACGCGGCCGGTGGCGCACTCGTACATCACGACGCCCAGCGAGTAGATATCCGAGGTGGGGCCGAGGTCCTGACCGCGGGTCTGCTCGGGGCTGACGTAGTGGGCGGTTCCCAGCACGTTGTTGTCTTGCGTGAGGTGGCTGTTCTTGGCGCGCGCGATGCCAAAGTCCATCACCTTGATGTTGCCGTCGGGCAGCACCATGATGTTCTGCGGCTTAATGTCGCGGTGGATGATCTCGTGCTTGTGGGCGACCGAAAGCGCGGAGCTGATCTGCGAGCCGATCTGGGCGACCTTCTTGGGGTCGAGGGCGCCGTGGCTCTTGATGCCGCTCTTAAGGTCGGTACCGCGCAGGTACTCCATGACGATGTAATAGGTGTCGCCGTCCTTGCCCCAATCGTAGACGCCCACGATATAGGGGGAGGAGAGACCGGCTGCTGCCTGGGCCTCCTGCTTAAAGCGTGCGGCGAAGGTTGCGTCGCCAGCATACTGCGGCAGCATGATCTTGACGGCAACCGTGCGGTCGAGGACCTGGTCCTGTGCACGGTAGACGGTCGCCATGCCGCCTGTCCCCACCTTATCCTTGAGGAGGTATCTTCCCCCGAGGACCCTCTGTTCCATTCCTGCTCCTAACATAACTATTCGCTCAACGATGTGTGCAGTACCTACGATATGGCCGCTGGGGCCGTGTGGCGCGTTGCCGCTAACTCTTCGGCCGCGGCGCGCCTCGGGTGTCCGATTCAATCATGGGCATCACGCTCCCTGTGCGGCGAGCGCCGCGGTCAGGACGATGCCGGCAATCTTGGCCGCCTTGACGTCGTGTTTGTCGTAATCCTCCAAGGCCACCGAGATGGCGACCGTGGGTGAATCGTAAGGTGCAAAGCCAACGAACATCGAGTTGACGTTGGTGCCGCCGGTCTCGGCCGAGCCGGTCTTGCCGGCGACCTTGACGCCGGGGACCTGGGTATCGGTTCCGGTACCGGACTGGACGACGGCGAGCATGGCCTGCTTGACCTGGTCGGCCGTGGCGGAGCTGACGGCCTGACCCAGCGAGCGGGACTGCGTGGTCTTGACCACAGTTCCGTCCGGGGCGAGTACCTGGGCTACAAAGTACGGGTCCATGACCACGCCACTGTTAGCGATGGCGGCGGCAATCACGGCGTTTTGCATGACGGTGGTCTGCGGCCCGGGCGTGTGGTCCATGCCGACAGGCTGGCCGGCGCCGGCCCAGGCGGTCTCCCACTCGGTCATGAGCGACGGGTCGGCCATGATGGAGGCCGCGGAGGTCAGGTCCTGGCCGAGCTTTTGGCCGTAGCCAAAGGCGTTGGCAAACTGCACGAGCGTGTTTGCGCCAACTTCGTTTGCCACCTGGCCAAAGACGACGTTGGAAGACACGGCAAAGGCCTGCTGCAGGCTGATGGTGCCGTAGCTCTCGTTGGCATAGTTGGTGACCGGCGCGTTGCCGATGTCCATGGAGCCGGGCGCCTGGTAGGTGCTGGTAAGGCTGGCGGTGCCGGTCTCGAGTGCCGCGGAAAGCGTAACGACCTTAAACGTGGAGCCCGGCGTGTACAGCGCGTCCATGGCGCGATTGTACATGGAGCCGTCCTCGCCGCCGCCCGCCTGCAGCAGGGCGTCGATGTTGGTGTTGTCATAGGTGGGCGAGCTGGCGCATGCGAGCACCGCACCGGTACGCGGGTCGATGACCACTACAGCGCCCTTAAAGCCCTTGAGCGCCTGCTCGGCCGCCGTCTGGATACGCGAGTCGATGGTGAGCTTGGCGGTGTTGCCCGGCTGGGTCTGGCCCGCGAGCGACGCGATGGCGTTGTTCCAGCTGGAGTAATCCTTAGAGCCGGTGAGCGTGTCGTTCATGACACTCTCGATGGCGGTGGTGCCATACTGCTGGCTCACGTAGCCAACCACGTGCGCTGCCAGGTTGCCGTTGGGGTAGGAGCGTACGTAGGTGCCGTCCTCCTGCTGCAGCGACTCGGCCAGCGTCACGCCGTCGGACGTGATGATGGAACCGCGCTGGATGTACTTGGAGCGGGCGATAGTGTGGTTGTTGGTCGGCATGTCCTGATAGTCCTTGGCCTTGATGACCTGGACATAGGTGAGGTTGCCGATAAGGATGGCGAACAGCGCCGTAAAGGCGAGCACCGCACGGGTTAGACGGTTGGCGAGCGCAACGCGGCCGAGCACACCGGATTCAGGCGTGTCGAGCAGGCGACGGCGCATGCGCGAGCCGACGGAATGGCTGCCGCTGCCGTAGGAAGACGAGGTGGCAAAGCGCGTGCCCGTCGGGGCGGCGGCAGATGCGACCTGATCATCGGTGATGGCGGCCATGGTGCCGGTGCCGGTAAGCTCGGCCTCGCGTCCGGTCGCTTCGTCACCGGCGCGCAGCAGGAGCGCGACGATGATAAAGCTTGCCAGCAGCGAGGAACCGCCCTGGCTCATAAAGGGTAGGGTGACGCCGGTCAGCGGGATCAGGCGGGTAACGCCGCCCACGATTAAAAAGGCCTGGAAGCTGATGGCGGCCGTAAGGCCCGTGGCGCTAAAGGCGGCGAGGTCGGATTTAGCGCGGGCAGCCGTGGTGAGGCCACGCACGGCAAAGAGCATAAACAGGATGAGCACGGCGCCGCCGCCCAAAAGGCCCATCTCCTCGCCGATGGCCGAGAAGATAAAGTCGGACTCGACGACAGGGATGTTGTTGGCCATGCCGTTGCCGATACCAACACCGACCAGACCGCCATCGGCAAGCGAGAAGAGCGACTGGACGATCTGGTAGCCCTGGCCCTGGGCGTCCTTAAACGGATCGACCCAAACCTGGAAACGCACCTGAACGTGAGACAGGAACTTGTAGGCGCCCACGGCTCCAACGGCTAAGAGCGCAAGGCCGATAACGACATACGAGAATCGTCCCGTGGCAACGTAGAGCATCAGCAAGAAGATGGTGTAGAACAGCACGGCCGAACCCAGATCGCGTTCGAAGACGACGACGAGCAGGCACACACCCCACACGGCAAACAGCGGCAGCAGCAGTCGCAGGCGAGGGATCTTAAAGCCCAGGATCTTGCGGTTGGAGATGGAGAGCAGCTCGCGGTTCTCGGCCAGGTACCCGGCCAGGAACAGCACGATAAAGACCTTGGCGAACTCGCCGGGCTGGATGGTAAAGCCCGCGATGCGAATCCACAGCTTGGAGCCCGAGATCGTGGTGCCGATAAAGATAGGCAGCATCAACAGAATGATGCCGATAATGCCAAAGGTGTACTTGTAGCGCATGACTACGTCGAGGTTCTTAACCAACGCGAGCGTTCCCACCATCAGGGCCACCGAGACAAACAGGATGATGAGCTGTGAGATGGCGAGAGCGGGGGCGAGACGCGTCACGAACGTGATGCCGATGCCCGAAAGCACAAAGACAATGGGCAGGATGGCGGGGTCGGCACCGGGCGCCAAGATGCGCACGGCAATGTGGGCCGCGGCAAAGGCGGCAAAGAGGCCGATCGGTACGGCGAGCGTCTCAAAGGAGATGGCAGCGCCCGCGGTGAGGACGTACATCGCATACAGCAGGATGACGGGGAACGCCGAGGCGATGAGCAAGAGCAGCTCGGTGTTGCGGCGACTCATAAGCGGCACTCCCTTTCTAGTTCTTTTCGGAGGCTTCGGCCTCGGCGGACTGTTCGGCGGTTTTCTCGGAATCTGATTCGGAGGTCGATCCCTGGTCGGTGTTGTCGCGAATCGTTTGCGCGTCGATCACCTGGCGGGTCTGCTCCTCGTCGATCTGGTGGCGGTACTTGGATATCGTGTCCTGCGCATCGTCGACACTTGTTTGCGGAATGCCCGCCTTGAGCCGGTTTTGCGTGTCTTCGGGCAGGTCGGACAGCTTGATACTGGTTTCGCTTTCGAGCCAGTGGAGCTTGAGTCCGAGCGGCTTGCCGGGCAGGCCGCGCCAGACGGCGACATTGCCCTGGTAGGTACCCAGGTAGTACGAGCCGGTGACACCCGTGTAGGCCCAGATGGCAGCCGCCAGCACCAAGACGAGACCTAAGACGACGCCGATGGTGACGTTGCGGCGACGCACGCGTTGCGCCTCGCGCATAACGCCATCGTCAACCAGGTCAACGACTACTACGGTCACGTTGTCGTGGCCGCCGGCGGCAAGCGCCGCGTCCACTAGGTTGTCGACGCAGATTTGCGCGGTTGAGGACTGCGTGGCGATGTTCTCGATATCGCTATCGGGAATCATGCTCGAAAGGCCGTCGGAGCACAGGATCAGGCGGTCGCCTTCCTCGATATGCAGAGTGAAGTGGTCGGCATACATGGCGGGGTCCGAGCCCAGCGCACGGGTGATGACCGAGCGGTTTGGGTGGACGCGAGCCTCGTCTGCCGTAATCTCACCGGCGTCCACGAGCTCCTCCACGTAGGAGTGGTCGCGGGTCACGCGGATGAGCGTGCCCTCGTGGAGCAGGTAGGCGCGAGAGTCACCCACGTGGGCGATGGCGAGCGTGTCGTTTTCGATATAGGCGCAAGTGGCTGTGCAGCCCATGCCGGGCTTGCCCAGGCCGTTCAGGGCCGCCTCGATTACGGCGGCGTTGGCTGCCTCGACGGCTGCGGCCAGGCGTGCTGCGTCGGCGGACTGCGGGGCCGTCTTGGCAATAGTCTCGACGGCAATGGAAGAGGCTACCTCGCCGGCGGCGTGACCGCCCATGCCGTCGCATACGCAAAAGAGCGGCGACTGCACCAGGTAGGAATCCTCATTGTGCGGGCGTACGCAGCCAACGTCAGAGCGGGCGCCCCACATGAGTTGCGTGGTGGTGCCGGCATCATAGGTCGAGTCGGTCTCGATGCGCTCCTCGGTCAGGGGCTCAAAGCTCATGGTCGAGCCGGGGTCTTTGAGCTTGGTCTCAACGGCGGCAACGTCGATCTCGGCTGTGTCACCGGGAGAGACGGTGTCGGTCTCGGCGTTTGATTCGGAATCGCCGGTGTCCGGGGAGCCGGGCTCCTCGGGCGCGCGGGCGGTCGACTCGTCGTCTTGCGGGCTGACGTCTATAGGCTCGGGTGTCGCAAAGTGCGACGGCGCGGGCGTGCTTTGCGACTGGGCGGCGGGCTCGGCCACGGTATCGGACTCGCTTGCGGGCGCAGGCTGCGGGGCCTTGGGTGCAGGGCCGTCCTCGGGGGATGGCCCCGCCTCGGGCGCCGGCGTAGACACGGGCGCAACCTCGGATGCCGGGGCTATGGGAAACGCCGGCGCGGCGGGCTCGGGTGCCGCAAACACCGCAGCGCTCTCGTTGATTGCCGCGGCGACAGGCTCTGCAAAGTGAGCCGGCGCCGAGGTTGCTTCGGGCGCTGTGGGCTGTTCCGCGGCATGTGCGCCGATGGGCGCCGCTACGGCATCCTCTTCGTCCTCGTTATCGGCGAGATCCGAAATATCATGCGTTACATGCGAAAGAGGCAGGGAGAACACGGTGTCCTCGGGTTCCACGGGTGCGGAGCCCGCCGGAGCGGCGTGGGCCGCCGCAGCTGTGGCGGCAGCCGGTGCCTCGGTCATAGTCGCGGACTTGTTCTCCTCGTCGATCATCGACGGTTCACCTTCATGACCACATCGCCAATCTGGACTTCGTCGCCCTCGCGCAGCGTTGCGGGCTCCACAAGCTGGCGGCCGTTGACGAGCGTGCCGTTAAGCGAGTTGAGGTCCTCGATGATGAGCGCCGGGCCCTGCAGCGAAAAGCGCGCATGCGAGGCCGAGACGAATGGTTCGTTGATGCAGATGTCCGAAGACGGCGAGCGACCGACGATGACGGGGCCGAGCATGTCTACGTGGATGCCGCGGATACCGCGCGGACCCTTGTCCACATCGATCGTCCAGATAGCCGAGTCGCGACGCTGCCCGCGCACAAGTCCCACGCCGGTCTTCATGACGGCGAACAGGAAGATATAGAGCAGGGCGACCAGGACGATGCGGCCTGCAAAAAGGACGATATCGATGTTCATAAGCGACTATCCCCTAAATTCAAAGGTGCTCAGGCCAAACGTCAGCAGATCGCCGTTGCGCAGCGGGCAGCGCGTAATGCGGCGGTTGTTGACGAGCGTGCCGTTGGTGGAATTGAGGTCCTCGATCGACCAATCCGAGCCCGTAAAGGTGAGCTGGGCGTGGCGGCGCGACACGTTGGGGTCGCGCAGGGCAATATCGGAAACTGAGCGCTCGCGACCGATAGTCACCTGTGCGGAGGTGATGCTATGGCTCTCGCCGCTCACGACGTCGACGAGCTGGGCGAGCGGGCGCTGTGGGGCGCGAGTGCTCGCCATGTTGGAGGCGATGCCGGCTGCGGCGCCTAGGCCCACGGCGGCACCGGTCGCGGCGGCTCCGCCCATGCCGGCAAGCGCGTCGCGCGAGACGGTCTGCGGCACCGGGATAGGAGCGGCGGGGTCGGGGACGCTAGGCGCGAAGGGATCTGCTACGGCAAGCGGGTCAGGAGCGGCGGCGCGAGGCGTCGGCTGCTGCTGGGGCATGGCGGCGGGGCGCTGCGGCTGCGGGGCAGCAAACTGCTGCTGGCCGGCGCGCGGGGCGCTGGCGGCACGGCTTGCCGCGGAGTTGTTTTGGCCCAGACCGTTTTGATAGGCGCGCTCTTCTTCGTACAGGCGGCCGAGCGTGGGGGCATCGACGTTCTCGGCAAAGACCGAGAACTTGCCGGCGCGCAGCTGCGGATCGATCATAAAGCGCACGAGGGGCTCGCCGACAAAGACATAGCGGCGCTTTTCGGCCTGCGCCTTCACAAACTCGCGGACCTCGCGCGAAAGCTCGGGGTAGAACGGGGCGAGCATGGGATCGTCGTCGGCGGCGATCAGGATGGTATAGAGTGCCGGCGCCGTGTTGACGCCATTGATCACCAGAGTCTGATCCTCCATGTCGCGAGCGGCCTGCTTGGCAAGCTTCTTAAAGGAGAACGGGGCACGGGTGGCACCGAAGATGCCGGCCACGTGGTCCTCGAAGATGTTCAGGAAGTTCACGAAAGATCACTCTCCGTATAGGTTCTTTGGTATCCGAGCAAATATAGGCATATCCCAACGATTATAGAGGATAGGGTTCCCGCAACTGCCGCCTTGGCGGCGACCGCGGCTGCAAGGCTGGCAATTTCCATATGGTGTGCAAGACAGGATGCCGCTGCGCAGCCGATGCCGGTGACAGCGATGGCGGCGATGGCGGCAAGGTTTGAGCCCTGATCGGCACGCTTGGCATGGGCATTGAGCAGCGCAGATGACGCCGCGGCAGTTGTCGCGACCAGCGCAAAGGCAGCCCAAAGGAGCGGGTCTTCCAGCGCTGCGGCAACGTTGCCGAGCCCCAGCACGCCTCCGGCTGAAAGCGCGACCGTGGCCAGACGGGCAAAAAGCGCGCCCATGCCCGTTGCCGCGGCGGCGCTTGCCGGGCCGAGCCAAAATGACGCGACGCCGGCGGCGACCCCAGCTGCCAGGAAGGTATTGCCGGTCAGACAGCCAAGCGCAAGCGCGCAGGTGAGTGCGGCGCTCGCGGCAGCCTCGGTGCGACCCCAGGCGATCCACCAACCGGACATGGCAGCGGCAAAGATCACCGCGACGGGCAACATCGACAGGATGCCCTGCGCCTGCATGGTGGCGTTGGCCATGAGCACCAAAAAGCCCACAGCCGAGATGGCCGAGCCAATTTGGGGGGCCAGGCCAGCCGCCGCTCCGATCGCGATGGCCGCAATGACCAGGCCGGGAAGCGCCGCGACCCCGGCCGTTTGCATCAGCAAAAAGCTAAAGGTGCCGCACGCTAGCGCCGAGATGGCGCGCATGGTGTAGTCGCGCGCATGGATCCAGCGCGTGCCCGCCCAGCCGAGTGCGGGGTCGACCTCGATGGCGTCGTCCTCGTAGTACGACGGCTCGATATCGTCGAGCTCCTGCTCGTCATCCGAAAGCTCGCCAACCATTTGCTCCAGGCTGTGACGGCCCTCGCGCACGCTGCCCAGACCGGCAAGGAGTTGGTCGCAAAATGCCTCGATGCTGTTGGGGCGGTCCTGCGGCATGGGGGAGAGCGCGCTCATGAGCGCGGCCTCGGCTCCCGGGGGAAAGTGTGGTATCAGCTCGCTGGGGTAGGTGGCGCCGCCGATGATGCGGTCGAGCGAGTCGGCGGGCGTGGCCGCCATAAAGGGGGCGCTGCCGCACAAGCCCTCATAGATAACGCAGGCAAGGGCAAAGACATCGGCGCGTTCGTCGACCGTGCCGGTCTCGATATCGAGCTGCTCGGGCGGCATGTAGCCGATGGTGCCGCCGCGCGAGCCGCCAAAGCCACCGGCGGACGACAGTC
The DNA here is from genome assembly GCF_003436455.1 of Collinsella sp. TM05-37. NCBI lineage: Bacteria > Bacillati > Actinomycetota > Coriobacteriia > Coriobacteriales > Coriobacteriaceae > Collinsella > Collinsella sp. TM05-37. Next base: position 22,191 of record NZ_QSPN01000021.1, on the reverse strand, counting down.
GCGCCATGCCAAAGTCGGTGAGCTTTACATTGCCCGAGTGGTCGATGAGCACGTTGGCGGGCTTAATGTCCAGGTGGAGTACGCCATTACTGTGGGCGAAGGTGAGCGCCTGGCCCAGGGCATCGGCAATGGCCGCGGCCTCGTCAAAGGTAAGTGAGTGGCCGTCCACGCGATGCAAAAACTCGGCCAGCGACATGCCATCGACATATTCCATAACCAGGTAGGCATAGGCTGTGTCATGCGTAAAGTCGATGACCTGCACGATATTGGGATGTTGAAGCATGGCGGCAGTGTGCGCCTCGCGCAGGACATCCATGATGTCGCTGGCGGGCATGCCGGCACCGTTGATAAGGGGGATGCGCTTAATGGCGACGCGGCGGCGCAGGTGCGTGTCGCGGCAAATCTCGATGGAGCCAAAACCGCCGGTCGCAAGTGTCTCGAGCGGCTGGTACCGCTTGAGCAGCTCGCGAGAGCTGGTGCCCTCCAAAGGAACGTCCGGCGAGAACCGGGCGGTATGTTGCGAGAAAAGCGGCATGGCCAACCCTCGTGCGTTTAAAGTTCGTTTGCGAGCGGCGGGCGCGGGGCCGAGCCGTTCGCGGTGGCATAGATGCTGCTAGTGTAGCACGCTCGGGCAGATGGCGAGGATAGCGGGATGCGAGGTGGCCCGATCGATTCGGCCCGTTTCGGCTCGTTCGGAAAGCGCATCTCAGTTTTCAGCCAAATTATGGGATGCGCTTTCCAAATGGGGTGGGCTGCGGAAACTGCATCCCAGAATATTGCCCTGGAACGGGATGCGCTTTCCGAACCGGCGTCCAAAAGGAAACCGCATCCCGCTTTGATGTGGGGACTGCGAACAAAAGCCGGACCGTGATCTGGCGCGGATTGGAGTTCGCCTGAATCATTGATGCTGGCTGGTGTGAGAACAGAGATAAACGAGCGGCTCGAGCGATATAATGACACGCTATGGAGGCCGTATGCTCTTTTCCCGCCGTTCTGCTACATTTGCCTGCGCCATTGCGCTTGTCGTAATGGCGGTCACCCCTTATCACCGGTTTTCATCTTCAATCGGCCTAGCGTCAGGTGCAATGACCTGGCTCGTTATCCTGGGCGCATGCCTCGCGGCGTTTGTTCATGGTGCTGCGCTATGCAAGGGGGGAATGAGAAGGCCGAGGCATCTCGGTGCCATCGGTGTTTTCCTTGGTGTTATTGCAACGGTTCCCGAATGGGCCGACCTGGCTTTCTATGCTCGCGGAGACTCTATTCCAATCGTGTTTGCACCGATTTGGTTGTTACATGGCGTTTCGTGTGTCTCGTGCTTTGTTGGATCGCTGCTTCTCTCATATGTTATTTGGGGCACGGCGGACTCTCCTTTGACGCAGAGGTCGACACGGACTGACGAAAGGGAAACTCGTCACCCGCAGGACGCGATTTTTACAGAAACAATAGCCGTCATGTCTTGCCTGCTGTTTTGCTGTCGAGTTTCATGGAGAGTCGTTCCCGAGCCATGGGGGATGCCCCCTGTAACGGCCGCGGCAATTGGCCTTGCGCTTTTAATTCCGTTGGTCTATCTCGCATTGACTGTGGCCCCGCCGTTTTGCCGCCCTCGTGCCTTTGGCCATGGGCGGCGCGACGTGTTTGCCTGTTCTGTGCTCGTAGCAGTTCCTATTGGTCTTATTCCGGCTGTTGAGGCGGCATACTTCGCAAGCGATGCCGTGGTCATTGCATTGCTGGCGATGGGGTCCGTTATCGCTGCTGCCTTCGTATGCATGTTGCTAAGGGGGAAACGGGACAACAATTCGGATATCGCCTGTGCGTCCGACACATTCGATGCGGGGGTGTTTTCCCCTGCCCTGTCGCCTAGAGAAGAGCAGTTTGTTCGACTGCTGCTCAAAGGGAAAACGCCGGCGGAAATTGCCAAGGAGACGGATACGAAGCCATCGACGGTGAGAACAACGCTTCACCGAGCATACGGGAAGGCGTCGGTTGCGGGCTCACGCGAGCTCGTGGCGCTGTTTGCGGGTGAGGGCGATACTGTAGGGCATGAGCTACCGCAGCGGCATGCTGACGATATAGTGGCATCAGCTCGAACGCGCCGGCTGTTTCGATACCTGCTCACATTATTCTTTATCCTCCTTGCGGCGGGGCCCTTGGTAATGGCGGATAGCGATTGGGGGTCCGGTGTTTCGCGGGCTGTCGCCTTTTCCCTCTTAAGCTACGCATTGGGTCTCGGACTGCTTCTGTCGCTACGCTACGCGGGTGGAAAAGCGAATCGTGGCGCTGCGCTGGATAGAGCGGGTGAAGCGATTTGGCTCGGAAGCCCGTACGTATGGGCGGTGCTATCTGCTGTGGAATGGTCTTTTATCTATATCGCAGCATTGATGTGCATACGCGTTCCGTTGATGGCTGTGCCGGTCCTGTTTTGCGGCGTGGCGTCTACGGCTTCGCTCGCTGTTGGGCTGCGTCCGTTTAAGGTGCATGCCCATGCTCGGGCTATCGTGCCGTTGGTGTCAATGGGCATGGTTGCCTTAATCTATGCGGTCGCTAGGGGGCGAATCCATGGACTTGCGGTGCTGACGGGGGTGCTGCTCACATATATAGTGATGCGAAGCTGTCCGCAGCGCAAAATGCTTGGGATATGGATGCTCTGCTTTGGGGCGACGGCTCCTGTTTGGGCTGTCTTGCTCAATATGGTGCAGGATCTGACGGTTTTCGAGCCGTTGTTCCTCGCGTCGTTGTTGGGGCAAAGTTCGGCTGTCAATGTCGTCGTGGCAACGGTGATTGTTTGCTGGTCTGTGCCCATGTTCGTTACGCACATCGCGCTCGCCCGCTCGGTTGAGGACGAGAAGGCCGTCTTGGAGTACCGGGCGAACGGGTCCACCGAAACGGCCCGCGTGCGCCAGCTGGCCCTGCTTACGTCGCGCTCCCTTTCTGATGTTCAGTCGCAAATTTTGCTGATGACGGCGGAGGGCGCAACGACAAAGGCTATTGCGGAGGATGTCGGTTACGCTGCATCTACGGTGCAAGCACTGCGGTCTGCTTCTTACCGCCAGTTGAAGATCAAGAATAAAGCGGAGCTTATTTCATTGTTATCGCAGGTAGATAACGTGTAAACGCCTGAGCGATCAACTCAATAGCGAGTGTTTACAGACATCATTCTCTATTCATGCAAAGGTTGCCGTGTGTCGACGCATTATTAACCGCTTGTGATTAGGGCCGGGTCGAGCGTTGTTGCTCGGTCCGGCCAATGGGAGGGTGATGTCGGTTGAATAAAAAACTAATTCGGCACGAGTTGTCCAAGATATCTGGAAACCCAATATTTGCGTTGGCTCTTACTTTGGCGACAGTAATTTCGATGGCAGCTGCCATCGAGGCGTGGTGGACGCTCGAGATTGAGCGCAAGCAGCTGTTATCTTTTGGCTACGGCATTGGTCTGCAGTCTCAGACATACCTCGGCCAAACGCGTGAAAGTAGCTTTGGCAACTGGATTGTCGTGAGCGCGAACGCGCCGTTGCTAGCGTCGGTGTTTTTCTATGCGCTGCCGTTGCTTGCCATGTTGGCCGGGTCGTGGTCATGCCTGTCCGAGCGTTTGAGCGGTTACGAGGCACAGATCTGCACGCGTGTTTCTAGAAATGCATACGTGAACGTGAAGATGCTGTCTGCTTTCCTCTCTGCGTTTGCGGTCACGGCTATTCCGCTACTCGTGAACTTCCTGATTGTCTCCATGCTGTTTCCCGCGTATCTCCCCCGGGTCGACGAATCGACTTACGTCGGACTCTATCTGCATAGCTATTTTTCTGGTCTGTTTTATTCCCGGCCTCTGTTATACGTGCTGGTTTATACGCTGTTCGATGCGGTGGCGCTGGGGGTTCTATCCATGGCCGTGACCGGTCTGTCGGTTGTGTTTCGCAGCAGAATCAAGGCGATGGTCGTTCCATATCTGATTATGGTTGCATGGCATTTTGTTAACGACTGGATTTTTAGCGTCCTTTCATGCGTCGGCTTTAACTGCAACATTCTTAACAGCATCAGGTCGGAATCGCTAAATAACTGGCCCGACATCCGAGCGGGGGTTGCGGAAATCATCTTGCTGTTCGTCTTTTCTTTGGTTTCCGCGAGATTCTTAAAAAGACGCGAGGTGGTCTGATGCTGTTTAGGCTGGTCGCCGCGGACCTGAGGACCGTTTTGAAGAAGAACATCATCGCTTTTATTGCGGTTGCGGCAGTGACCGTTGCGAACTTGGTGTACGCCTACGGATTGTCTTCTGTGTATGGGGTCAGGACGGATACCTTGGGGTTTGCGGATAATCTCGCGCTCGTGTTTGCCGGGTCTGCTCCGTTTGAGCCTAGGCCCGGGGCCATGTTTGTGCCTCCGTTAGGGTGGCTATTCCTCATTCTGCTCATTCTCTATACAACACTCGATTATCCGACCGAATCGTTGCACGGGTTTGGTTTGCAAGCGCTTGTTCGATGCCGGTCAAGAACCCTTTGGTGGGTCTCGCGTTTTATCTTGGTGGCGGCGGTAACGGCATTTTCACTGCTCGTGGTGGTTTGCTCTGTTGTGATTTGGAGCTTGGTGGTGAGCTCCTCGTTCAGCGCGGTCGTCCATGGCGAGTCGCTTCAGCTGGCTAATTTGGCGCCGTGGTTTCTCAAAGCTGCCGAGGCAGATGCGCTGCCGTTTTTCGTAGGACTCTTTCTTGCTTTCGAGGCGCTTGCGTTTGCGCAGGCAGCGGTCGGGTTTGTGCTTGGGCCGTCGGTCTCGTTTGTGGTTTTAATGAGCTCCCTGATCTGCTCGGCATATGCGCGGCATTGGGTGCTGCTGGGAAATGCCCTGATGCTGTTGCGCTGGGGCGGAATTGTCAAAGAGGGAATCGCGACGGGCTCGAGCGTCTTGTTTTCAATTGTGATTATGTCGTTATGCCTATCGCTGGGCGGACTGTGGTTTCGAAGGGCAGACCTTTTAGAAAAGGGGGACAAGATATGAGCGTGATCGTTAGGGACGTATCGAAGCGCATAGGCAAAAACGATGTTCTGCGCAACGTGTCCATCGAGGTTGACCCTGGGACTGTGGTCGGTCTTCAGGGGATAAACGGTTCGGGTAAGACCATGCTTATGCGAGCGGTCTGCGGATTGATCAAGCCTACCGAAGGCGAAATCTCTATCGATGGCCAAAGGCTTGGGGCGGACATCTCGTTCCCGCCGAGTCTGGGGATGTTGATCGAGGCGCCTTCCTTTTTGGGATATCTGTCTGGCTGCGACAATCTGGAGCTCATTGCTCAGATCAAGGGCGTTGCAACCCGCGAGGACATTCGCTCTGCCCTGCGGCTCGTGGGGCTCGATGCAGACGAAAAAAAGAAGTTCCGAGCATACTCGCTTGGGATGAAGCAGCGTCTGGGGATAGCTGCGGCAATTATGGAAAAGCCGAAGCTGCTTGTTCTCGATGAGCCAACAAATGCCCTCGACGAAGCGGGCGTGGAAATGCTCAAGCGCGTTGTGGCGATGGCGGCATCAACGGGTCGCGAGGTTATTCTGTCCAGCCATGACGGAGAGGTGCTCGAGGAGCTGGCCGATCGGGTTTACTGCATGCGCGACGGTGCCGTTGTGAACGTTCGGGAAAGGTCGTGAGCGCGATGAAGAAGACCCTGTGGACAAGAAGGTCGGCGCTTGCGCTTTTCGGCTGTGCTGTTACTGGCCTTGCGGGCATGAGGGCGAGCGTCGTTAACGGGAACCGGACGGTCATTCCTGAGAAATATTATGCGGAGGGCGAATGGCTCTCGATGGATGGGGCGTTTCTGGGGTCGAAGGATGTGGCGACTGACGGGTATTCGTTTTGCATAGACGGGGCAGAGCTGCTCACGCCGCGCGAGTATCTCAAGCGTGCGCATGATGATTATTCAAAATATGGCATCGTGGATACGAAAACGAAATTGAAGGACGCCGACATCACGTGTGTTATCGCCGTAAAGATGCGTGTCAGGAATAAGGACAATGTCGAAGGCGGAATCAAAACGTATGTTTGGCATTTGGTGCCGGAGTCTGCGCCAAACTATGACTTTATGGTCAATACCGATCTGATAGCGCAGGCAATGCCGGCTTTAGACGGATTTGCAGCGTTTGCCGTGCAGGTTGGAGCGGAAAACGAGTTGCTTGTCCCATTTATGATGCAAAACACCAACGATTACTTTGAAGATTACGAGACCGTCCGTTTTGAGAAGGCTTTTCCCGGGACTTATACGATGAAGATGACCGATCTGCCGGAGAGAAGGCTCTTAAGGTTTGAAGTGAAGTAGCTCGAGAGTTAGGCAAAATGGGTCCATCGGCGGTACCCGCGCCCGATTTCAGGCGCTCCGACTCGGAATCGGGCGCGGGACGAGGCACCTTCGGTGTCGGCCGGATTACCGCTTCTTCTTCTTGTTCTTCTTCTGCTTGCGCTGCTTGCCCTTGTTGTCCTGGGGCTTGTCGGCCTGTTTTGCTTCGGCAGCGGCCTTTTCTGCCTTCATCTTCTTGCGTTTGGTCTCGATGCGGAGTTTTTTGTTGATGCGCGCCTTAAGGAAGGCGCCAAACTGCTCGGCATCGCCGCGAACAAAGGTGTCCTTGGGGATCGTCACGCCCTGGTCGGCGAACATGGCAACAAAGATGCGCTCGCCGTCGAGTACGTGGTCGAGCTTGTCAAACGGGAAGAACTGCGACTTGCCGCTCTTGCCCCAGACCATTAGGCCGTCTTCGTTGGCGGCGACGCGGCGATAACGGCCGCCCATGGACTCGTCGGCCTCGACGGCATCGATAAAGTCGCGGGCGAGCGTGTGGTGCAGGTTTTTGCTCCACCAGGCCAAAAAGGCGCCGAACACGATGAGGACGACGCCAAACTTGATCCAGTTGCCACCGGCTACCAGCATGCCAATACCCAGCAGGGCGGCAATGGCGGCGGCGACATACAGGGAGCCGCGGCGTCTGGGCGAGGCGACCAGGCGGGCGAAGTCGGTGACCAGATCGTTTTCGTACTGATACTCGTTGAGGTACAGGATGCCGTCATCGGCTGCTGCCTGCGCCTCGAGCGCGACCTCGACCTGGTCGGCTGCTTCGGAGGGAATGAGGTTGCTCTCTGCGTCTGCCATACTCTTTGGACTCCTATCGCGGCGGGCTCGCCGTACGGGTTATTATGAGTGCAGTATGCCGTGCGACCGCATGGCCGCCGCGGCAACAAGACTCAGTATACCCGGGGGAGCACCCATGGAATCGTTGTACCGAAAGTATCGCCCGCTCACCTTTGACTCCGTGGTGGGCCAGCAGCATATCGTCTCGACGCTCGAGCACGCCATCACCGAGGGGCGTCTGTCCCACGCCTACCTGTTCTGCGGACCGCGCGGCACGGGCAAGACCACCATGGCGCGCATTCTGGCCAAGGCGCTGCTGTGCCGCAATGCCGAGGCGGCGCGCGCCGAGGGTGCAAGCGGCTGCATGCCCGACGGTACTTGCGAGGAGTGCGAGCTCATTGCCGAGGGTAACCACCCCGATGTCTACGAGCTCGATGCCGCCTCCCGCACGGGCGTGGACAATGTGCGCGAGGAAATCATCAACTCCGTCAACTTTGCCCCGGTGCGCGGCAAGTACAAGATCTATATCATCGACGAGGTCCACATGCTCACGACGGCGGCGTTCAACGCGCTGCTCAAGACGCTCGAGGAGCCGCCGGCACACGTGATCTTTGTGCTGTGCACCACCGACCCGCAAAAGATTCTGGAGACCATCCTCTCGCGCTGCCAGCGTTTCGATTTCCATCGCATCGGCAACGAGGATATTGAGCGTCGCCTGGCATACGTGTGCGAGCAGGAGGGCTTCGATTACGACGATGAGGCGCTGGCTATCGTGGCGCGCCATGCCAAGGGCGGCATGCGCGACGCGTTGTCCACGCTGGAACAGCTGAGCGTCTTTGGCAACGGTTCTGTGCATGCGGACGACGCCCGCTCGCTTTTAGGCGAGGTTTCGGACCAGATTCTGGGCGAGTTTGCCCGCGCCATTGCCGATCGCAATGTTGCCGAGCTCTATGGACTGATCCGTGCGCAGGTCGAGGAAGGAAACGACCTGCTGGAGCTGACGCGCGACCTGGTGGCGCATGTGCGTGACGTGTACGTTGCCTGCGTTGCCGGTGCCCGTGCCGAGCTGTTTGAGGGCGGCTCCGAGCAGGCCGAGGCGCTTGCTGCTGAGGCCGCTGCCTTTGACGAGCATCCTGCCGATCGTTTGGCTCGCGTGCTAACGGTGCTCGACGATGCCGCGCTGGAGATGAGGGGTGCGAGCGACGTGCGCCTGGTGCTCGAGATCGCCTGCACGCGCTTGGCACGTCCCGAGGCCGATCTGACCATTGAGGCTCTGGCCGAGCGCGTGGCGCGTCTGGAGGCCATGGTTGCCAACGCCGCCGTGCCGGCGAGCGTGGCTGCTGCTCAAGCGAGTGCGCCTGCGGCTGTCGCGGCTGCACCCGCGGCGACGCAACAACCGACACTGATCTCGGGTGCCCGAGCTGCTACTCCTGCGGCGACCGCTGCCCCCACTGCTACATCCGCGCATCAGGGTGGCATGCCTTGGGACCGCGGCGCTGCTGTTCCAGCTGCCCAGCCTGCGCCCAAGTCCGCGGCTCCGGCTCCCGCGCCCAAACCTGTAACGCCTGCGCCTCAACCCGTTACGGCTCCCGCGCCTGCTGCATCGACCGTGCCGGTGTCCAAGTCCAACAATGCCGCCCAGGTTGTCGCCGCCGGTGCTGCCGAGACGCCCGCGGTCGAGGATACCGGAGAGCTGCAGCGCAAATGGGCCGAGGTTGTCGAGCGTGTCAAGGCGCGTCAGGCTTCCTACGCAGGGCTTTTGCTCAACGCCCGCGCCGCAGCAGACGACGGCTCCAAGCTCACCGTCTCGTTCCCTGCGGGCTCGACCTTTGCCATCAAGATGCTCGGCCGCGCTGATACGCAGTCGGTGGTCCTGCCGACGGTCTGCGCAGTCTTCGGTCGTCGTACCGTCGACTATGTCCTGGATGGGGGTGGCACGCCGGCTCCTCAACATGAGGAGCATTCTCCATCTGCACGGGCTGCGGCATTTGCGGACCCGCAACCCGTGTCCTCGGCGGCCCCTGCATCCTCGAGCGCCAGCGCGACGCAGCCAAAAGCGGCACCGGTAGCGGCGCCGACCCCGTCGGTGCCTGAGCCCGCGGCGCCCAAACCGGCTGCTCCGGCTCCCGCGCCCAAGCCCGCTGCCGCGCCTGCGCCCAAGTCATCCGACCTAGCTAAGGCCCCCTGGCTACGCTCCGACAATCCCGCCGGTGCTCCTGCCACGGGCAAGCTCCCGACCGAGCCCGCACCCCGAGCGCCCGAGCGCGCGTCCGCTCCCAAGGCTCAGCCCGCCGCGCCGTCTGCGCCGTGGGAATCCGAGCAGGTTCCCTACGACGATGTCATGGTCGGCGGTTTTGCTGCCGATGCCGGCGGGGACGATCTGCCCCCGTTCGACGTGCCGGGTGCGGCGTCCGCGCCCAAGCCCGCTGCAACTGCCCCCAAAGAGGAGGACGCTCCTGCGGCTCCCTGGGAGTCCAACCCCGGCGCGGGCAGCCCCTTCGGCCATCAAGGCGCAGCCCCAAGCATCCCGCAGACCGAGGACGAGGCCAAAGCCCTCATCCGCAGCGTCTTCGGCCAGTCCACCATCTTCAAGCCGGTGGAGTAGCTGCGCAGGCGGGTATACTGCTCAAGAAGAGAACCCCTTGCCCGGGCGCATCTGTATTTCGGACATGTGCAACGTGGTGCCGCGTATATCGCATTCGAGCAGACAGGCGCGTGACGGTCGGCCTAGGATGCTGAGGTCGATACGATACGTCGCATGGCTGTCTGTGTACTCGACTTGCTCGGCGTTGACGGTTGCTCCGATTGTAAATAAAGAGCCCAGTTCGGCATCGACAATCTTGGAGTCCTTTATCTTGACCTTGAACTCTTGGTAGAGGGACGGGCTATTGTAGTAAATGGTTCGGGTTCCGTCGGTGCACTCATCGGTCGCTTCCCATTTGACGATCGGCTGGTCCGAGCTGGCTATCAGTAGCTCTGCTCCAAAAGCTACGGCGTGGGTGATGACAACCAACAATGCCCAGCCGACAAAGAGATAGAGAACCGCATATGCAACGGGGTGTTTTGAGCGGATGTTTTGGAGCGCGTCGGGGACATTCATGGGGCACCTCCAAATTGCAATCTATGACAATCAAATTATACCCTGCCGCCATGTGCTCCGCCTCGAGCAGCGGTTTGGCATTTAGCTATTTAGTGGCACACATGAAATGCCGGATTCGGCTCTACTAGATTGAGTATGCGATATTATGCAACCTTGCATAATTCGGCCTTGCATAATCTTTGCGCGTGGTTTGTATTGGAGGACATGTATATCGACTGAGGTAGCGTGTCCGCCCCGCTTGCTTGCCCCGCGCCGTGGTACGATTTTTGAGTTTGAAAGTCCCGTCGCGCTCCGGCTGCCCTTGCAGCTTGTCGCGCGGCCGCACGTAAAGGAGCCATCATGGCCGGTATGAACATGCAGCAAATGATGAAGCAGGCTCGCAAGATGCAGGAGCAGCTTGCCGCCGCGCAGGAAAACCTTAAGTCCCAGACCGTCGACGCCTCTGCCGGCGGCGGCATGGTCAAGGTGACCGTTAACGGCGAGATGGAGCTCGTCAACCTCACCATCGACCCCGATGCCCTCGATCCCGAGGACGTCGATATGCTGCAGGACATGATCATGGCTGCCGTCAACGAGGCCGTCCGCGGTGTCAACGAGCTTGCCAACAAGCAGATGGGCGCCATCACCGGCGGCCTCAACATCCCGGGCATGCCGTTCTAAGACACGCATATATATGAGTGCCAACCATAGTCTGCAAAAATTGCTCGATGAGCTGGGCCGTCTGCCGGGCATTGGTCCCAAGTCGGCCCAGCGCATCGCCTATTACCTGCTCGAGGCCGATGCCGAGGAGGCGCGCCGCCTGGCCGAGGCTATCCTGGAGGTTAAGCAGGAGGTTCACTTTTGCAGCCGCTGCTTTAACTACGCCACGGCCGACGAGTGCTCCATCTGCCAGGATTCGATGCGCGATACCACTCGCATTTGCGTGGTGGGCGAGCCGCGCGATGTCCAGGCGATTGAGCGCACGGGCAGCTACCACGGTCTCTACCACGTATTGGGCGGCGTGATCAGTCCCATGGACAAGATTGGTCCCGAGCAGTTGCACATTCGTGAGCTGCTGGCACGCTTGGGCCACGAGGACATCCACGAGGTCATCATCGCCACCAACCCCAATATCGAGGGCGAGACCACGGCGAGCTACCTGGCCCGCACTATCAAGCCGCTGGGCGTTGAGGTATCGCGTCTGGCGAGCGGCCTTCCCGTGGGCGGCGACCTGGAGTATGCCGACGAGCTTACGCTTGGGCGCGCCATCGAGGCCCGTCGCACGATTTAGGTGGCGAGCCTGCTCCTGCCGTATGTCTTCATCGCGACGCACGGGGTAGCCATAATTTCCCCGTGCGACTGTAAGTTTGTTGTGCAACAAAGATGCTTTGTATCCGCTTATCGCATGGATGCTTCCACTCGCATCCTTAATTTGCCCATTCGTTGCGCAACCTTTTGGGTTCGCTGATACACTCAAATATGGATTCGAATGAATGCGCCGCTCCCGAGCGGCGTGTTTTTGTTGGAGGAGAACGCATGCGGCCCGGTGGCACTCAGACAAAGCGCGGCGCCGCGGTGCGCATGCGACGCCGACTGGGCTTGGCGCCGCGGGCGTACGCACTGCTGTCTTGCTCGCTGGTGCTGGTCATAGCTGGCGTTTCTGCCTATGGCATGACCGTGCCGTCCATGATGCAGGCACATGCCGCACGCGAACCGCGCGTGGGGCATGAGGTCAAAAGTGACCTGGGGACCACGACTGGATATGCCTGGGCAAGTGTGGTCGCGCATATTGTGTTTGGCACCGGCGACGCGGACGGCGCCGAGGCCCCGGACAACGAAGTCACGCTTGCCAATGGCAAAACCATCGTGCTCACCAACACCAAGATCATCGATCGGTTGTCCAACAATAGCGTGGCGGCAACGGTGAATAAGGTCGAGCAGCAGAAGGAGCAGGACGCCCAGCAGTCCGGAAAGCCCGGTAGCTCGGATACTTCTGGCTCCGGCTCGGATTCGTCGAGTTCGGGCGGCGGCTCTGGGTCGGGTTCCTCTGCCGGAGGGTCTGGAAACGGCGGCTCGACGGGCGGCAACACTGACAACGATGCAAACTCCGGTGGCCTTTCCGCTGCTGAGGAAGAGAGCATTCACAGTTGGCTTGTGACCAAGTACAACATGCTCGACGGCTATGTTTCTCGCGCCAATGACGTGGTTTCGACCTATAACTCTACGGGAGATCCCAGGCCGTGCGACAGCCTGGTCGGGGAGATGTTTGTTATTCGAGCCGAGTTCGGTCGTCAGACATTCTCGCCCCGGTCAAAGTGGTATCAGCAGTATGCCAATCTGTGGGGCTGTTACACCAACCTATGTCAATGGGTCGGCCATTACGGCGATGATGACGTCGCGCTCGGTAACTTCAACAATAACGTGGCGGCGCTTGCCCTATGATGACCGATCTTGCATCTACCACACCACAATCGCTCGGTCGCGATCCCATGGTCGGCCTGCGCCTGGCGCGTGTCGACGGGTTTGAGCCGGCCATTGCGCTCGGTCAGGACGAACTGCCTGCCTATCTGCGTCGTTTTACGATGCTGTTTGCCGACGATGCCACCATGCGCCGTGGCGGTATCGGCCGCGTGACGCATGCCGTCAACGCCCAAGGCGAGGCTGTGGCGCTCAAGCAGCTCATCTTGCCGGCGCGCGATGAGTTCGACGACGATGCCGCTCACGAGGCGCTGGTCGCCAAGTTCAAGGCGGCGTTTCGCGAGGAATACGAATGTCATCGTGCCCTTTCGGGCCTTAAGGGCTTTCCCCGCCTCTATGGCTGGGGCGAGGTCGACGGTGTGCCTGCAATTGTCATGGAATGGGTCGAGGGCGAGACACTTGCCCGCTTGCGTTCGCGACTCGCCGTGGACGATGCCGGACGCCTGTCGCCGCTTGTGGCGGCGCGTCTGGGTCGCGACCTGTTCGATCTGCTCTGCCGTATGAGCCTGGTGGGCGAGGGCTTTGTCCATCGCGATATCTCGCCCGCTAATATTATGGTGCGTACGGCGCGTCTACCGCTTGACCGGCAGCTTGCCGAGGGCACCTTTGACCTGTGCCTGATCGACTTTGGCTCGTCGCTGGCGCTCGAGCCTGCGTCGGCCGTGGCCGGTACCGGCGGCAAGGCGTCGTTTACGGAGCGCTATGCCACGCTGCGTCGCGCGACGGTTGCCTATGCCCCGCCCGAGATGCTCACCGACGATATTCCCGACCTGCGCGCTTTGCGTATGTCGCCGGCGATTGACGTATACGCCGCGGCAAGCACGGTTTACGAGCTCATTGCCGGCGTCGCGCCATACGAAGCCGCGCCGAGTACTTCGGGTGCCTCGGGTTCGCGCAAAAAGACGCGCGACATCGCGAGCCCCTACCGTCTCAAGATGGACACGCGGCCCGACTATCCCATTGGTGCCCATGCGCCCGGTTGTGATTTGACTCAGCTGCTTCGTCGTGAGCCCGATGTGGCGCTCGCCGCGGCCGAGCAGGCCCAGCAGCTAGGGCTTGAGCCGGATTCCGAAGAGCTACGCGATGCGCTGGCGTTTGTCGATGCCCAGCTGTTCGACGTGGTGATGGCCTGTCTGTCCAGCCATCAAAAAGATCGTCCCGAGCCGGCGGCGGTCGAGGCGGCGCTCTCGGCGTTTTGTGACCACTATGCGCAAAATGTCGGTCGTTCGCTTCGCGGCGAGCCGCTCACGCCGTGCCCCATGGATGCGTCTGGCCGCGCGGTTCGTCGCGCGCTGATGGTCGGCGCGACGGTCGTCTGTGGCGTGGTTTGGGCTGTGGTCGTGGTTTCGGCCGCGCTGCTGGTGTCGGGCGCTCGCGTGACGGCGACTTTGGGATCGCTCGTGTGGTCTGGGTCGCTACCGGGTATTATTGCCGCACTGGCGTTGGCGCTGCCAGGCATAGCCGGCGTTGCCGCGGGGGCACTTGCGCGCGATCGGCGCTCGGGCTTCCTGCAGGGTGTGCTTGCGCTTTCTGCCTGCGAGGTTCCGGTGCTGGTTGTGGCTGCATGTAGCGTATTTTCCCAACGCGCCGTGATGGGCGGCCTTGTTGCCGCTCTGGTTGCAACCTATACGCTTACGTGGTTTTTGCTTGCGATGGGCTTTGCCTTTGAACTTCCCGTTTCGGCACCGCGACGCACAAAAGCCCAGATGGCGACTCCGCTTGCCGGTGGAGCCGCAGCTGTCCGTACTTTTGGCGGACCTGTCGAAGTATCGTCCGATTCTATTTCTACGACCAAGGAGGCCTAGGTCATGGCATCTCAAGTTGAGCTCACCCCATGCGGGGCCATGTTTGACATCTTTAAGCGCGCAGCGCATCTGAGCCATATCGAGCTGTGCGGCTTGGTGCTTTCGTCCCGTCCGCTCGCCGACGGCCGCAGCCCGCAGAGCCGAGCCGCCGATCGCTCTTGGGTTTCCCGCTTTATCGTTCGCGCGCCGGTCGGCACGCTTCAGCAGCGCTACTTTGCCGAATACGGTACCTCGGCTGCGCGTATTATGTCGCAACTGGCCCTGCGCCAGCGCAATCCCATGGACTCCACGGCTGTGATCAATATGGTGTACGGTCCTGCAGGTGAACCGATGGTACGCGCGCTCGAAGAGTGCCACCAGGACACGAATCTCTATCGCAACGCGCTCGATCGCCTGTCCCAGGCGGCGGAACTCATGCCCGCCGAGCGCGCCGAGGCCGTGCTGGTGCTGTTTGTCGCCGTCGGTTGTTCGGCGGATGTGCGGTCCTCGGTGAACTATGCCATCGACTACGCGCACGCGACCTGTGGCGGAGGCACCTCCACGCCGCGTTCGCTTGGCATGTCGATGACCGCGGGCGAACGCGACCCCGCCCCGGCGCACCCTTTGGGCTTGCTGCGCATACAAAACAGTTTTGTCGTGAGTGCCCCGCGCTGGATTCAGCCGAGTGAGCAGGGTGTTGAGATTGGCGCGCTGGCCACTGGTGAGGGCGATATTACCGACGTCGGCGACGATGTCTCGGCCCGCCATGCCCATATCTGGTGCGATGCTCAAAATATCTGGCACGTCGAGGACTTGTCGTCCACCAACGGAACCGTGGTGGTAAACGGGGCCACGCGTGTCTGCATTCAGGTCGAGCCCGGCCGTTCCGCCCAACTCAATCCCGGCGACGAGCTCAAGCTCGGCGAATCCACTACCTACGCCATCCTCTTCGGTGCCCTCTAGCCGGCAGATAGGGACGTTTCTTTTCTGCCGGCACTTGGGGACACTCCTCGGCGCGCCAGAGCCAGTCGCCCGGGGATGGAGGGGCCATTTTGGCCCTTGGCGGTCAGTCGGGGCGAAACTAGAAGATCTTTCCGATTCGCGGCTGTTCATGCTTGTAGAGCATCTAAAACAATAGGATGTTATTCTGGAATATGCCGGGTGCGTGAACTTGCCTGTCTTAGCCTTAATAAGGTATAGGGGAGTTTGGCTCAGGGGTTCCGTCTTGTTCTTCAGCGCAGTATTGTGGGACAGATTTGCTGAGATTGGCGCCTTACACCGCAGAGCGCACGGAAGGCTCTCGATTTGTGTTCTGGCCCCAGAATACAGGGCCTGATACTTACCAACTGTGGCATGGATGTAACATCTGTAGAAATCAACCCTTTTGTTGTCGACCTTTGTAAGAAAAACACTGCCATCAACTCTTTGGATGACGAAACTAGGGTGCTTGAGGGGAGCCTTTACTCCCCTCTGAGAGATGACTCATGTTTTTCGCTTGTCGTTGTGAATCCTCCGTTACTGCCGATTCCGGATGAGATTCCTTATCCCTTCGTTTGAGATGGAGGACAATCGGGTCTGGATAAAACACTTCGTATTCTTAAGGGTGGCGATACGCATTTAGAGAAAAACGGTAAATACTGCTAATAGGGGTGACGACGATGGTGCAGGGGCGACCCGCGATGCTCTCATCAATACGTCGGATACTTGGGAAATCAGGTCTAGATGCATGTATGATGATGCTGTGTGGCTATTCAATTAATCCGCGTTCCGAATGGGTGCAGGGTATAGCTGCGACATCGTATGCTTTTGACCCGGCGCGATACTCAGATATTTCTGAGGCGGTTGACGAAGTTTATACGCACTATGCCGCGCAAGGCGTTTCGGAAGTTTGCACATCTACGTTACGGGCTTAGGTTTCTTCAAGCGAGCAGGCCGGTTGCGTTATTTCGAGCGATTTTTCTAGTCTAGACGACAAAAGGCAAAGGATTTGATGGGTATAAAACGCGGACGTTTGTGGGCGGATGCTCAAATCTATTGTGGCAATCGGGCGGTTGAAAAAGATATTTCAACCGCCCGATTGCCAGGTTCGTCGGAGGAGATGTCCGATTCCGACTCTCTTGTAGGAAGAGCTTGAGATCGTATTGGCCCAAGGCAATCTTAAAGCAGTCTCATTGGCAAATCTTCGCTCCTGTTGTGTTGAGGTGTAAGGTATCAGTGATTGATGTTTTGTGGCGGGTAGATTGGGGCCTTCCTTGATTCGATGCGTTCTCTCGAGGTTCATCAGAGCAAAAGGGGCTTTCGTCTTCATTGCTATCACGGTGATTGGAACCGCTCTCTCCTATGCCATGCCATACGTGAACGGGAAATTCTTAGATTTTCTTCTCGGTAACCGCAGCGAAAGAGACGCCGTACTCTTCGCGCTCCTGGTTGCGTCAATAGGAGTTTTCTCCACCCTCTTTACTTATTTTGCAGGAACACTTTCCATTCGCATAACCACGAGACTTTCCTTTGATCTTCTCAGGGAGGCCGTCTTGCGTTTTGAAAGAGACGATTACTTGGTGAGTCGGACCATCGATCCAGCCTATACAACGCAACGGATTATTTCCGACTCCAGCGTGGTCTCATCCTTCGTTTTGGCGAATTTTATCAGTGCGCCGCTGTCCATTGTAGCCATTCCCATCGTATTGCTTATCATATGGTCAATTGATTCAACTCTCGCGGTGTTTTCCATCATTCTCCTCATCGTGTATTTCTGTGTAATTACTGGGTTGAGGAAACTTTTGTATAGGGTCACGTATGAGAAGAAAGAGGCGGACAGCGCCTTTTACGCCGCAATTGCATCGCAGCTTAATCAGATTCTCAACATTCAACTGACATCTTCGTACGGCAAGAGCGAACAAGCGCTCGACGCTGGGTTTAAGAGCTATTTTCCCAAAGTTTTGCGCTCCGGAAAGCTATCATATTCTCTGACATCGCTCGATGGTCTTTTCGCAGCGTTGTTTCAAGCGGTGATACTTGTTGTTTCTGGAGTACGAATCATTAACGGAACTATGTCAATAGGCGAGTACACTATCATCGGTACATACTTCGCGGTTCTCTTTAAGACTTTGAAAAGTATGATGTCATTGTTCAAATCCTATCAAGATGCCAAAGCATCATGGGATAGGACGGCTATCGCGACGAGAGAAAAGGAGAGATCGGGGTGGAATCGGACCGATTTAGCTAAACTCGATGAAATAAATGACATTTCGGTATCTGATTTGGAATTCTCGGTTGCCCTTCCAGACGGATCTGTCCGAGAGGTCCTCGGCGGGTTTTCTTTCAAGTTTTCCGGTCCTGGTACATATTGCATAGTTGGGGAAAACGGAAGAGGCAAGACGTCACTTCTTTACTTGATGCTCGGGCTATACTCATCGAAAGGCAAAGTAAAATACAACGGCGTGCCAATCGAAGAATGCGACTTGGATTACATACGTGCGAGAGAGATATCGTGCTGCCCACAGTCGTGCTTCGCGCCGGACGAAACGGTGAAAGAGCTGTTAGAGTATTTCGACACGCCCTTTTCTTCCTATCACCGGGGTGTAGATGGCCTACTTTCGCTGGAAAACAGCGTGAAGGAGTTGCTCGGGAAACGTTGCTCCGCGCTTTCGGGCGGTGAGCTGCGCCGAGTGTACTTATGGTCGGCGATTTCACGCAAGTCGTCAGTTTTGGTACTCGACGAGCCCACGACTGGGTTAGACGCTGTAAGCCGCGCCGAGCTTGCGGCCTATGTTAAGCGCAACAAGCAAAGCCAGCTGATCATCGTTGTCTCTCACGATGACGAGATGGTCGGCGCGGTAGAAGGGGTAGTGGATTTAGGCAGTATGTACCAGGGTAAATGATGACAAGTGTAGTGCTACCCAACTGGCAGAGATAACAAAAAGGCGATGCAGATGCACGTAGCATTCAGGCGGTTCGGACTCGGTGCCTTCACGCCATCGCAACGCTTTCAGATATAGTTCTCGTTCTCTTACTAAAGGAAACTTTAGTCTACGTCATCTTGTCGAGACAGAGGTGAAGCGAAGTGTTGTCGCGACGTATCTTATTCCAGGTGGCTCAGTATCAGCGTGAGAATCGCACCAAAGTGTACTTACGATTCTCGTGTCCCACGGACAACATGAGCTGAGCATTGAGGTTCCACCCTTTGCTGCAACTACACGGGGTTGGACGGCAATGAATATGCCGGGCCGCATACCACGCGCAGCGGGGGTCCATGTCCCAGTATGTTGCCTACAGCAGCCTCGATGTCCACGCACACATCATCTCTGCCTTCGCGTTCAATCCATTTGCCGGAGAGTGCGAGGGTTGCCAGGCCGTAGAATTCGAGCCGAACAAATGAAATGCGGTATCAGCGCATAGGATTAAACTGACGATTGCTTTGCACTGAGAATACGCTTGGAAAGCCGCTATGGGTGGCGGCCCGGGTTAAATAGAGAAGCCCGTCCGATCACTTTCATGTGGCGAACGGTCGGGCTTCTTATTCCACTTGCCAATGCTCGGCTCATATTGGAAGAAAGCTACGCTAATGTTTGCGTGACACTCCTATTTTCTCCGAAGAAAGAGTCGGATAATGAAGAATAGAATTAAAAAAGGTGCCAGATATAACGCAAGTATAAAGGCTAATCCAACGAGACCTTGCAATAATGGCATAACTCCTCCCAGACACGAGATTTTGGTATTTGTTCCCATCTTATTCTGAATTGGACCAAATAGTTCCTAGCCACAAAACTACTCGTCAACTGGATCGCACCAATCTGCTGGCAAAACACAGCTTGATTCTTTATCGACATAGCACCAATCCGCAACAGGGCACTCGGCGATGTCGTAAAAATTGCATATATCAACTCCAAGACAACAAGGCTCAACGGGAGGATGTTCATTTGAACCAACAGGATGGATATGCTTCATAACAGCTCCTCACCTTAATCCAATTAGAGACTACGTTTGATCAATGCCACAGTGATCTACAACGCAGATGCTGCCGCCATCCATGTCATAGTCGCAGTAATCGTATGCACCACAGCCATCTGCTTTATCATAAACAGTACAGATGTCAGTAATGCCCAAGAGGCAGTCAAAAGACATCGGCTTCACGCCTGCCTCGTCGCCACTTCCTGGATTAATCGGATGAATATGCTTCACGACTACCTCCCTTTGAGTGCAGAAAAACCTCAATATTGTGTATAACAAACCAAGATGTCTAGTTCACCATATTTCTAGAATGGTTTCGGCGAACGTAGCAATAAGCTTCGCAGACGGTAATCAGAAGAACGAACACCTCCACAATGGTGACAGCAATGCGCTGAACCGCTTATTCCGATACAGTAGCTTCTCGTTGATTTTTCTCCTGCGAAGATGAGTGGCGGGAAATAAGGTCAAAAGCCATCTCGTAGCACATTTTTCTATATTCACATGATGCAGGGTGTAGACTCTTGGGCAAGTAGCCGTGCTCGCCTGCAGCCTCCCAGCTACAGCCCCCACCACAGAAAGACCGAGCCCAACAGTCCGTACAGTCAATTCTTTTTTCGACACCCTGACTCCAGTTTTCAATATACCTAGTTTCGTCAATTCCGGTGACGATGTTGCCCATTTTGAATCGCATCATCCCGACAAACCTGTGACAGGGGTATACGTCCCCTTCGGGAGTCACGGAAATAAAACGCCTGCCAGCCCCGCATCCGACAAAGGCGATCCTGTTGCTCATAATCAAATCAACTGCAGTTTTCAATGTTCTAAACAAGGGCTTTTCCCCTTGATCAATCTGTTTGAGATATTGATCCGCCAAATCTATTAGGCCCGCCCTGATTTTGTTTAATGAGTGTTCGTCGAGTTTGATATTCTCATCGAATGAGCTCACGGGCGAGAAGTAAATCCTTCTGAAGCCCATCTCTTTAAACTGAAGATAGTCTTCAACAAGGTTACAGTTATTATTTGTTAAGGTCGCTCTTGCGCCGAAGGGGAACGACTCGGAAAAACGACGAACGTTTTTGTCGATATCGGAGAAAGAGCCGCCTCCCGTCTTGTACGGGCGCGATGCATCGTGCTTGCATCCTGTACCATCGAGACTAATCAGAACAGAAAACCCGTGCTCCTTGAAAGAATTCACAGCAGTGTCATTCAAAAGCGTTCCGTTGGTCGTAATAGAATAGGTAAAGTTTCTATTGGGGTATATTCTTTTTGAATAGTCGACCGTTTTCCATATCAGCGGCTCGTTAATCATGGGTTCCCCACCAAAAAAGACGATCGCAAGCGTTTCGTTTTCCGATGAACTTGCGACGAGGTAGTCGACCGCCTTGAAGGCTATCTCGTCTGTCATCAGCAGAGGAGACGTTCCATAATCTCCTTTACCGGCAAAACAGTAACTACAACCAAGGTTGCATGCATGTGAAACGTGGAGTTCGATGGATCTAAGTTTTCGAGGCGTGTCTTTTGTTAAGAAAGTCCGCTCAGACAATCGTTGATACTCATCAATGTCGTCTTCAAGTTCTGCTATGGTCGTTTGGTCGTAGCCTTTCGCAGCAAGTGACTTTGTTAGCAACTTCGAGTTGACCGTTCTTCCCGATGCTTCAAATATGCGAAGCGCATCTTCTGATGCTTGGTCAACCTGAAAGCAATTGCGAGTGACCTCATCGAAGCAGTAACGACGATCACTTACTGAGAAAAAATGCATACGTTCCTCAATTTCATGCTGGACTGGCACTAACCTTGTTTATTGTTGCGCAGCTATAAAAAACCACCAGCGGGGATTCGGTGTGCGGCCCAATCGGACTCCCAAAAGGTTCTATTTGAGACTGGCAAGCTTTGTGTTGTTGGCACTTCGACAGCGCTCTTTATTCCAACATGGAGCCTCGCAGTTTGAGTCGACTTGCCTCTGGAAGGTCCGATCTTAACTTGATTTAGGATGAAAACAGATTACAGGCGCGCTCCTCTAGAAAGAAAGGAAACCAATCGCCGCCTTTCACCAGGAAAGTTTTTATAGCCCACCTCGAGCAAAATGAAAGATGCGAGAGCGATTGGGGAACAACGCGAATCTCCCCTTTTGGGTGGGAGCGAGCCTTCAGCCACCGGCGAACGACTCGCCCTGGTCAGAATCTGGAAGTGGTGCCGGGCCGCTTGGGCCTCCCCGGTGACTTCGTGGGGCTTACCTGCCTGACGTCGAGGAGTACATCCGCAAGATTCGTTCCCTATGCCGTTTGCTCTCACGCCCGCCTTAGTTCCAAGTCGGGCGAGCCGCCGCGCTCATGCGACCCGTGGCGGCGACACGTCGACGCCGCGCTCGCTGAGCACATCTTCGGTCGCGGGCGAGCACGAGGTCGCGCCGGCGCATCCGCTGGGACTGCTGTGCGTGCAAAACGGCTACGTGGTGAGCGTCCCGCGCTGGATTCAGCCGAGTGAGGAAGGCGTTGAGATCGGCGCGCTGGCAACGGGGGAGGGCGGCATCACCGACGACGTCTCGGCCCGCCATGCCCATATCTGGTGCGATGCTCAAAATATCTGGCACGTCGAGGACTTGTCGTCCACCAACGGAACCATGGTGGTAAACGGCGCGACGAACGTCTGCATCCAGGTCGAGCCCGGCCGCTCCGCTCAGCTCAACCCCGGCGACGAGCTCAGACTTGGCGAATCCACCACCTACGCTATCCTCCTCGGCGTCGGCGCCCTCTAGTCGGCAGATGGGGACGTTCCTTTTAATATGAGCAGGACATTGTCAAGAGGCAAAA
>NZ_QSPN01000020.1:40015-40215 GCF_003436455.1 Collinsella sp. TM05-37 | reverse complement strand
AGAGCACATTAAGTGCTCTCCGGCTCGTGCGGAACTCGCGATCGACCAAACCCCGCGCCCATCCCGGCGAGCCTCAGGCTGGCAGCAACAACCCAAACGCAAGAAGGGGCTCCCCCGCCCATCAACAGGGGAGCCCCTACTCGTATCTATTTCTCAGCCCATCGGGCTCTCCAGATCAAAAAACAGACGAGCAAAGCGAC
>NZ_QSPN01000020.1:0-40005 GCF_003436455.1 Collinsella sp. TM05-37 | reverse complement strand
CGGGCTCTCCAGATCAAAAAACAGACGAGCAAAGCGACGTTCGTCCAGCAACGTTACCCAAGGACCTGGGCGGGCGTATGGGGCAACATCGATCGCGAGTTCCGCACGCAAAGGAGAGCACTTAATGTGCTCTCCGTCTTGCGCAGGACTGCCCGAGCAGGCGATGTTGCCCCATACGCCCTCCCAGGTCCGCCGGGATTACGACAGCTTGACGATCGGTGCAAAACCTTTCATGAGCTTTTTAGTCTGGCCGGTTTTTTCGAATTGAACCTCGATCATGTCTCCGGCGACCGAGATCACGGTACCGGTGCCAAAGGTCTTGTGGCTCACGGTATCGCCCGCGGCAAAGTCCTGCGACGCGCTGGCGCGATCGACCTTGCGCTCCACCGTCGGCGACACCTTGGACGACGGCTTTTTAGCTCGCGGCGCGCCCGAACCAAAGGTCGAGGCAACGCGACCGGCGTCGGGCGACACCCCGCGATGGCGCTCGGTCCCATAGCTGCTTCCGCCAAAGAAATCGTCAAAGCTCGATCCACCGCGCGAACCGGACCCGCCGGTTGAGCGCGTATGCGAGCCAAACACCTTGCCGCCGTACATATCCGAGCCCATGCCCGAGCCAAAGGTGCCGTGACGGTCGCCGCGCTTCTCCCAGCCCGTGCCCTCAAAACCGGCAGAACCGATACCGCTAAACTCGATATCCTCAAACGGAATCTCGTTGAGGAAGCGAGAGCGCGGGTTGGCAGAGGTCGAGCCGTAGGTGCGACGCGTGGCCGCATAGGTCAGGAACAGGCGCTTACGGGCACGCGTGATGGCAACGTAGGCCAGGCGACGCTCCTCCTCGAGCTTGCCCGGGTCATCGCTGCCGCCAAAGTCGTGCACGTGCGGGAAGATGCCCTCCTCCATGCCGGCCACGAACACCGCCGGGAACTCCAGGCCCTTGGCGGAGTGGATGGTCATCATGGTAATGGCATGCGTCTCGCCGGCCAGGGAATCCAGGTCGGAGCGCAGGGCCAGCCACTCCATGAGTGCCGGCAGTGCCTTACAGGTGAGCGGACCGTAGGTGCGCTCGATCTCGTCGGCATGCACGGCGCCCGCCGGTAGCTCTGTTGGCACGGCATACGCGTTGCCCGCGATGGCGGCGGCCAGGGCATCCTGCGGCGAGAGCGCCGGGGCGGCTAGGCTATCGAGCGGATTGGAGCCCGCGGCGTCACGAGCGCCGACAAGTGCCTCAAACGAGGATGCCGGAGCGGACGGCCCCGGCTCGGACGCGGGCGCACTCACCACGACGGACTCGGACTCGGCGACGGACGGCACGTCGGCAACACCGGCCGCGCGCAGCTCTTCTAGACTCTCGAGCGTACCCTCGATATCCTCGTGCGTCTCCTCAAATTCGGCGGCGACGCCCAGGAATTCCTGGATGTTCTCGGCGCGGCTCTCGGACTCCATGGTGCCCTCGGCGCGAAACGCCTGCAGCAGGCCCGTCTTATCGACAATCATCTCGACGACGTCCTTGAGCTCGCCGTCCATGCGGCGGCCCTCGCGCACCAGCGCCACAAAACTCGACAGGCCGTTGCGCACCTTGGCACTAAACATGCCCGTCTCGGCTGTTGCGATCTCGCAGGCCTGGAAGAACGAGCAGCGGTTGTCGCGCGCCAGCTGCTCGATCTTTTGGATCGAGGTGGAGCCGATGCCGCGGCGCGGCGTGTTGATGACGCGCTTGACGCTCATCTCGTCGGCCGGGTTCACGATCATCTTGAGATAGGCCATGACGTCGCGAATCTCGGCGCGGTCGAAGAATCGCGTGCCGCCGACGATCTTGTAGGGCACGCCCGCGCGCAGGAACATATCTTCGAGGATACGCGACTGGGCGTTGGTGCGGTAGAACACGGCGATATCGTCGTAGCTCGTACCCTTGGCATGCAGCTTTTCGATCTCGCCGGCAATCCAGCGACCTTCGTCGCGCTCGTCGCTTGCCTGGAAAGCCTGAATCTTCTCGCCATCGCCCTCGGCCGTAAACAGGCGCTTGTCCTTGCGCTGCGAGTTGTGGCGAACAACGGCATTGGCGGCGCTCAGGATGTGACCCGTGGAGCGATAGTTCTGCTCCAACTTGACGGTCTTGCAGTTTTTAAAGTCCTGCTCAAAGTCCAGGATGTTGGTGATGTCGGCGCCACGCCAGCTATAAATGGACTGGTCGTCGTCGCCCACGACCATGAGGTTTTGGTACTTGGCGGCCAGCAGGTTGGCGATTTCGTACTGGACGTGGTTGGTGTCCTGATATTCGTCGACGCTAATGTAGCGGAAGCGCTCTTGGTACTTGTCGAGCACCTCGGGGCGGGTGCGCAGTAGCTCGAGCGTGCGCACGAGCAGGTCGTCGAAGTCCATCGCGTTGGCGGCGCGCAGGCGGCGCTCCAGCTCCAGGTAGACTTGCGCGGCCTTTTTGTCGTTGGGGCTATCGGCGCTCTTGAGCATGTCCTCGGGCCCGATCATGGCGTTTTTAGCAGAGCTGATCTTGCTGCGGATCATGTTGATGGGGAACTGCTTTTGCTCGATGCCGAGCGCCTGCATAATGTCGCGCACCATGCGCTTTGAGTCGTCGTCATCGTAGATGGTGAATTGACCGGTATAGCCCAGCAGGTCGGCGTCCTCGCGCAGCATGCGCACGCACATGGCATGGAAGGTGCACACCCACATGCCACGGGTGCCGCTTGGGATGAGTGCCGCCAGACGCTCGCGCATCTCGGCCGCAGCCTTGTTGGTAAACGTGATGGCAAGAACCTGCCAAGGCTTAACACCCAGGTCGCCGAGCATATGTGCGATGCGGAAGGTCAAGACGCGGGTCTTGCCCGAGCCGGCGCCGGCGAGCACCAGCAACGGGCCCTCGGTGGACAGGACCGCCTCGCGCTGGGCGGGATTAAGGCTGTCGATGTCGACGAGCGGCTTGGCGGGCTTGGGCGCCGGCGCGGGAGCGTCATAGATGTCGAGCGGAACGAGCTCGGGCTCCGGCGCAGCGGGGGCGGTGTATGCATCGAGCGGCACGGGTTCCGGCGCGGGCGGCACGGGTACCGCGGCGTTCTTTTCCCAGGGCAAGGGCTGGGTCATGGGCGACTCCTCATCTGACGGACGGCGCGCCTGCGGGCAGCGCCATAGTTTGAGCCGTACCAGTATACCGAGCCGCGCGGACACCGACGCAAATCACACCACGACTCCGTGCGCCACCATCGGACCCACCCCATCGCCCAAAAAAGAGGGCAGCATAGACCTTTTGGTCATGCCACCCTCTTTGAATGACAAGTTGTCGCTCTGGCCGCCGCGCAGCGTCAACCAAGTTACAGGCCGAGCATGGGCTCCAGAACGAAGAAGTATGCGAGCACTACGATGCCCAGGATGATGCGGTAGACGCCGAAGCACTTGAAGTCGTGACGGCGGACGAAGCCCATGAGCCACTTGATGGCGATGAGCGAAACCACAAAGGCCACAACGCAGCCCACGCCCAAGATGGCGATCTCGTTGGTGCCGAACGTGCCGCCCTTGATGAAGTACTTGACCAGCTTGAGCGCACTTGCGCCAAACATAACAGGAATAGCCAGGAAGAACGTGAACTTAGACGCCACCGAACGCGTACAGCCCAAAAGCAGGCCGCCGATGATGGTAGAACCGGAGCGAGACGTACCAGGCACCAGCGAAAGCACCTGGAAGCAGCCGATACCCAGCGCAGTCTTCCAGCTCAGGTCCTCGAGCGTGGCGATGGAACCAAAGTCCAGATTCTCGTCATCGTCCTCATCCTCAGCGGTAGCCGTGGCGGACGCCGCAAAGTGCGCACCGGCGGGACGTCCACCCGACACCACAGCACGCGAACCAAACGAACCGGCAACGGCCATTTCCTCGCGCTTGCTCGCGCGCCAGTTCTCTATCACGATAAACAGCACGCCGTACACAATGAGCGCCAGCGCCACGACGGGAGCGTTGTAGAAATGCTCCTCCATCCAGTCGTTGAGCGGCAGGCCGATCGCCGCCGCAGGAATGCAACCGAGCACAATCTTGCCCCACAGCACCCAGGTGTCGCGACGGCCCTCCTTGCCCTTGCTGGGCGAGAACGGGTTGAGCTCGTGGAAAAACAGCACGCAGACGGCCAGAATGGCGCCGAGCTGAATCACGACCAGGAACATATTCCAGAACGTCTCGCTCACGTTCATCTTGACGAACTCGTCCACCAAGATCATGTGACCCGTCGACGAAACGGGCAGCCATTCGGTGATGCCCTCGACCAGGCCCATGAAGGCAGATTTTAAAAGCTCGATGATATCCAAAGGGACCCCCTCGTTAGACACCCGCCGATATTGTTCTGCGGACGGTGCGGGCGATGTCCCATTATCAACCGTTGGCGGCGCGCCTGCGCCTACCCTTACCAAAAAACTCGCCCGTTCACAGAATTGCGAGCGGTCAAACCCAAATCCTTGGGTATAACTGCAACAAGATAAAGTGTCCGGCGGCCAACGCGCCCGCGCCCGCCCGATGCACGAGCCCCGCGCCCGTGCGATAGACCAAGGAGGAAACCATGAACGAGGGCTACACCAAGGTATTTGTTTCACTCGACGGTACTGAACAGCAGGATTTTGTGCTCGCACGCGCCATCAAGGTCGCCGCGAACAACGGCGCCAAGCTAATCATCGGCCACGTTATCGATTCCACGGCGCTCGAGAGCGCCGGTTCCTATCCGGTCGATCTGGTCAACGGCCTAGAGGAGGCATTTAAGAACTCCATCGCCAAGCAGCTCGAAGAGGCCAAGGCCAATCCCGATATTCCCGAGGTCGAGGTCATGATTCGCGCCGGCCGTATTCGTGAGACGCTCAAAGACGAGATGCTCGACGTGGTCAAGCCCGACCTGGTGCTCTGCGGCGCCCGCGGCCTGTCCTCGATCAAGTACGCGCTCCTGGGTTCGATTTCGACGTTCCTGCTGCGCAATACGGACTGCGACATTTTGGTCGTGAAGTAGCGTTGCTCCCACCGGCCGCGGGGCCTGCGGGGTTTCCACGGGCACGTCCTCGCCGCGTTGCGGCTGCGGGATGTGCCCTTAGGAAACCCCTCCCGGCCCCGCGGCCTTCGCAGCCTTACTTCAGCGAGTTGTCTGATAAAAGATGGCGTGCCGCCCCGTTTGGGGCGGCACGTTTTGTTTGGACTGCACGTTTTTGTTTTGGGAGATCCATTTGAGCCTCATAGTTATGTTCACGTTCGGGAACATAACGCCAGTTGCCTTAGCTAAGTTCACGTTCGGGAACATAGCCGTCCGCAGCGCAAGACGGCCCGGCTACTCAAAGTATTGGAACTTGTTCGTCGAGAAGGCGAACGTTACGACAAAGCCTTCGCCGGAGTCGGATGCCGCCGTGACGTCGATGCCCATCTTGGAGCATAGGCGCGCCACCAGGTAGAGGCCGATGCCCGTTGCGCGCTTGGTGGTGCGGCCGTTGTCGCCGGTAAAGCCCTTCTCGAACACGCGCGGCAGGTCTGCCGCACACACGCCGCAGCCGTTGTCCGCAACGGTGAGCTCGATGCGCTCGCTCGCCAGGCCCTCGTCCAGTAACGCGCCCGAAAACACGATCTTCGCGCCGTCCTCGCGCGCATATTTAATGCTGTTCTGAATGAGCTGGCCCAGGATAAACTCGAGCCATTTTTCGTCGGTAAAGACCTCGAAGTCGAGGTTCTCGCACACCGGAGCCACGTGCGCCGCAATGAGCTCGCGCGCGTTGGCCTTAATCGCACCCGTCACCAAGGTCTTAAGGTCCCAGCGGCGAATCAGGTAGTCGCGCTCCACGACTTCCGAGCGCGCGTAGTACAGCGCCTGGTCGATATAGCGTTCCACGCGAGCCAACTCGCGACCCAGGTCATCGACACGTGTTGGGTCATCTGCGCCGCCGTCGAGGTTTTCCAGAATCAGGTGAGCCGCCGCCAGGGGCAGCTTGGCCTCGTGGACCCAGCTCTCGATATAGTCGCGATAGTCTTCGGTCTGACGCCGGCCCTCGGCAACCTCGTCGCAGGCGGCTTTGCCCACCCGGCACAGGACCTCGTACTCGAGCTCGCCCTCGGCATAGGTTGGGCATTGCACCATCTCCTGCACCCATGCGGGACTCTCGAGCTCCTCTGCCGCGCGCTCCAACTGACGCAGAAAACGGCGACGGCGAGCGTACTCGATCACGATGCCGAGCATACCGAAGATAAAGGACACGCCAACCGCCACGACCACGATAGAAACGGGTGCGCCGGCGACCGTCAGCACAAAGCAGCTCAGCAGCACGCCGCACGTCCACACGGCGACGGGAAGCAGTGCATCTTTAAAGAACTTGCCAAACGACATAGCCGGCCCCTAGACCGAATAGCCTTGGCCGCGATGCGTCGTCAAATACCCCTTGATGCCGATTTTTTCGAGCGTGGTGCGCAGGCGGTTGATGTTGACGGTGAGCGTATTGTCGTCCACGAAGGCATCGGAGTCCCACAGGTCCTGCATGATGGCCGAGCGCGAGACGATCTTGCCCGCGCGGCTCAGGAGCAGCGAGAGAATGCGCAGCTCATTTTTGGTGAGCTCGGTGCTGTCGCCGGTCGCCGTGTTGGTGACCATAGAGCGGGCGAGGTCGAGCTCCAGCCCCTTGTGGACGAGCGTGCTGCGCTCGCCTGACGCCGCGGTGCGACGCAGCAGTGCGTTGATGCGCGCCACGAGCACGCGCGCGCTATAGGGCTTGGGAACAAAGTCGTCCGCGCCGAGCGTCATGGCCATGACCTCGTCGATCTCGGTCGTGCGCGAGGTGAGGACGATGATGGGGACCTCGGATTCGCGGCGAACCTCGTGGCAGATATGCTGGCCGTCCTTGACGGGAAGCGTGAGGTCGAGCAGCACCAGGTCGGGCGCGGCGGCGAGAATATCGCGCGAGACATGCTCGAACGATTCGCAGGCCTCGATTTCAAACCCGGCGCGGGCAAGGATGTCGACAAGCTCACGACGAATGGGCTCGTCGTCCTCAACGATATAGATTAGCGCCATGGATTCCGCTCCCCTCTTGGTTGTCTTGCCACCATTATGGCTGCGAAACTGCAGGTGCGCGCCACGCACGTCGCCAAGGTGACAGAACTGTTCGCGAGCGGGGGCATTTTGTCCGCCTCGCACTCGCAGCGATGGCGGGAACCAAAATGATTCTTTAATCCCCGTCCCAGAATAATCATTTAGCGGCGGGCACGGAGCTTTTCGTAGCCGTCGGCGAAGAAGGCGACCGTGGCGGCGTCGGCCTCGGCGGCGTCCGTCTCGGTTGCGGGGACCACGCCGTGCTCGTCGCTCACCAGGAACAGCGCGCCCTTAAGCTGCGCGGGAATATCTACGCGCGTGACCGGGATGCCCTTGGTCTGGGCCAGCTGCTCAATAAGGGTCGCCGTGCCGCACAGGCACTCGTCCGCCGGCGCCACAAAGGCAAGCCCCCCGTCGTTGACGGCAGCGAGCAGCTCGGGCGCCACGCCGGTTTCGTCGGCCTCGGAGCGGGCCTCGGCGGAGCGGGCACGCAGCGCCTTGGCCGACGTATCGGCGAGCGGCTCGTACTCCCCCACTGTCATGGCGGCGTTGCCGTTGATGTCGATCACCAGCATGAGCACGCCGTCGTGCGCGGTGTAATCGCCCTCGGCTAGCGACCACTCAACGTGCTGCTTGGCCCAGCTGAGCATGTTATGGGTAAGTGGCTCGCCCTGCACCAGACGCTCGGACAGCGCGCGGATGTGACGGTTGAGCATGGGCACCTTTTTGTTGGACATACGCCAACGGCAGACAAGCGCGGGCTTGTCGAGCGTGAACTTCTCGACCGCCTCCTGATTGGCGCAAAAGTCCTCGTACGCACGCTGATCCTCGGCATTGCCAAACAGCTCGGCATCATCAATCTGGGGCATGGTCATACCTTTCGTGTTAGTCATTCCGTCCTCTTATACCAAAAAGACGGCCCTCCAAACGGAGCGACCGTCTTTTGCAGAGATTATTTTAGAAGCGAGGCGGTCCAAGGGACGAGATAACATCCCATCCTCCCCAGTCAACCTAACAGGTCGACGAGGGTTGCCCAGGTGCCGCAGATTGCCGTGAAAGAGGAGCGACGCGTACTTGGGTACGCGAGCGACGAATGAGCGGCAAGGTGCGGTGGTTGGGCAAGCCGCAGCGCCACCTCCCTACTTAATGGCGGAAGTGGCGGGCACCCGTGAAAACCATCGCAATATTGTGCTCGTTGCAGGCCTGGATGCTCTCGTCATCGCGCTTGGAGCCGCCGGGCTGGATGATGCAGGTCACGCCGTGTGCGGCAAGCACGTCGACGTTGTCGCGGAACGGGAAGAACGCGTCACTTGCGCAGGCAAAGCCG
This sequence comes from Collinsella sp. TM05-37, assembly GCF_003436455.1. Lineage (NCBI taxonomy): Bacteria > Bacillati > Actinomycetota > Coriobacteriia > Coriobacteriales > Coriobacteriaceae > Collinsella > Collinsella sp. TM05-37. The sequence continues at coordinate 31,630 of NZ_QSPN01000020.1, read as the reverse complement.
CCCTTCTCCACGCCTTCGCGCTCGCAAAAGTCCTCGGCGCGTTCGCAGGCGAGCAGTGCGGAGTCAACGCGGTTGGGCTGACCCGGGCCCATGCCAATGCCGGCCTTGCCCTTGGAGACCAGGATGGCGTTGGACTTAACGCCCTTGCAGACCTTCCAGGCAAACTCGAGCTCGGCCATCTCAGCGTCGGTGGGCTTGCGGTCGGTGGGGAACGTAAAGGTCGCGGGATCCTCGGTCACGTGGTCGACCTCCTGCACCAGCATGCCGCCGTCGATGGAACGCAGCTCCACCTGGGCACCGTGGTCCACGCCGCCGGTAGCCAGCACGCGCAGGTTGGGGCGCTTGGCCATGCGCTCGAGCGCCCCATCGGTGTAGCTCGGGGCGATGATGACCTCGACGAACTGCTTGTTCTGGTCGGCGAAGTGCTCAACCAGCTCAAAGGGAACCTCGCGGTTGCAGGCGATGATGCCGCCGAAGGCGCTCTTGGGATCGCAGGCGAAAGCGCGGTCGTAGGCGGCCGTGATGTCCTCGGCAACGGCGGAACCGCAGGGGTTCTGATGCTTGAGGATCACGCAGGCCGGCTCGTCGAACTCGCGGACCAGGTTCCAGGCGGCATCGGCGTCCAGATAGTTGTTGTAGCTGAGCGGCTTGCCCTGGATCTGCTCGGAGCCCACAAGCGGGAACTGAGAGCTCGCGGTGTTCTCGCAGCCCTCGGCAAAGCGGTAGACCGTAGCCTTTTGCTGAGGATTCTCACCATAGCGCAGGTCGTCGACCTTCTCCAGCGAGATCTCGAGCTTGGCAGAGGTGTCCGCCACGTCGCTTGCCTGAGCGGCAAGCCAACGGGAGATAGCCGTGTCGTAGGCGGCGGTAGTCTGGTAGACCTTCACCTGCAGGCGGCGACGGGTGGAAAGCGTGGTGCAGCCACCGGTCTCGCGCATCTCGGCCAGGACGGCATCATAGTCGGCCGGGTCGGAGATGACGGTAACGCTCGCGGCGTTCTTGGCGGCAGAGCGCAGCATGGAGGGACCACCGATGTCGATGTGCTCGATGGCATCCGCAAAGGTGACCTCGGGGTTGGCGACGGTCTTCTCGAACTCGTACAGGTTGACGACGACCAGGTCGATTAGCTTAATGCCGTGCTGAGCGGCTTCCTGCATGTGCTGCTCGGAATCGCGACGGGCCAGCAGCGCGCCGTGAACCTTGGGATGCAGCGTCTTGACGCGGCCGTCCATCATCTCGGGATAGCCCGTGAACTCCTCGATGGGGGTTACGGGAACGCCCGCGTCCTCGATGGCACGAGCCGTGCCGCCCGTAGAGATGATCTCGACGCCAAAGTCATCGACCAGCGTCCGTGCGAAATCGACGACACCCGTCTTATCGGTAACCGAGATCAACGCGCGTGCGATCTTCACATCAGATCCCATGCAGTCCTCCTGTCTGGTACGCCGCCGTGCTCTGTGAGTCGGTGATACGTCGATCTGCAGCGCTCGCGCAGCGGCATTGAAAATACTGATTCAATGTAGCGCATCGAGCGCGACGTTGCATCCCGCAACGCACGGCTGTGCAGAAAAAGTTTGCGAGCGGGGGGATGGGCACGGCACCGGGCACGGTGAGTTCATGGAACACAGGGGCACCATAATTAGATGCCAATGGCGTGGTAGAACTGTGCTCGATATGCATCCGCAAAAGAAAGAGGCACCATGGTCTCGCGGGTTCTCTACCGACCGTTTGATACCGAAGACTTCGACGCCATCGCGCTGATTCTGCAGCAGCTTTGGCATAACAATTCGGATAACGATGAGTACAACCGCCTCGAGGCCGCGTGCGACCTTGCCTACTGCCTTTCGTCGTCGACGTTTTCGCAGGTTGCGGTGATTGACGGTCAGGCGCGTGGCATTTCGCTCGCGCGTGCGGGACAGAGCTCCGGCGCCGTTAAGGAACACTGGATGGATACCGAACGCGCGCTGCTATCGCAGATGCGTGAGCTGGAGCCCGATGCCTGCGCCGAGTATCTCTCGTTTGTACGCGCAACCATCCGAACCAACAACCGTCTGCTCGAGAGCAGCCCGTTGCCGCACGACAACGAGGTCACGCTGCTTGCCGTGGATCGCGATGTCCATGGCCTGGGCGTTGGCACGGTTCTGCTCGATGCCGCAGTCTCGCACCTGTCCTCGCGCGGGGCGACAAGGGCACACTTGTACACCGACTCTAACTGCTCGTGGAAGTTCTACGAGCTGCACGGCTTTAAGCGCACGGCCACGCACCGCGCCAACCGCGAAGAGCGTCGTCACGACATGCCGCGTGAAAGCTTTCTCTACGAACTCGACCTAACAGCCTAGCCCAAGCAGCCACACCTAGTCATTTAAGTCTGTCCCCAATGAGTGGCCTAGGGGGTTTGTAGATAGCCCTGGTCAAAAAACATCAAATATGAGTACTGTTACCTTTTTAGTAGCAGCGATTTGGGACATTTTTGGTGCTTGTAGGCATGACGACCAGCTGCATGAGCTGACGTAGCTCCCCAAATGTTCAATAAAATGGGCTCCTAACGAGAAGTACTCTCATTAGGAGCCCATTTTTTAGTACAATCAAATGTGACAATCTAGGCAGCAGTACTCATATTTGGCATTTTTTGTCCACTGCCCCTTGCGCGAAGGTCCGCAGCGGAAAGTTTGGCCCGTTTCGATGCCCAAAAATGGGATGAATCTTCCCTGGCAACCGCCCAGAAAGATCCACCCCAAAGCAAGCGCTCGCTAGAACGTTCCGCCGCCGCCTCCGCCGACGCCGCCACCGCCGCCACCGGAAAAGCCGCCACCGCTGCCGCCGCTCGAGCTATCGGAACTCGAAGCCAGCTCGCGGATGGTCTCGTGATACACATCGTTGAACGAATCGAGCGGAGACTCGTTGCCGTAGTGATGGTAATACCACCAGTAGCAGGGGTAGTTGTCGTAGAAATCGTCGCTGTTGCGCAAATCCGCAGGCACGGCCTCGGCCAGCTGTCGCAGCACTTCTTTCGAAACGCCCAGGGCAACGCCCATCACCAGCAGTTTGTTCCACAAGATCAGGTCGCTGGGAATGGCCTCCTTCAGGCGCGTAAAGTCCTCAAGCCAATGCTTGAGCGCTTTACAGCGAGCCGCCACCTCGGCGCCCTCCGGCGTGTAGCGACGGAAGGTGCAGCTCAGGACAAAGCCCACGATCGTGACGGGGATCGAGATCATAGCGGCACCGACGTTGGCGTCCGCAAAGTCGGTATAGAACAGAGAGCCCAGAATGCCAAAGACAATGATGATGCCGAGAACCAGGCCGGCCACCATCGCGATAGTGCCATCCGATGCGATAAGCTCGCGCGCCTCCAGCTTGCCCTTAACCGTGCTCTGATAGTCCTCGAGCTTGTCGCCAACAGATGTGGTGCGCTCGCTAGCGTACTCCTCCAGCTCGCTAAACGTGCGCGAACGGACTCCGTCCTTATCGGGCTTAACGCCGGCGAAGAAGACCTTGAGCACATCGCGATCGATGCCATCCTTCTTGGCAGCCTTCCAGGCCTCGTCGGTCACCGTGATGCGATACGTCTGCTCCTCTTTTTCGCGACGGAGCAGACCCTTCTTCTTGGCCTCGGTCGCTTCTTCCAGCTTGATCACGCGGTCGTCGGTCAGCTTCATCAGCGTGGCGATATATGCCTGATCGGGCACGTTGTTCCAGCTCATAAGAGCTGCAAGCACCGCGGGATGGTCGGCGGAGGGCACATCGCGGAAGTACTCGTCTTGGAAGAGCGGCTTGGGCTTGGGCCTGCGTAGCTTGAGCATCACGATCACACCGGTATAGGCAACCGCCACAACAACACACACCACGGCAATCGCGCTGGCAACCGCACGCGCGTGCTCACGGCGGGCGTTAGCTTCGTCGGCCCATTCCTTCTCTTCGCTCAGGATCGTTGACATGCGCTCTTCGCCCGAGGCGGCAAGCTGCGGCACCCAGTCGCTGGGGAAGGCGATGCGTGCCTCGGCGAATTCGCCCTCATGCACGCAGGGAATGGTATAGGTGACCATGGGCTCGTCCTCATCGAGCGACACGTCGCCCGTCAGCGGACCGTGGCCCCATGCGCGGAAGTTATCGCCCTTGACGGCAGCCGTCCCGGCAGCGGCATTTGCGAAATACACTTCCATCTCGACGTCATCGGAATCCGCCGACCAGCCGTCACCCACAAATTTCCAGTAAAGCTCGGCGGTATCGGCCCAGTTCATAACCGCACCGGTCATGGAATAACTCACGTAGTAGATTGCGCTGTCGCCGCTCTCGTGGGGGCTGAACACCTTAATCTTTACGCCGTCGTCGGTCTGTTCCACCGTGTAAACGCCAGAGTCGCCCTTGTTCGCGCTATCGACTTTGTTAAACGCGGTGTCCTCTTCCTCGACACTCAGCACGTCGACGCCCGCCGTGCCGCCCTGCTGGTTGGAGCCCGTATTGATCTCCCAAAACACGCCGTTGATGTCGTCGTCGAAATCAAACTGGCGTCCCTCGACAACGGTCAGCGATCCATCGGCCTCGACCGTGGCACTGATGTAGGTTTGGGTCATGGAATACCCGTCGGCACGTGCAACGGCGGGCAACAGCAGCAGCGCGCACGCGACGAGCGCGCAAATGGAAGCAAATCGCGCAAACGGGCAGCGCTGCCGACAGGTCTTGGCAACGGGGGCGTTCATAGGCACATCCTTTGTCTGTGATACCAGTAGCGTCATTGTCCCACGTTTGCGGGTTCATGTGACGAACATCTAGGTCAGCGGAGTATCAAACGGGACGAAAGTCACGCCCGCGGCCGGCACCTGGGGACGTTCCTTATCTGCCGGCAATCTGGGACACTCCTTGGCATAGCCCGCTCCGGCAATAGATACCACTTCATAGCTCCATCACAGGTGTAGCGGCTTTGTGTGGGCGCGGCATGCGCTGATTGAGCCGCCAGTTGAGGGGCATAAAGCAGTTGAGCGAAAACGGTTTGCCCCTTTGCCGTCCGCTCGAGGATCATGTCCCCCTTTTCCGCGGAAACCCCGGCAGTTGCGAAGAGCTGCCGGGGTTTCTGTCGTTTGAGGGCTAAATTGATTGACGACGATTAAGGTGCCGAGCCGGTGGTCCGGCACGCGCAACGCGCGGCCTCAGCAACTTGCAGGCCACGGCAGCGTCTCCCCCACCGCGCCCCGCGCTATACTCGTCCGCATGGACATCAACGCACGCAACATAGCAACACCCGCCGCCGACGCGCCAACGACGCCGGCCGCTCCCGCGCCCGTCGTGGGGCGCTTCGCCCCGTCGCCCTCGGGCCGTATGCACTTGGGCAACGTGTTCAGCTGCCTGTGCGCATGGCTTTCGGCCCGCAGCCAGGACGGCAGCATCGTGTTACGCATTGAGGACCTGGACGATCGCTGCAAGCGCCCGGAATTTGCCGCCCAATTGATTGACGACCTGGCCTGGCTAGGGCTGGAGTGGGACGAAGGCCCCTACTACCAGCACGACCGCCTGGACCTGTACGAGAGCGCCTTGCGCCGGCTGAAAGACGCCGGCCTCACCTATCCCTGCTTTTGCACACGCGCCGAGCTCCACGCCGCGAGTGCACCGCACGCGAGCGACGGCACGCCCATCTACCGTGGTGTCTGCCGAAGTCTTTCGGCCGAGGAGGTGGCCCGCCGCAGCGCCCTGCGCGCCCCGGCCACACGTCTGTGCGTGCCCACCGTCGACGACCTCGCAGACGACGTGATCGAATTTGTGGACCGCACGTACGGGGCCCAATGCGAGGCGCTCGCCACCGAGTGCGGCGACTTTTTGGTCCGCCGCAGCGACGGCGTGTTTGCCTATCAGCTAGCCGTGGTGGTCGACGACGCCGCCATGGGCGTCACCGAGGTCGTGCGCGGATGCGACCTGCTGGGGTCCACGCCGCGCCAGATCTATCTGCAGCACCTGTTGGGACTGCCCACGCCGCACTACGCACATATTCCGCTGCTCATGGCACCGGACGGCCGCCGCCTTTCCAAACGAGATCGCGATCTGGACCTGGGCGAACTCCGCGCCCGCTTTGGCACGCCCGAAGCGCTGCTGGGCTGGCTCGCCGGGCAAACGGGCATCGCGCCGGACACCACGCCGCGCTCTGCCGAGCGGCTGGTCGAGCACTTTAGCTGGGATGTTATCCGCGCGCACCGAGAGAACATCACTGTAACGGCCGAGTAGCCAAATACGCCCCACCCCTACGCAACATCCCAAGGCTGGAGTTCGTCGCCCAGGCGAACGATGCAGTCGTAGAGCACGGTATGGCGCTCGGTCGGGTTGGCATCCCGATGAAAATGCCCGTAGTACCAGCGCTTGTAGTTCAAGCGATCCTCCAGCTCATCGAAAAACGCCGTGAGCCGATCGACTTCGGGGTAATTCCAGCCGGGTGCAGGATAAAGCGTGGGCGAGAGCATGCGCGTGGAGCAGGTGTGGGTGACCACGTAGTCGACCTTCCAGCCCACGCTATCGAGCCTTGCCCGTGCTTCCTCAAAGTTGCGCTCACCGGCAGCTCCTGCGGCCACCAGCTGGAATACGGCACGCGGTATTCCTTGTCCACGCTCGTGGCGCCGCCCATGGTAAAGACCGTTGAGCCGTCGAGCTCAAAAACCTCGCCGCGCGTCAGGCGCCGTATGGGCGAAGTATCCGACAGGCGCTGCGTCAGCCCACCGTGCCACAGCTCCATGGGGCGCCCCGCCCAGTGATCGAAGCGTTCATGGTTGCCGTCGACGAACAGCACGGTATAGGGGCGCGACTCGAGCCAGGCGATATCGGCGCATTCCTCGGCAGAAAAATCCCACGGAAAGCCAAAGTCGCCCGCGATGATGAGATAGTCGTCACTCGTCAGGCTATCCCCAAGCTCCCAGTCGCGCAGCTTTTGCATGTCAAGGCCGCCGTGAATATCGCCCGTCACATAGACCGTCATCGGATCACCACTTCCCTGTAAGTCGCTAGCCCACATTCTGCACGATCACTAAGCCAACCGTTCCAGCCCTTCCATCCTTTAGGACCTACCCCTCGCTCTTCCATCCAAACGGGTCAAGCACCCAAAAAACCAGATCGAGCACGCCGCTGGTCATCATGGCACCGGCAAGGGCCATGCAAACATGCAGAGAACTGGCACTTCGGAGCACGTCAAATGGTCCCAGAACAGCCAGCAGCGCGACCGCCACGCCGGCCGCGCACAGCACAAGACACGGCCCTGCGTCCTTGACGCACTTCTTTGCAAGGTGCTTGGTGTTGCCACTCATCAATATCGAACTCCTTAGAGGGTCGTTTTTCAGATGCATGCCGCCGCGACGGAGCATGGCGGCAGGGTAAGTGTCACATATCGTGCGGACATCAATGGAGAAACCGCCTGCTCGACCAACCCTTGACGCCGTTTTGCATCGGTACCCCATCCCCCGCTATCGGGCTCTATTACTTTTTCCGCGAAGTGAGCGTCTGTTTTTGGACCCCTGGAGCATCCGCATTTTTCAACGGCATAAACGCAGGATTCTGGCATCAAAACCGCAGAGAACGGCGCCCTCAAAGTGTCAATGCTTCGGGGGTCCGATTTTGCTCGTTCACTTCTCGGGAAAAGTATTAGACCTCGCCGCGGGCCACTAATAATGACCCCTTTATACACACCCAAAAACTCATCCAACATTAATCTTGGCTCAAGAATCGCTTAATCTATAACCTGCACTATAGAGTTCGACCAAGGGCGGGGCGGCGCCGCGCAACGCAGGCCGCCGAACGCAACGCTCGCGCCCGGGCAGATCGCCCGGCGTCGCGCCCATCGAACGAAAGGACAGGTCATGGACGACCTCGAAAAAGTTGAAACCATCCGCACCAAGTGCAACGTGAGTTACACCGACGCCAAGGCCGCGCTCGACGCCGCCGACGGCAACGTTTTGGACGCCATCATTTGGCTCGAGTCGCAGGGCAAGACCCAGACCACGTCGGCGCACGCCGCCACCGAGTCCGCGCCGGCCGACGAGCCCTCGGCCGAGATGGTCGCCGCGCAGGCAGCCTACGAAAAGTCGAGCGAAAAGACCGACTTCTCCAAGAAGATGGACAGCGTGTGGGAGTACCTCAAAAAGCTCTTCCGCCTGAGCCTGGACACCAAGTTTATCGCCACGCGCCGCGATGCGATCATCCTCAACATTCCCATCCTGATTCCCATCGTCGCGCTGTTTGCCTGGGGCGCCACGATTTGGCTGATGCTGCTTGGCCTGTTCTTTGGCATGCGCTACCGCATCGATAGCGACGGCGACGTGCCCGGCAGCATCAACAACCTGATGGACAGCGCTGCCAATGCCGCGGACGGCATCAAGCAAAATCTGAACGACGACAAGTAATCGCAGACGGGGGCACGTATGGCACGAATCCTGATCGTAGAGGACGAGGAGAAAATCGCCCGCTTTGTGACACTCGAGCTGGAGCACGAGGGCTACCAGGTGGAGCACGCCGCCGACGGACGCACCGCCGTTGACCTGGCGCTGGAGCGCGACTACGATCTGATTCTGCTCGACGTACTGTTGCCGCAGCTCAACGGCATGGAGGTGCTGCGGCGCGTACGCAAGCACAAGGGTGTGCCGGTGATTATGGTCACCGCGCGCGATGCCGTGATGGACAAGGTGGCCGGGCTCGATGCCGGCGCCGACGATTACCTGACCAAGCCATTTGCGATTGAGGAGCTGTTCGCACGGATCCGCGTGGCACTGAAGCGCTCGGAGGCCGTGCGGGCGGCTTCGGGCGTTGGCGGCGCCGGTACTGGGGCGGGCGCGGCAGGCGACGCGGGCGCCGGTATCGCCACAATGTCCCCGGCAACCGACACGACCCAGGCTTCCGCCTCACCCTCCCCCGCCGCGCTCGCCGTGGGCTCGGTTGCGCTCGACCCCGACCGCCGCGAAGTCACGGTCGGCGGCTCACCCATCGTGCTGACCGCTCGCGAGTTCGATGTCCTCGCCCTGCTTATGGGGCACGCCGGCACCGTGCTCACGCGCGAGCGCATCGCGCACGAGGCGCTGGGCTACGAATACGTGGGCGACACCAACAACGTCGATGTGCACATCGCGCACCTGCGTGCCAAGATCGAAGACGCCGGCGGTGCCCGCATCATCCAGACCGTGCGCGGGGTGGGCTATGTCTGCCGCGCGTAACGCCGAGGCCAAGCGCGTCACCTCCATCGCCCGCGCCATCAACTGGAGCTATATGTGGCGTCGCCTGATGAGCTACGTCTGGCTCGATCTGTTGCTGTTGGTTATTGCGGTGGCGATCCTCGTCTATGGATACAACCAGACGCTGCCCAACGGCGCGTTTACCGCAGGATGGATCCCCGGCGCCGCCGTTCGCAGCATGTCGCTGACGCCCGCGCGCGGCTGGGACCTGACAACGCTCACCTATACCGTCGAGCTTGCGCGTACCACCAAGACTTTCCCCCTCGCGCAGGACCTCGTCGCGCTATGGCCTCTCTACCTTGTCGTTGTGAGTTGGCAGGTCATCAGCGTGCTCAACATGCTCGGCGGCGCCCGCCGCGTGCGCCGCACCATGGCGCCGCTCAACGACCTGGCCCTGCGCGTGGACGAACTCGGCCGCATGCAGCTCTCCGGCGGCAAGATGGAAACATTGGAGCAGGCCATCGAGCGCGCAAGCGTCGACTCGCCGAGCGTCACTACCGGCGACGCCGACCTGGCAAGCATCGAGGTTGCACTCAACCGCCTACTGCGCCAGATGCAAGAGGCCAAGCTGCAGCAGATGCGCTTTGTCAACGATGCGAGCCACGAGCTGCGCACGCCCATCGCGGTGATTCAGGGCTACGTGAACATGCTCGACCGCTGGGGCAAAGACGACCCGGACGTGCTGGCAGAGTCCATTGCCTCGCTCAAGGCCGAAAGCGAGCATATGCAGGAGCTCGTGGAGCAGCTGCTGTTTTTGGCGCGCGGCGATGCCGGGCGCACGGTCCTGCGGCGTGCGAATACTAACCTGGCCGCACTGGTCGGCGAGGTATGCGAGGAATCGCAGATGATCGATGCCGAGCACACATATCGGCTGGCTTTTGACGCCTTGCTTGCCAGCGACCCGCGCTGCGACGCGCCCGTCGACGTGGCGCTCGTGAAGCAGGCTCTGCGCGTGATCGTGCAAAACGCCGCCAAGTATTCGGACGCGGGCACGCCCATCTCGTTTGACGTAGCGCCGGATGCGGGCGCGGGCACGGTCGACATAAGCGTTGAGGACGAGGGCATCGGCATGAACCAGGAATCCGCAGCTCACGCGTTTGAACGGTTCTACCGCGCCGACAACGCGCGCGATGCCGGCGCGCAGGGCTCGGGTCTGGGGCTTGCCATTGCCAAGTGGATCGTCGACAGCCATGGCGGTGTCATTGGCGTGACCTCAGTCGAGGGCGTCGGCAGCCGCTTTACGATTCGCCTACCACGGTAAGAAGCCCCTCGGCATAAATAAAGGGATAAGGCCATGCGGCCCTATCCCTTTTTGCTAGCTATAGCAGCTCATGCGCTACTCGCGGCACAGGTGCACGGCGAAGCCGGCGAACTCGCGCTTAAAGTACACGAGCTTGGTGCCGCCGTCGGGCAGCAGCACGCGCGACTCCTCGTTGACCTCGAGCCCGCGCTCGGCAAACCACTTCTCGGCAGCGTCGATGTCGTTGACGGCAAAGCCGATGTGGCCCTTGGTGCCACGACCGTTCTGCTTCATGATCTCGACCAGCGAATCGTTAAAGTACGAAACGGGGGTCTCGATGACAGGTAGGCCCATCATCGTCGAGAACAGCTCCGCGATCTCCAGGGCGTCTGCCGGGTCGGTGGCGTTAATGCCCACATGGGCAACGCGCATACCAAAGAGCTCTACCGGGTTGGCGTTCTGCTCACTCATGCAGTCAGCGCCTACTGAGCCATAACGTCGAGAACGGCCTTCTCGGCAGCAACGCGGTTCATGCCGGTCATGAAGGGCACGCCGCTCACGTACGGGCAGGTGAGGCCCTCGGGGGCAACGGTGGTGGCGATCAGCAGGTCGGCGCCCTCGTCGCAGTAGTCCTTAGCCTCGGAGATGGCGCACTGCACGATCTCGTACTTGCCGGCGTAACCGTTGGCGTCGAGCAAGGTGGCGACCTTCTGGGCAACGAGCGTGGAAGTAGCAGCGCCAGCACCGCAAGCCAAAACGATCTTCTTCATAGGTAATGTCTCCCTTCATGGTTTACTTTAGGTAAGTGTACCGCAGCGAGCGATAGCACTCGGCCTCGATGAGCTTTTATGCCAGTTTGCTTGCGCGCTGCGTATAATACATCCAGTACGTGTTGTCATACCGCTCGCTTTATGAGTGACTAAGGACCCTAATATGCCCGATTCCCGCACACTCTGGACCGCCGTCGTTATCATCTGCATCGCCGTGTCGGTGTTCTTTAGCGTCAAAAAACGCACCACGTTTAAACGCCTGCAGCAGCTTATGGCCGCTAAGCAGTGGGACGAGTTCGATCGTTTGCTCGACGGCAAACTCACCAGCATGCTGTACCCGCGCTACAACCGCGACTACCTGCGCCTGAACTCCTATCTGCTGCGCGAGGACCACAAGCGCGCCGATGAGATGTTCGATTTGCTGCTGGGGCTCAATCTGCCCAAGATGCAGCGCGTCGACCTGGTCATTAAGGCCTTTAACTACTACGTTGGTCAGGAGGACCGCAAAAAGTCCAAGGAATTGCTGCGCGAGATCAAAGGCTTTGAGGGCGGCCAGGCCGAGGCAGTCGCGCACGAATGCCAGCTGATGTATGACACGATGATCCTCAAGCGCCACAACGATATTCCCGAGCTGGAGCGCATGCTCAAGGAAGCCGGTGACGACAAGGTCAAGAGCTGCCGCCTGGAATACCTGCTGGCCCTGCAGTACCAGAACAAGGGCGACGAAGCCAAGTTCCAGGAGTTCCTGGAGAAGTCGGGCCAACACTCGATGGCCGTCAACGCGTAACGGGCGGCTTGTGCTAGACTTCTAGTCTCACGGGGGCGTGGCGGAATTGGCATACGCAGGAGACTTAAAATCTCTCGCCGCAAGGATTGTGGGTTCGAGTCCCACCGCCCCTACCACGTATTGTTTACGGGCCCGTGTCCCCCAGGGATGCGGGCTCGTTTCTTTTAGGTGCCGTCAACTGCAGAGCAGCTCATTTGGGACAGAGCTTTTTTGACTACTTTTAAAGGGTGCTCAGGCTCGGGGTCCAGGCGATGGTGGGGGTCGCGCCGTCGAGAACCTCGTTGATGGTGGCGGCCATGCCGGCGAGGAGGCTGTTCTCACTTACGGTGAGCGTCTTGTAGCCGCCGACTCGCATGAGCTCGCGAATCACCACGGCGCCTGCCAAGATCACGCCCGCGCGCTTGGGTTGCACGCCCGGCAACGCGGCGATGCCCGCAACATCCAGCGCGGACATGCGCTCGATAGCGGCCGAAACCTGCTCCAGCGAAAGCTCGCGCAGGTGCACAAAGCTCGAATCATACGGCTCCAGCTCGTGAACGAGTGCCACGAGCGTAGTGACGGTACCACCCACCGCGACCAGGCGCTCGGCGCGCTCAAAGTCGACAGGCAGGCTCTCAAAATAGCCCGCAAACTGCTCGCCCGCCCAGTTGGCGGCGGCAGCAAGCTCGCCGTCCGCCGGCGGCAGCGCCGAGAAAAAGCGCTCCGTCACGCGGCGACAACCGATGTCCAGCGAGCGCGTTCCCTCCAGCGCAAAGACCCCGCGCTCCGGCGCATAGACGCCCGTCGCGAGCTCCGTGGATCCGCCGCCCGAATCGGCAACGATGATGCGCTCGCCTGCAAAGTCGTGCGCCACGCCAAAAAACGTCAGGCGTGCCTCGACCTCACCCGGAATCACCTGCGGCTCGAGCCCCAGCTCGCGCAGGCCGTCCAGCAGCAGCGCGGCATTGGACGCATCGCGCGCGGCGCTCGTGCACGTGGTGCAGACGCACGCGGCCCCAAAGGCACGGGCCTCAACCACAAACATGCGGCACGCAGCGAGCACGCGCTCAACGGCCGCCTCGCAAAAGCGGCCCGTCGCGTCCACGCCCTCGCCCAGGTCGGTAATCTCGGTATGCTTGGACGATTCCACAATCGCTCCGCCCTCGACCTGGGCCAACACCACTCGCGACGACACCGTTCCCAGGTCGATCGCGGCCACCTTATAGCGTTTGCAATTTGTCATTGCGGGCTCCCCTCCGGGCGCTATTTGCCGTTGGACACGACCGTCTGACCCTCGACGCCGTTAAACCCAAACAGCATGTCGAGCGCCTGGATGTACCACGGTGCGTCCTTGCCGACCTCTTCGATCTCCTTGGCCACTTCGCTGGCATTCTTGGCGTTTGAGGACTTTTTGCTCGACGACGAATCCGAATCCTCGTCCAGACCTTGCACTTCAATCCTCTTCTCGCCGGGCATCACCATGCCCAGGTCCCGTGCCGAATCCTTAATGCCCTCTTCCGAAAACCACTTGTCAGTGTCTTTTTTCATCTCGTCGTTGTATTGCTGGCGAATCTCGACCTGCTTGGCCAAGATGTCGCTCGAGCGTTTTGCCACGTACAGGTCGCGCACGGGGAAATACAGGCTCATGAGCGCCAGCGCCACAACGATGCCGATAAACAGCGGACGCAGAGAGCCATGCGTAAAGTCATAGATCGCCTTGACCACCGCATTGTCGTTGGCGTAGCGCATAAAGTCCGAGCCCGAAAAACGGCTCGAAGGTCTGCTCGATTTGTCGTGCGTCTGGGCCGAGGGACGCGACGAATGCGGCGAACGTGTCGGACGTACTGGTCCATCTGTCGAAGTATTCACTTGAGCATTGGGGCGCGAGGTACTTGTCGGGCGCTGCGTGGAGCGGTCGGCGCCGGCGTAGTCGGAACCGCCGAGCTGCACCGTACGTGCGCGGCGAGGCGACGGCTCGCGCGATGCGGCGGAATAGTACCTGTTGTCGTAAATCTGATCCATGTGCGCCTTGTGCGGTTGAGGTTTGTTTGCGCTAAGTCCTTTAGTTATAGCACGAGCGCCCGCACCGCCTTCGCCAGCCTTTGCTCGACATAAAAAAGGCGCTGAGCCATATGGCCCAGCGCCCGACAGAACTCTGTAGCGTCTAGCTGGAGCGGGGCGAAGCCGAGTCCATCCCCTCCCCACCAGGCTCGTCTATCTAGCGAATGTTATAGAACGCGGCCTTGCCGGCGTAGCGCGCGCTGCCCTCGAGCTCGTCCTCGATGCGGATGAGCTGGTTGTACTTGGCGATACGGTCGCTGCGGCACGGGGCGCCCGACTTGATCTGGCCGGCATTGACGCCCACGACCAGGTCGGCAATCGTGGAATCCTCGGTCTCGCCGGAGCGGTGGCTCACGATGCAGGCGTAACCGGCCTCCTTGGCGGTCTCGATGGCCTCGAGCGACTCGGTGAGCGTACCGATCTGGTTGACCTTGACCAGGATAGCGTTGGCGGCACCCAGCTCGATGCCCTTCTTGAGGCGCTCGGTGTTGGTGACGAACAGGTCGTCGCCCACCAGCTGCACCTTGTTGCCAATGCGACGGGTAAGCTCGACCCAGCCGTCCCAGTCCTCCTCGGCCATGCCATCCTCGATGGAGATGATGGGGTAGGTGTCGACGAGCTTCTCCCAGTAATCAACCATCTGGGCACTCGTGTACTCCACACCCTCGCCCTTGAGCTCGTACATGCCGGTCTCGGCGTTGTAGAACTCGGTCGAGGCCGGGTCCATGGCGTACATGAAGTCGACGCCAGGCTTAAAGCCGGCCTTCTCCACGGCCTTGGTGATGTACTCGAACGGCTCGGCATTGGTCTTGAGGTTGGGGGCAAAGCCACCCTCGTCGCCCACGCCGCCGCCAAGGCCCGCCTCGTGCAGCACGCCCTTGAGGGTGTGGTAGACCTCGGCACACCAACGCAGACCCTCGGCAAAGCTCGGGGCGCCCACCGGCATGATCATGAACTCCTGGAAGTCGACGTTATTGTCGGCATGCACGCCGCCGTTGAGGATGTTCATCATGGGCGTGGGCAGCAGATGAGCGTTGACGCCGCCCAGGTACTGGTACAGCGACAGGCCCGCCGACTCGGCAGCGGCGCGGGCAACGGCCAGCGACACGCCCAGGATGGCGTTGGCACCGAGCTTGGTCTTGTTGGGGGTACCGTCCGCGGCGATCAGCGCGGCATCGACGGCGCGCTGGTCGAAGGCGTCGAGGCCCACGACGGCGTTAGCGCACTCGTTATTGACGTGCTCGACGGCCTGCGAAACGCCCTTGCCCAGGTAGCGGCCCTTGTCGCCATCGCGCAGCTCGCAGGCCTCAAAGGCACCGGTCGAAGCGCCCGAAGGCACCATTGCGCGGCCAAAGCTACCGTCCTCGAGCACGACCTCGACCTCGACAGTGGGATTGCCGCGGCTGTCGAGCACCTCGCGACCGTAGACGTCCAAAATATCGCTCATGTTGTCTCCCTCTCACTTGGAAACGGGTTGAATGCTTGGCGACACGGCTTGCACGCTACAGTGGCGCGCAGGTTCATAAGTTAGCCTTATCGCACTTTTTGCATTATGCCCTAAGTTAGCCAAGGGATACAATCTTTTTAAAAAATAATAGGGGCGATGGGACAAGTCCGTCCCGTCGCCCCCGCAGTCTTACTCCTCTGCCTTTGCGGCATCCCAGAGGTCATTGAGGCCGTGGGTCGAAAGCTCGGCCAGATCAACGTGGGCGTCGGCCGCCATCTGCTCCATCGCAGCCCAGCGACGGCGGAACTTTGCCGTGCTGGCACGCAGGGCGCTCTCGGCGTCGACTCCCTCCTTGCGCGCAACGTTGACCAGGGCAAAGAGCAGGTCGCCAAACTCCATCTCGCGCTCGGGCGAGCCGGGAGCCTCAGCCTCAAACTCGGCACGCTCCTCGGCTACCTCGTCCCACACATCCTGGACCGTCTCCCACTCAAAGCCCACGGCAGCCGCCTTGCGCGACACCTTCTGAGCCTGCATCAGCGCCGGCAGATGCGTGGGCACGCCGTCGAGCAGGCCCTCGGGCGCAGCCTCGCCCGCCGCCACGGCCTTGTCCTTGGCGGCCTTCTCGGCAAGCTTGACCTCGTCCCAAATCTTGAGTACCTCGTCGGAGCTATCGGCATCCGCATCGCCAAACACGTGCGGATGACGGCGAATGAGCTTGGCGTCGATATCGTGTGCCACGTCGACCAGCGTAAACTCTCCGGCGTCCGCCGCAATCTGCGCATGCAACACTACCTGCATGAGCACGTCGCCGAGCTCCTCGCGCAGATGCGCCACGTCGTCCGCCTCGATGCAATCGAGCGCCTCGTACGCCTCCTCGATCATGTTTTTGCCAATGCTTCGGTGCGTCTGCTCGCGGTCCCACGGGCAGCCGTCGGGCTGACGCAAGCGCCAAATGGTCTGCACCAGATGCTGCAGCTCGGCCGACGCGTCTACCAGCGTGGACAGATCGCGCGAACCCTCGGTATTTTGCTGAGCCATGTGCTGCGCCATGGTTATTCCTCCTCCAGGATCACGTGACGGAACGTGCCGCCCTCGTAGATGCCGTAGCTGTGCGTGCCGTCCTTGGGGATGCTCACGCTGCCGGGGTTGAAGAGCCACAGGCCCGGGTGCGCGGCGCTCTCCTCGTTAACTTTGATGTGCGTGTGGCCGTAGACGAGCGCGGAGCCCTCGGGCAGCGCGGGCGCGCGGTCGACGCTGTTGTGCATGCCGGCGCCAAAAACGTGGCCGTGCGTCAGGAACAGCTCGCGGCCGGTCTCGTCGAACAGCGTGGCGTAGTCGGCCATGACGGGGAAGTCGAGCACCATCTGGTCGACCTCGGCGTCGCAGTTGCCGCGCACCGCGATGATGCGGTCGGCCAGGGCGTTGAGCAGCGGAATCACACGCTTGGGGGCGTAGTCGCGCGGCAGGTCGTTGCGCGGACCGTGGTAGAGCAGGTCGCCCAGCAGGACGATGCGGTCGGGCTGCTCGGATTCGATGGCGGCGACCAGGCGCTCGGTCCAGTATGCCGAGCCGTGGATGTCGGAGGCGATGAGGTATTTCATGGTGGTCCTTTCGGGTGGGGTTGATGGGGCTGGGCGCTGGATGTCGCCGGCCGCGCTACTCAAATCGCAGTGCCGCGCTCTGGGCCGCTTGTATCACGCGCTGGAGCGGCACGTCGTGCTCGCGGGCAAGACGGGCGCAGTCTTCGTACTCGGGCGCCGCGCGCTCGCTGCCGTCGGGCAGAGTGGACACTTTAACGGATACCTCGCCCCATGGCGTCGCTACGCGCTCAAAGCGGCGTGGCAGGCAAACGCGCTCCATAACCTGGCGGCGGATGCCATTGGTCGTGGTCTCCAAAAAGATAATCGTCTGCAGGCGCTCGATATCCTCGTGGGTGCAGATTACCTGCAGCTGCCAGCCGGGGCGGCCCTTCTTGCAATAGAGGGGCAGCCAATGCACCTCGCGCGCACCGGCCTCGCGCAGGCGGTCGGCGGCGTAGGCGAGCACCTCGGGCGACGCGTCGTCGATATCGCATTCCAGCTTGACGATGGTCTCGGGCGCATCGGTCTCGCGGGACAGCGGAGATTTGCTATCGCATGGCATACGGTCCGGCTCCTTTCCGCACGGGCTCGTTTTGTTCATCCAAACGCTAACACATCGGACGTGGCACAGGCGTGACTTTCGTCCGTTGCCGCCCTCGCCCCTATCCAATCGATTTCGACCCCCGACGTGCCCGGCGTTTTGAGAGTTGCGCCGCTACAATGGAGCGGATTCGCTTGACGCAAAGGAGTCGCCATGTCTGCTTGCCCGCTGGTCGATTGCCATACCCACACCTCGTTCTCGGACGGGCACGCCTCGTTTGAGGACAACGTCCGCGCCGCTGCTGCGGCCGGTTGCCGCGTTATGGTCTCGACTGACCACCTCACCCTGCCCGCCAGCATGGACGCCAATTGCGAGGTACAGGTTACCGAGGGCGACCTGCCGGCACATCGTCTGGCTTTTGAGGATGCCCGCAAGCTTGCCGCGCAGATCGCGCCGAAACTCGAGCTTATCTATGGCTTTGAGTGCGATTGGTACGAAGGCTGCGAGCCTTTGGTCGAGCGCTGGTCCCGGGGCGCCGTCGTGCGCCTGGGCAGCGTACATTGGATTGGCAACCCGGGCGATATTGCGGCAGGCGCTGCGGGCACGACGGGGACAGAGGACGTCGCTCGTCCCGATACACCCGATTCGCGCTGCGGTTGGATCGACGATGACACCGACCTGCATGTTTGGGAAAACTTAGGCGTGCGCGGCGTGTGGGAGCGCTACGTCGACGACTGGTGCCGCGCCTGCGAAAGCTCGCTCAACTTTGACGTGATGGCCCATCCCGACCTGGTCATGCGTTTTTCGAAGGAAGGCTTCGCGCCCGACTTTGACCCCGCGCCGTTTTGGAGGCAGATGGCCGAGTGCGCTCACGACACTGGTCGCCGTGTCGAGGTCTCGACCGCCGCGCCGCGCAAGGGCCTCGACGACTACTATCCCGCGACCGGCCTTTTGCGCTGCTTTGCCCATGCCGAGGTGCCCATTACCTTTGGCTCGGACGCGCACCGCGCCTGCGATATCTGCTGGAACATCCGCGCGGCCCAGGCACACGCCTACGACTGCGGCTACCGAACCTTCGACATCCCCCACGCCACCGGCGAATGGGAACCCACGCCCCTCGCCTAGCCATCCCTTCATAAGTTGCGGTTGATCCGTTGGGGACGGAGGAAAACGGATCATTTGGCGCAAAGTATCCTGTCCCCCTTGCACCAAAAGCTTGACTAGTGGCGGCGGGCGTTGAGTTCGCCGGCCAACTCATCGAGGGTGATGCCGTAGCGCTCGAGCGTCACGAGCAGGTGATAGATCAGGTCGCCGGCCTCGTAGCGAATGTGATCGTGGTCGTTATCCTTGCAGGCCATGATGACCTCGCTCGCCTCCTCGGCAAGCTTCTTGAGCAGCTCGTCCTCGACATCGGTCAGCAGGCGGGCAGTATAGCTCTCCTCCGGCGACACATCGCGACGACCGTGAATCACCTCGGCCAGCCCCGTCAGCGTCTCGCCGATGTTTCCCGGCTGCACGTTAGCTGTTCTGACTCCCATGGTTATTTCCTCTCGTTACTGCAGCGTAAAGTAGGTACCGGTCTCATCGAACCGAGGCTTTGCGCCCTTTTTCTCAAAAAACTCGACGATGACGGCATGGGCCTCATCGAGCCTTTCCTTCTGGGCCTCGAGCCAAAGCGACTGCGCCCCACAGGCATCGGTCAGGTGCACGCGGCATGGCACGCCCGCGCGGAGGAGCTCGGTGTTGCAGTCGGCGACTTCGAACGGCGTCACGATCTTCATCGCACTCCCCCTTCCACGCGCTTAAAGAAGCAGGTACGGTTGCCGGTATGGCAGGCCGGACCCGGCGAGTCGACCTTGACCAGCAGCGTATCGCTATCGCAGTCGGCCCAGAGCTCCTTGACCTCCTGCATATTGCCGCTCGTCGCGCCCTTGTTCCAGAGCTCCTGGCGGCTACGGCTCCAAAACCACGTGGTGCCGGTCTTGAGCGTCAGCCCCACCGACTCCTCGTTCATCCAAGCGACCATAAGCACCTCACCAGTGTCATACTGCTGAACCACACAAGGAATGAGCCCGCGGGCGTCGTATTTAAGATCCGCTGGAGTAGTAATTTCTCTCATTTCAATTCCCCAATTTAAACATCGCCGGTCGGCGAGGGTTGTCCAGGTGCCCGAGATTCCGAGCGACAAGCCCGACGACGCGTACTTAAGTACGCGAGGAGGGTTGGAGCCGGAAGGTCGGGTGCCTGGGCAAGCCGCAGCGCTAGAAGTCCAATCTCACAGGGATGCCCTGCGACGCCATATACTCCTTCACCTGGCGGATGCTGAAGGTTCCAAAGTGAAAGACGCTCGCCGCCAACACGGCATCGGCCTCGCCCTCAATCACACCCTCGGCAAAATGCTCGAGCGTACCCACGCCGCCGCTCGCGATGACGGGAATCGGTACCGCGCGCGCCACGGCGCGAGTGAGCGCCAGGTCAAAGCCGGCCTTGGTGCCGTCGCGGTCCATGCTGGTCAGTAGGATTTCGCCGGCGCCGCGACGAGCCGCCTCCTCGGCCCACGCCACCGCATCGATACCTGTGGCGTTGCGGCCGCCCGCCGTGAAGACCTCCCACTTGTCGGCATCTGGCTCGCCGGGCAAGCCGACGCGCTTGGCATCGATCGCCACGACCACGGCCTGGCTGCCAAACGCCGCGGCGGCCTGGCTGATCAACGACGGATCGCGCACGGCGGCAGAGTTAAGCGACACCTTGTCGGCACCGGCGGCAACCATGGTCCGCATGCCCGCCAAGTCGCGGAAACCGCCGCCCACGGTATAGGGAATAGCGAGCTCCTCGGCCGCGTGCGCCGCCATCTCGATGGTCGTCGCGCGGTTGTCGCTCGTCGCGGTAATGTCCAAAAAAACGACCTCGTCTGCACCCTCGCGGTCGTAGGCGCGGGCCAGCTCCACCGGGTCGCCCGCATCGCGCAGGCTCACAAAGTTGACGCCCTTGACCACGCGGCCGTCCTTAACATCCAGACAGGGAATTACGCGTTTGGTAAGCATGGGCTACTCCTCCCCTCGGGCGGCGGCCAGCGCCTGGGCCAGCGTAAAGTTACCCTCGTAGAGCGCACGACCGGTGATAGCACCCTCGATGGCGTCCTCGCCCACCGCGGCTAGCGCGCGGATATCGCCGAGCGTCGAGATACCGCCCGACGCCACGACGGGAAAGCCCGCGACCTGCGCCACATGGCGATATGCCGCCACGTCGATGCCCGTCTGCATGCCATCACGCGCGATGTCGGTATACACCAGATGCTTAAAGCCCAGCTCGGTAAGCTGCGCCACGGCATCGTCGAACGCCACGCCCGCGCCGTCGCGCCAGCCGTTCACCTTAACCTGGCCGTAGCGTGCGGCAATGTCGGCGACCAGCAGCTCGCCAAAGCCTTGGGCTGCCACCTCGGCAAAACCCGGCTCGGTCACCAGCACGGTGCCCAGCGCAATGCGGCGAGCGCCATAGCCGGCCAGCTCGTCGATGCGCGCGAGCGAGCGGACGCCGCCGCCCACGTCCACGGACAGACCGTCGACGCCGCAGATGGCCTTAATCGCCGTCGAGTTGGCGGCACATGCGCCCTCGTCCTCGCCAAAGGCAGCGGACAGGTCGACGACATGCACCCAGCTTGCGCCCTGCTCGGCAAACGAGCGGGCGACGGCCACGGGGTCGTCGGAATATACCTTGCAGCGGCTCCGGTCGCCGCGCTCCAAGCGCACAACCTTGCCGCCGATCAAATCGATTGCGGGAAACAGAATCATCGGCCGGCCCCCTCGACGATGCTCACGAAGTTCTTAAGAATGCGCTGACCCAGCGCGGAGGATTTCTCGGGATGGAACTGGCAGCCCCACACGTTGCCATGGCGCACGATGCACGGAAAGCTCCGCGTGTAGTGCGTGCGCGCCAGCACATCGGTGGCATCGGCGTTGTCGGCCACCGCGTAGCTGTGGGTAAAGTACATGTTGGCGCCCTCGGCAAAACCGGCAAGCAGCGGATCGGCCGCGCCGGCAGGCGTCATGTGCACCTGGTCCCAGCCCACGTGCGGCACCTTCAGGCGGCTCGACTCCAAGCGCGTGCACGAACCGCGCATAATACCCAGGCCATCGACCCAGGGACCACCGGCCTGCTCGGAGGCATCGTCGTCCGCGTCCGCGCCCTCGTCCGCCGGCACGCCCTCGTTGCCGCGCTCAAAAAACAGCTGAAGGCCCAGGCAGATGCCGAGCAGCGGAGTTCCGGCGGCAACGGCATCGAGCACGGCCGCCTCCTCGCCGCTCTGGCGCATAAAGGCGATCGCGTCATAGAACGCGCCCACGCCCGGGATGACCAGGCCATCGGCGTTGCGGATCTGCTCCGGATCGTCCGACGTGCAGGCGGCGGCACCGGCGCGCGCAAGCCCGCGCACGACGCTCGACAAGTTGCCCTTGTGGTAGTCGACCACCACGATCTTCGGTTCGCCCACGCGACCCTCCCTTTTCCCATTCAAAACCCGCCAAAAAGGGGACAGGTTTATTTTGGTCGGTTAAACGTTCACCCACCACATGAGACAGCATTCCCGCAGATAAAACCTGCCAAAATAAACCTGTCCCTTTTTGGCAGGTTACAGTGAGCCCTTGGTGCTGGGGATGCCCTGCACGCGGGGATCGAGCTCGCAGGCGTGACGCATCGTGCGGCCCACGGCCTTAAAGGCGGCCTCGATAATGTGATGCGAGTTACCGCCCGCCAGCTCGCGCACGTGCAGCGTGAGCCTGGCGTCGCGCGCAAAGGCGTAGAAGAACTCGACGGCCAGCTCGGTATCAAAGCTGCCCACGCGCTCGGTGGGCACGGGCAGCTCGCAGTAGGCCTGCCCGCGGCCCGAAATATCAACAGCAGCCATCACAAGCGTCTCGTCCATGGCGATCGCCGCGTCGGCAAAGCGCGTAATGCCCGCCTTGTCGCCCAGCGCCTGACAAAACGCCTCGCCCAGCACAATACCCGTGTCCTCGACGGTGTGGTGCGCATCGACCTCCACGTCGCCCACCGCGTGCACCGTCAGATCGAACAGACCATGGCGGCCAAAAGCGTTGAGCATGTGGTCGAAAAACGGCACGCCGGTCGAGATATCGCACACGCCGCTTCCGTCCAGGTCGAGCTTTACGACAATGTCGGTCTCGCCCGTCTTGCGGGTTACCTCGGCATAGCGGTCCATCTACATCTCCTCCTTCACCAGCGCGGCAAACGCGGCCAGCACCTCGTCGTTTTCCTGCGGGGTGCCCACGGTAATGCGCAGGCAGTCCGCGAGCCCCGGCGCGTAGCTAAAGTCGCGCACCAGAATCGAATACTCGTCGCGCAGACGCTCGCGCACGCGCGTGGCATGCGGCGTGCGCACGAGCACAAAATTCGCCGCGCTCGGCCATGCCTCCACGGGCATGCCCTCGGCAGCCATTGCGCGCAGGGCGCACAACTCGCGCTCGCGCTCGGATGTAACTTGCGCCACCACGGGTGCATACGCATCGCGGGCACGCACGCAGGCAAGCGCTGCGGCCTGGCTCAGCACATTGACCGAATAGATCTGGCGAATCGCCGCGAACACATCGATGACCTCGGGCGCCGCGATCACATAGCCCAGACGCGTGCCGGCGGCGCCGAACGCCTTGGACAGCGTGTGCAGAATCACCAGGTTGGGATGCTCGGCGATAAGGCCTTGCGCCGTGGTTGCCGCGCCAAACGAATCGTCGGCAAACTCAACATAGGCCTCGTCGACCATCACCATGCCGGGGCATGCATCGCACAGGGCCGCGACAAAGTCGAGCGGCACCACATCGCCCGTGGGATTATTGGGCGAGGTCACGATTGCCAGGTTGCACTCGGGCGCCGCTGCGAGCACAGCCGCTTGGTCGAGCTCAAAGGTCGCCGGGTCGCGCCACACATCGCGCACTTCAGTCTGGCACAGAGACGCAAAGAACGCATACTCGCTAAAGCACGGCGGGCAGTTGAGCAGGGTCCTCCCCGCGCCGCCAAACGCCAGCAGGCAGTTATAGAGCAGCTCGTCGCCGCCGTTGCCCACGCAGACATTCTCGCGCGCCACACCATGCCAAGCGGCAAGCTCGTCGCGCAGATCGTTGGACATGGGATCGGGATAGCGGTTGAGCGGTGTAGCGGCCAGGGCGGCGTCGACCGCCTCGCGCACGCCAGCCGACACGGGATAGGTGTTCTCGTTGGCCGAAAGGTTGATGCGCGTGGGCGTAAAGTTGGGATCGTAGGGCTCAATGCCGGCCAAGTAGGGCTGGACGAGCTCCTTCATGCGGGGCGTCAGCTCGGCCATATTAGGCCTCCCCGCCGGTCGCACCGGCGCCATCCGCGCCCGCAGCCGCCAGGTCCACGCCCTCGGCAACCGTCGCCACGGCGTCGCCCGGCCAGGCAACCTTGGTCAGGTCGGCCGCGGCCAGCGACTCGGCACTCACGGCATCCTCGCCCTGCTCCAGCACACGGCGACGCAGAGCGGCGGAAAGCGCGTGTGCCCACAGGCCCTCGGCCTCGGCCAGGCGCTGCGTAGCGGGAGCGTCGGAGAGCAGGCCCTCGGGCGTATAGCAAATGACGCTCGAGCGCTTAACGAACTCTTCGACCGAAAGCGGGTTGGAGAACAGGGCCGTGCCGCCGGTCGGCAGCGTGTGGTTGGGGCCAGCAACATAATCGCCAAGCGGCTCGGAGCTCCAAGCGCCCACAAAGATGGCGCCGGCGTTGCGAATGCCGCCAAGCAGGCCCATTGCATCCTTGCAGTGCAGCTCCAGGTGTTCGGGCGCCACGGTGTTCACGGCCTCGACGGCGGCAGCCATATCGGCGGCCACCACGATGGTGCCTTCGTTGTCGAGCGAAGCACGCGTGATCTCGGCACGCGGCGACTGCGCCACCAGGATGTCAATGCCAGCCTCGACCTCGCGCGCAAACTGCTCGTCGCAAGTCACCAGATAGCAGGCTGCCAGCGGATCGTGCTCGGCCTGGGCCATCAGGTCTGCCGCGACCACCATAGGCTTGGCCGTGGCGTCGGCCAGCACGCAGACCTCGGAGGGACCGGCGACCATATCGACACCCACGTCACCCGAGACGATCTGCTTGGCCGCGGCAACAAAGGCGTTACCTGGGCCGGTAATTTTGTCGACGCGCGGAATGGTCTCGGTGCCGTACGCCAGCGCGGCCACGGCCTGGGCGCCGCCCACCATATAGATTTCGTCCACGCCGCCGAGCTTGGCCGCCGCGAGCGTATACGGGCTAATCAGTCCATCCTTTTGCGGCGGGGTCACCATGACCACGCGCTCAACGCCGGCAACCTTGGCGGGAATGGCGTTCATAAGCACGGTGGAAGGGTACTGCGCGCGACCGCCCGGCACGTAGATGCCGGCCGCAGCAAGCGGGGTCACCTTAACGCCGAGCATCGTGCCGTCCGGGCGCGTGGTAAACCAGCTCTGCTCGACCTCGCGCTGGTGGAACTCGCGAATCTGGCGCGCAGCCTTTTCGAGCGCGGCGACAAAGGCCGGATCGAGGCCTTCGAGCGCGGCATCGATCTGCTCCTGCGGCAGACGGAAGCTCTGCAGCTCAACACCGTCAAAACGCTGGCAGTAATCGCGCACCGCGGCATCGCCGTTGGCACGCACGTTGGCCACGATATCGCGAGCGGCGTCGACGATGTTTTGCGGCAGCACGCCCTTACGGTTGAGCTGGTTGGTAACGAGGCGCTCACCGGGAGCAAGCTTGATGGTCTTCATTTCGGTATCCCCTATCGGTCGAGGTTGTGTTCGAAAAACGAGAGACCGGGCGGCGGCGCCAGTCGGCCCGCCGCCCGGACGTTGGGGCGCCCGTGCGTGCTCGCGCTATTGTGCCGAGCCCGCAACGGGCTCAAAATGCTTGTCCTTCACGGCTGCCGCCAAGCGATCTGCCAGATTGCGTACGCGCGGATCCAAGCGAGCGGCACCCGGGTTGACGAAGAAGCGGGCCGTGCAGTCCATGATGCGGCCGGTGATGACCAGGTCGTTATCGCGCAGTGTGGCGCCCGTGGCGGTAATATCCACGATGCGATCGGTCATGCCGACAATGGGGCCCAGCTCGATGTTGCCGTGCAGCGAGACAATGTCGGCGTTCACGCCGCGCTCGGCATACCAGGCACTCGCGATGCGCGGATACTTGGTGGCCACGCGAAGCGACCCACGGCGGGCATAGTTGCGCTCGGCCTGGCCGGCGCGCCACGCGGGCTCCGCCTCGATAAAGGTGCACAGGCCGTAGCCCAGATCGACCAGCTGCAGCAGGTTGAGGTCTGCCTCGATAAGCGAGTCCCAGCCGCAGATGCCACAGTCGGCACCGCCGCAGCCCACAAAAGCGGGCGCGTCGCTGGGACGCACGATGACAAATTCGATATCGCCGACCGTGCCCTCGCCGGCACGTGTGTCGCGACCACGCACGATCAGGTGACGGCCGGGATCGCGCAGCTCAGAGACGTCCAAGCCCGCGGCCTCGAGCACATCGAGCGTATCGGCCTTGAGCGAGCCCTTGGGCACGGCGATACGCAGCGGACCCTCGGCGCCACGGCCCACGGCATGGTCACCATCGGAAGCAGCGTCCTCGGCCGAGGTGCGCGCGGCTTCCAGACGCTCGAGCGAAAAGGCAAAGCCCGCCGCCGGCACCTCGATGCCGTCGCCGAACGCACCGGTAAAGATGGAGTCGTAGCGACCGCCCGAGCCCACCGGATCGGGCAGGCCACCGGCATAGGCCTTAAAAACCAGGCCCGTGTAGTAATCAAAAGAG
This sequence comes from Collinsella sp. TM05-37, assembly GCF_003436455.1. NCBI lineage: Bacteria > Bacillati > Actinomycetota > Coriobacteriia > Coriobacteriales > Coriobacteriaceae > Collinsella > Collinsella sp. TM05-37. The sequence continues at coordinate 5,232 of NZ_QSPN01000020.1, read as the reverse complement.
TTCATGATGGAGAAATCGAAGGACAGCACCTGGGCGTCCTCGGGAGCCAGACCATCAACCAGGGCACGCATCTCGCGCGTCAGCGGCGCGACGATGCCCGCCGCCGCCAGCAGCGCGTCGACGCGGTCGAATACCTCGGCGCCGCCGTGCAAGCGCGGCAGCTCGCTAATGGCGGCCTTGACGGCCTCGGGCTCGGCGCTTGCCGCCACACGGGCATCGAGGCCCACAAAGTCGTTGGCGTGCACGCAACGCAATGCCTCGGCAGCCAGTTCGCGATCCTCGCACGCCGCGAGCAGTTCCTTAAACGGACGCACGCTGCCCGCGATAATGCGCGCATCGGGCAGCGCCAGCTTGCGCATAGCCTCCGCCACCAGCGAGACGATCTCGACATCGCCCGCGACATCGCCCGCACCGATAAGTTCAAGGCCCAGCTGAGTAAACTGACGCGAGCCACCGGCATTGCGTTGGCACTCGCGAACCACCGGTGCCTCGTAGCGAAGGCGCAGCGGCAGATCGGCCGCGCGCATGCGGGTCGAAACCAAGCGCACGATCGGCAGCGTGTTGTCGGGACGGACCACCAGCAGGCGACCGTCGTCATCAAAGAGCTTAAACGGGGTGTCCGCAATGCGGCCGCCCTCCTCGAGCGAGCCCTTGTCCTCGAGCAGCGGCGTCTCGACCGGAAGGTAATGATGCTCCCTGAAGCAGCCCTTCACCGTCAGCGCAATCTCCTCGCGCGCCTGAGCCTCCTCGGGCAATATGTCCCGGAATCCCCACGGTGTGGCCGTCATCTGGTGAGCCTCCTCATGCTGTGTTTCATATAGAGCAGAAGACCGGCATAGCTCCGCCGGTCTTCTGGGTACTTTAGCATACTAGAGTGTTTGCGGGGAGAATCGTCCTCCTCGGCTCATAGCGTATTCATTTGGAAACATAGGGGAAAGCGCGTCCCGCCCGCCAGCCAAAAACTGGGATGCGGTTTCCGGTTGAGGTCCTCAGCGGAAAGTGTGTCCCATTCTGAGCGCCTGTTCTGGGACGTGCTTTCCGCCAGAAGCCTCAAGCGGAAAGCACGTCCCGTTTCTCAAAAAGCGTCAAACGCCAACTCGGCGCCCTGTCCCACTTAGGCGCCAATCGCGCGTCGGTACTCCGCCATAACCTGAGCGTCGGCTGCCGCGGGATTGGCGAAATAGCGCCAATCATAGGTCTCGGCCGAAACAACTCCGCGATAGCCGCGCGCCACCAGCCTATCCAGGTCGGCGCGCATATCGCGGTCGCCGTCACCCCAAGCAAGATGCGTCGTGCCATCTGCCGCAACATCGACAAAATGCACGTGGGCGACATCATCGCCAAGCAGATCGAAATAATCGTCGATGGTATCCCCCGCCACCGCCATAGCGCCCAAATCCAGACACGCCTTAAGTGCCGGATGATCAACTGCCTCGATCATGCGCTTCGTATCGGCCGCCGAGTTCACGATCATCGACTCAACCGGCTGTAGGGCCTCGAGCACCAGTCGCACGCCGCGCTCTCCCGCATGCTCGGCAATCGCACGCAGCATCGAGGCGCTGCGACCCCACGCGTCCTCGATCGGCTCGTTCAAAAATGCCCAGCCGCTCGAGACCATGACCTGCTCGGCTCCAAGTTCCGCCGCGATATCTACAACGTTCTTAAAGTACGCGAGCGTGCGGGCACGCGCCTCATTCCCGCGCGCCGCGATATTCCACGGCTTGGGGTTGTTCTGTTCGGGACAAAGCCCCACAATCCGAACCCCATACCGCTGCGACAGCTCCCGTACCCGCTCGAGCGAATCGTATCCATGGCAATCGACATACAGATGCATCGCCCCGGTCCAAAGCTCGCAACACGTATAGCCCGAGGCCGCTGCCGAAGAAAAGAATTCCTCAAGGTCAAAATAACGATGGCTGATATTCATGACGGCAAGCTGCGGATACTCCATCTTGTCCACCTTTCGGCAAAAGGGCGCCGCAGCACAGTGTGCGCGACGCCCCCTCTTACATTGTTTTCATTATGACGGATACCCTACTGGACACCAAGCACTCCAAAGAACGCGCCAGCGATACTCACGAGCAGGATCACAAGCATGATGAGCAGCGGATTCATCTTCTTCTTGAGCATGAGATAGACAATTCCAAACAGCCCCATCGTGACAAAGCCCGGGAAGATTCCGTTGAGCAGCTCGGCGAGCGTCTGAGCACCATCGCCCGCACCGACCATGAGCGGAATGTCCACGGTGACCATCTCCATGGTCATAGCACCGATCACCATGGCGCCCATGATAGAGGCCATCTTGACGATCGTGTCCATAATGCCCGATTCCTGGACCTTGCTGATCATGTCCGAGCCAAAGCGATATCCCACAAACGTCAGCAGGTAACGGATGATGTAGTGAGGAACGTTGAACACGAGCAGGAACAAAATCGGGCCAAGAATAGAGCCCTGCAGCGCCAGCGACGTGCCGACACCCGTTGCCAAAATTCGCAGCGTGCCCCAGTAGAAAGCATCGCCCACGCCGGACAGCGGCCCCATCAAAGCAAGCTTGACATTAGAGATCGCGCTCGTGTCAAAGCTATCGTCAGTAGCGTTAACCTCCTCCATTGCAGCGGCGATGGACATGGGAAGCGTCGAGATGTACGGCGTGACGTTATAGAGCTCCATATGGCGCTTAAGGGCGGCCTTAAAGTCCGCATCCTGCGGATACAGCTTGCGAAGGATCGGCATAAGGGCCCACATAAAGCCGATATGGCCCATACGCTCGTAGTTCCAGGAATGCTCATAGGGAATCGAGCGCCAGAACAGCTTCTTAAGGTCTGCGCGGGAAATCAGCCCGTCGTAAGAAGACTCAAACTTAAAACTCATCGAACCCACTCCCAATCGCAGGATCCTCGGTTGCCGCTGCGGGCTGCTCCGCTTTTTTCTTATCACCCAAAACCGTCATCGCGACGACGATGATCGCGGCAAAGATCGCCACGCCCGTCGTGCTAATGCCAAAGTAGGCGACGAGGAAGAAGCCAGCGAAGAAGAACGGAGCCACTGTTTTGTTCATAATCATCTGCGCCAGCATCGCAAAGCCGAGTGCGGGCAAGAAGGCGGCGGCGACATCCATGCCGGTCTGAACGAAATCGGGGATGATGTTGAGCAGGCTGGCAACAGCATCGGCACCAAAGAAGAATGCCAGGGGAATAATCAGCAGGCCGCACCAGCTCTGCGCGTAACCGGCGATGAGCATGTTGCGCGTGATGGCCTTGGTGTCTCCGTCCTCGACGTTTTTGTCGATACGGTGCACCAGCAGCAGCATGACCGGTTGGCCCAGGGCCGTGTCGAGCGCCAGGACGATCGTGGCGATAGGAATACCCAGGGTCAGGGCCGCCGAAGCGTCCGCGCCGGCCTGCATGGCAAGAGATACGCCCAGGATAGTGCCGGAAATCGTATCGGGCGGGTTATAGGCGCCGACCGAGATGGCGCCGACCATGGCAAGCTCCATCGTGGCGCCCATGATCGTGCCGGTCACCATGTCGCCCATGACAAGGCCAACCAGAGGTCCGAGCACGATCGGGCGCTGGAGGTAGCTCGTGCCCGTCAGCCACTCGGAATAACCCAAAAGGGCAATAAGGAAAATCAGGATTGTCTTGATAACCATGACGGCCCCTAACCGATGACCTTCGCGGCGTCAGTCTTCGCATCTGCCGGAATCATCTGAATGAACAGTTCATAGCCCTCGCCGAGCAGCTCCTTCACGTAGGCCTCGTTCTCGGGCGTGAGGAACACGCTCGTCGAGACCTGGCGGGCATTCTCGCTAAAGGCAACGTTGCCGAGGTTGATCTTCTTGACTCCCATCGCCTTGGCGACGGCACCGGCCTGCTGAATCGTCTCGCAAACCACGAAGAGTTTGTACTTATCGGTCACACCGCTCTGGAGCGCCTTGACAGCATCCTCGGTGTTTTTGACGACGACCTTGCATCCTTCGGGCTTTGCAAGGGACAGGGCCTGCAGACGAAGCTTGTCATTGAGGACCGTGTCGCTCACTAACAGGATGCAGTCGGCACCCAGAGCCGAGGTCCAGCTAACGGCAACCTGGCCGTGAAGCAGTCGATAATCTACACGAATCATCTGAATCATGATGTGCTCCTAACGATTAAAACTCATCGAGTTCGGCCTGCCCCAGCAGGTCGTTGACGTACTTGACCTTAGTGTCGTCCGCCTCGACGATCTGGCGAATGGCCTCGTCGATCGGAGTGGAATCGGGTACGAACAGCAGCTGAATAAGGAGTGGCAAGTTCATATTGGTCACGAGGTGCGTGTTGGGACGCGTCTGGACGATCTTGGTGAACTCGTTGTTGACGCTGCCGCCAAAGAGGTCAGTGCACACGACAACTTCGTCGTCCGCGGCAAAGCCGTCCAGAATCGCTGCAGCCTCCTTGGACAGGTCCTCGTTTCCGTCGACATACATAGAGAGCGCATGGACGTTTTCGCGCTCACCGGAAAGCAGGCCGATGCTCTCGACGATTCCAGACGCGAAATGAGCATGGGACGCCACGATAAACTGCCTCATTCGATCCCCTTCCTAGCGAATTTCGGCATAAAAATGCCCGGACGCATGCGCCCGGGCAGGGTGCTTCTTAAATGAGTGGTCAACTATTAGTAGTCGAACTGGTGATAGTAGCGACGGTAGTTGAGGTTGTGCTTGGTGACCGTCTCGTAGTAAGCGGCAAGGCGATCGGTGATCAGCGAGGAAAGGATCCACGGAGACACGATGACGCGGAACTCGTCGTCAAGGCCGGGGATCGCGAACTCGGCGGTGTCGATGATGTTGATGTCGGTGTCGCCGGTCACGCCGCGGTTGAGGAACGCGCGGACGCGCTCGTCGAGCTTGCGGTTCTCGTCCTCGCCCATGAACAGGAACACGGGGACGCCGGGCTCCACGAGCTCGAGGGTGCCGTGGAAGAAGTCGGCCGAGGTGATGTAGCGGGTGCGCTTCCACTGCATCTCCTCCAGGATGCACATCGAGAACAGGATCGTCTCGCCCCACAGGGCGCCGGAGCCGATGAACATGGTGTAGGGGGCCAGGGCGTACTTCTTTGCGAGCTCCTCGGCGCGCGGCTCGAAGCTCTTGCGGATGTCGACCAGGTGGGTCCAAACGTCCTTGGTCTGCTCGATGAACTTATCGAACTGCGGGAAGCAGCCGCGGCGGTTGAGCAGGCGCAGGCCGAAGCAGTCGGC
>NZ_QSPN01000002.1:103073-190001 GCF_003436455.1 Collinsella sp. TM05-37 | reverse complement strand
CTTTCCGCAGGACGGCAGGACCCCCGCCGCACGAAGTGCGCAGCGGGGGTCCTGCCATGTCCGAGGACGATTTGGGGGCAAAGCCCCTGGCCTCCCCGGCGGGTATAAGGTACGGCGACTACAGGTATTCGATCTGGGCGCCTTCCGTGTCGCACGTCAGAATATGCGTCTCACACTTGGGGAACTGCTCACGCAGCTTGACCTGCAGGAACTTCGCCACGATGGTATCGTCGGTTACGGCCATGAGGGTCGAGCCGGAGCCACTGATCCAGATGGTCTTGGCGCCGCCGTTAAGGCAGGTGTCGCGCACGGCGTTGTAGTCGGGAATCAGGCGACGGCGATACGGCTCTTGGATGCGGTCGTCATTGGCGGCGGCAATCAGATCCAGGTCGCCGGTCTCCAGGCCGCGCGTCATGCCGGCGATGCGGCCCATTTGCCATACGGCGGTGGAGAGTGGAATCTCCTGCGGCACGACCTTGCGCGCCTCACTCGTGTGTACCTCGTAGGGCGGAATCACGGTAATAAAACGCAGGCGATCGCTCACCTCGTAGCGCAGGCACTGGGGGAGCGAATCGGTCGGCGTAAAGGAACAGACGGCGCCGCCCAGGATAGCGGGGGCGACGTTGTCGGGATGGCCCTCGACCTCGGTGGCGATGCGGACGAGCTCGGCGCGGTCGACGGTGTGGCCCGTCAGCGCGGCGGCTGCCATGATGCCCGCGACGACGCAGGTGGAGCTGGAACCCAGGCCGCGGGCGACGGGTACATCGGTCTGAATGTCGATGGCAACGGGAAAAGCCGGCTCGCCCCATGCGGCCAGCGCATCCACAAAGCTCACGTAGACTAGGTTGTTCTCGTTTTGGAACTCCTCGGGGCAACCCGTGATGGTGAGCTTGTCGGCGCGCTCAAAGGTGAAGTGTGAGTAGAGGCTGACGGCCATGCCGAGGGTGTCGTAGCCGATGCCTAGGTTTGCGCTGGTGGCGGGGACGGTGATCTTGATCATGGGAATCTCCTGGGCGGTCTGCCTGTTTAGTTCGCTGCTCGGGCAGTCCTGGCTCGCTCGGAAAGCACATTAAGTGCTTTCCGGCTCGTGCGGAACTCGCGACGAACTAAACAGGCAGACCCGCATGTCAGTTCGTCATCATCCCGGTGGGTTTCTGATAAAAGAAGGTGCGCCGGCTTTCGCCGGCGCTTAATAAGGGGTTTAGTTGGTGCTCATTCGTTTTGCTGCAGACTCGACGTAGCTTGCCATCTCATCGACGTCGCAGACGTCTTCAAAGCGGACGGGCTTGGACTCGAGCTCGGCAAGTTGTGCCGGGGCGACCGTATCGGTGGCCTGCTCGAGCACACGCATAGCCTCAAAATCATCCTCGGGAACGTCGAGGCCCAGAGCGTCGCAGCAGGCGCGCGGGAACTTGTAGGGGCTGGCGGTCGAAAGCAGCACGCGGGCCTTGGCGCCCTCGGCGGGGGTGACTTTTTCAAAGACGTGATAGCCGCAGGCGGTGTGCGGGTCAATCACGTAGCCGTTTGCGTCCCAGCAGCTCTTGATGGCAGTGCGAACCTCGGCCTCGCTGGCCCAGCCGCAGCCAAAGATGCTCTGAATCTTTGCCAGCAGGTCGGCGGGAACTTCGTAGCGACCAGTCTGTGCCAGCTGCTCCATAAGGCCGGCAACGAGCTCGCAGTCGCCGTCGGACAAGAAGTAGAGCATGCGCTCCAGGTTGGAGCTAATAAGGATGTCCATCGACGGCGAGATGGTCGTGAAGAACGGGCGGTTACGGTCGTAAACGCCGGTGGTCAGGAAGTCGGCAAGCACGTTGTTCTTGTCGCTCGCCACGACGAGCTTGGCGACGGGCAGACCCATGCACTTGGCGTAGTAGCCGGCCAAGATATCGCCAAAGTTGCCGGTGGGCACACAGAACTCTACGGCGTCGCCAGCCTCGATAGCGCCGGCGCGCAGCAGTTGCGCATAGGCGGCAAAGTAGTAGACAACCTGCGGCACCAGGCGGCCGACGTTGATGGAGTTGGCACTCGAAAGCACAGTGCCGGCGGCTTCCAGGCGCTCGGCAAGCTCCTTATCGGCAAAGATGCGCTTGACGGCACTCTGGGCATCGTCGAAGTTGCCGCGGATGCCGCAGACGGCGACGTTATCGCCCTCCTGCGTGGACATCTGCAGATTCTGCACGCGGCTGACTTTGCCTTCGGGATAAAAGACGGTGATGCCCGTGCCCGGGGCGTCGGCAAAGCCGGCGAGTGCTGCCTTGCCCGTGTCGCCCGACGTGGCGGTGACGATCATGATGCGCTCGGCGCCGCCGTCCTTGGCGGAAGTGCGGGCCATCAGACGGGGGAGCATCTGCAGGGCGACGTCCTTGAAGGCGCTTGTGGGGCCGCCAAAGAGCTCCATCACATAGGTTTGAGGGACGTCAGCGCCCGGTGCGGCGTCGAGTTTGACGAGCGGCGTGACCTCTTCGCTCGCGAACGTGCCGCGGTATGCCTCATTCACACAGGCCGAAATTTCTTCGGTCGTGTAATCATTCAGTAACATTCCCAACACATCTTGAGCGATTTCAAAGTACGATTTATCTGCAAGCGAGCTGATATCGAGTTGCTGGGTGCCCAGCTCGTCCGAGACAAACAAACCCCCGTCGGGAGCGATGCCGGTACGGATTGCCACCTTACTTGAGCACGATAAAGTGCGTCCTCGTGTACTATGATAAGTTCCCATATAACACTGCTCCTCGGATGCCTTGGTCCCAATCGGTGAAACCATGGTATCAGAGCGCGCAAAATAGGTTCGCAGAGGCTTTTTAGAAAGGTAACCTCCAGCCCATGATTAAGATTGCCAAGTTTGGCGGCTCGTCGGTCGCCGACGCCGAACACTTTAAGAAGATCAAGGCCATTGTCGATGCCGACCCGGCCCGCCGTTTTGTGGTGGTTTCTGCCTGCGGTCGCCGCTTTAAGGGCGATACCAAGGTGACCGACCTGCTCTACTTGGTTAACGCACACGTTAAGTACCACGTGTCGTGCGAGGAGCTGCTCGAGGACATTGGCCAGCGCTATTTTGATATCGCTGACGAGCTGGAGCTCACCTATCCCATCCGCGAGGAGTTCGCGGCCTTTGCCGAGCGCGCCCGTTCCGGTGGCTACTCCACCGAGGAACTCGTGAGCCGCGGCGAGTACTTTACCGCCCGTCTGATGGCCGAGTACCTGGGCCTGCCGTTCCTGGATGCCGCGACGGTCGTGGCGTTCCATCATGACGGTACGCTCAGCATGAACCGCACCGCCGAGCTGGTGCAGGAGTACGGCCAGCAGGGCGGCTTTGTTATGCCCGGTTTCTACGGCGCGACGCGTGAGGGGCAGATCAAGCTGCTCGACCGTGGTGGCGGCGATATTTCCGGCTCGATTCTGGCCAAGTGCCTTGGTGCCGACCTGTACGAGAACTGGACCGACGTCTCGGGCTTCTATTCTGCCGATCCTCGCATTGTGCCCGAGGCTCAGCCCATCGCCCGCGTTACCTACGAGGAGCTGCGCGAGCTTTCGTACATGGGCGCGAGCGTCCTGCACGAGGAGGCCGTGTTCCCCGTGCGCGAGGCCGGTATTCCGCTAGTCATCAAGAACACCAACGCGCCGCAGGACCCTGGCACCATCATTAGCGAGACGGCCGACGAGGGCGAGGCGGAACCCATCATTACCGGCGTGACCGGCAAGCGCGGCTTTGTCGCCATCAACGTTGCCCGCGACCGCACCAAGCCCCGCGTCGGCTTTATGCGCCGTGCGCTTTCGGTCTTCGAGCGCTATGACGTTTCCGTCGAGCACATGCCCACCGGTGTCGACCGCTTTGGCGCCGTGGTGCAGGAGCAGGACGTTCACGATTCGCTGTACTCGCTCGTGGGCGACATTCAGCAGGAGGTCGAGCCGCTCGAGATCGAGGTTGTCGAGGGTCTGGCACTTATCGCGACCGTCGGCCGTAACCTGCGCGGCCGCGCAGGTATCTCGGGCCATCTGTTTGGCATGCTTGGTCAGGCCGGCGTGAGCGTACGTATGATTTCGCAGAGCTGCGACGAGATCAACATCATTATCGGCGTAGAGGAGAAGGACTTCGATCTGGCGATTCGGACCATTTACCGCGCCTTCTCCGACGAGAACGGCATTGTGAAGGTCTCCGACCTGGAGGCTCCCGTGCCGGTCGATCCCGCCCCGGCCGCGCTCTACAAGTAGCTGCTATCCCAGTAGATTTTTGGGACTTGCCTCAAAAACTACGGCGGGGCGTTTCGTTTCGGTTTCGTTTCGACGGGGCGGGTTTTGTATCCGCCCCGTTCTTGTATACACTGGCAACAATAATCGGCCTGCTCGGCGTGCGGGCAAAAGCCACAACCTTTAAAGGGGGAAGCATGAAACAGTACACGGTTGCTATTTTGGGCGCGACGGGAGCCGTGGGCACCCAGATGCTCGAGTGCCTCAACGAGCAGGAGTTCCCGGTCGGCAAGCTCAAGCTGTTGGCAAGTGCACGCTCCGCGGGCAAGACCGTTGAGTTCCACGGCGAGCAGATCGTGATCGAAGAGGCTTGCCCCGAGGCCTTTGAGGGCTGCGACATCGTACTCGGCGCTGCCGGTGACGATATCGCCAAGGAGCTGCTGCCCGAGGCCGTCAAGCGCGGCGCCGTCGTGGTCGACAACAGCCACGCCTTCCGCATGGATCCCGAGGTGCCGCTGGTTGTGCCCGAGATCAATGCCGACGACATCAAGTGGCATCACGGCCTTATCGCCAACCCCAACTGCGCGACCATCATCGGCCTAGTTCCTACGTGGCCGCTGCATCAGCTCGCCGGCGTGAAGCGCATGATCGTCTCGACGTACCAGGCGGCTTCGGGCGCTGGCGCTCCCGGTATGGCTGAGCTCGAGGCTCAGCTGGTCGCCCTGGGCCGCGGCGAGGAGATTCCCGAGCCGCGCGCCTTTGCCGCCCAGCTCGCGAGCAACCTGATTCCGCAGATTGGCGGTGTCAAGGAGGAGGGCTTTACCTCCGAGGAGATGAAGCTGCAAAACGAGGGCCGCAAGATCATGCATCTGCCCGAGCTGCGCGTGAACTGCACCTGCGTGCGCGTGCCCGTGCTGCGTTCGCACTCCGAGAGCATTACGCTCGAGTTTGAGCGCGACATTACGGTTGAGGAGGCCCGTGCTGCGCTGGCTGCCGCTCCGGGCGTGAAGCTGGTTGACGATATGAGCGCCGAGGATGCGCACGATCGCTTCCCCATGCCGATGGATACGTCCGACCAGGACCTGATTTGGGTCGGCCGCGTGCGCCGCGACATCTCGAACCCTGAGGCCGCGCGCGGCATCACCTTCTGGTGCTGCGGCGACCAAATCCGTAAGGGCGCGGCAACCAACGCCGTCCAGATCGCTAAGCTGCTCTGCGAGTAGTGTGACCTATCCGGCGGGGGCCGGGCTTGGTTTTCAGAACGTCCTCGACCATGTGTGGCGCCTTGTCCTGCTCCTTCGGAGCCGCGGACAAGGCGCCACACTGGTCTGCGGAGTGTTCTGAAAACCAAGCCCGGCCCCCGCCTGCGGTGACTCGGCTGCGAGCGGCCTGCGATGGGGTCGTTGTTGGTTGGGGCCGCTGGGCTGATGTGGGGGCACGTGGCCGTTGCAGGCCCTGGTCCCGGCGGCGGCCCCGGCGCTTCGCGCCTGCCGCCTTGGGGGACTTTGGGGCGCGGCCGGCAGCTGTGGCGCGTTGCGCCTGCTGCCTGCGGGGACTTTGGGGTCGTGCGGCAGCTGCGGCGCTGTCGCGCTTGCTGCCTTGGGTGACTTTGGGGTCGATTGGGGTTGTCTGCACAATTCGCGGTATTATGTTGCGGAGTTTTGAAAGGAGCCGCTGGTGGTCACGACGACATTTGCCTCGCCTTTGGGCGAAATCTTGCTTGCCGCTGATGGCCGCGGTCTGACGGGGCTTTGGTTTGAGGGGCAGGAGCACTTTGGTTCCACGCTTCTCCGGGAAGACTCCGAACATGTTGAAGGCGCCGACGCGGTTTCCGGTACCGGTGGAATATCTTTGGTGAATCCCGCAAATGGTGCGGCCTCCTCGGTGCTCGAGCGTTCTTGGGCTTGGTTGAATGCTTATTTTGCAGGGCAGGAGCCTCGGTATACGCCGCCGTTGCATTTGATTGGCACGGCGTTTCAGCGTGAAGTCTGGTACGAGCTGCTTTCTATCCCGCGTGGCGAGGTCGCTACGTATGGCGAGATCGCCCAGCGTGTTGCCGCCCGCCATCGGGTGCCGGGGAACGAGGCACCCGTTGTATCTCCCCGTGCTGTGGGGGCTGCGGTCGCGCGTAATCCCATTTCGATTATCGTGCCGTGCCATCGCGTAGTTGCCGCCGATGGTTCGCTCAACGGATATGCCGGCGGGCTTGACCGCAAGGAGTGGCTGCTTCGGCTTGAGGGCGCGTACGAGGAATAGCGCTCGAACGCTTTGCATAACTAGGACGCCGCGAAAGGACGAGCCTCCGTCCTTCTACGGCCGGCATGCGTCCAGACGCTTGGCATCTGCGCTTTAAGTTTGGCTAAGCCATATCTTGCGTATTTGAAAACGCGCAGGTTGAGCCGCTAGGGCTGTGCTAAGGCAGCTTTCGGTGCGCTATTATCGGCAGTATCGAAACCTGTATTTCCATGCGCCAAAGGAGCAACTATGAAGCTGATGCTTGCCGAGGACGAACCTGGTCTCTCCCGCGCCCTCACCGCGATTCTTCAACATAGCGACTACGAGGTCGACACCGCCCTCGACGGCTTGACGGCGCTCGAGAATCTACTCACCAACGATTACGACGCCGCAATCCTGGACATCATGATGCCCGGCATGGACGGCATCGAGGTGCTCAAGCGTACACGCGCCGCCGGAAAGCGACTGCCCATCATCATGCTCACGGCAAAAAGCGAGGTGTCCGATAAGGTCGAGGGCCTGGATGCCGGTGCCAACGATTACCTGACCAAGCCGTTTGCCGCCAAGGAACTGCTTGCGCGTATTCGTGCCATGACGCGTGCCGCGACGGCAATTGACGCCACGACGCTCAGCGTGGGTAACGTGCGCCTCGACACGGCGGCTTGCACGCTTGTGGGACCTTTGGGCGAGGAGCACCTGGCCAATCGCGAGTTTCAGCTTATGGAACTCTTTATGCGCAACGCCGGCACGCGCATGCCCACTGAACGTCTGATGCTCGAGGTTTGGGGTGAGGACGCGCCCGAAGGCGCCAACGTGGTGTGGGTTTATATCTCGTACCTGCGCAAAAAGCTGACGGCGCTTGGTGCCAACGTTGCCATCCGCGCGTCGCGCAACCAGGGATATTCGCTCGAGGTTGTCGAGGAAGGAGAACGGGCGTGAGCGTGCGCACGTGGTGCAAGCGCATGGCGGCGAAGCTCGGCATGGGTGTGGGCTCGGGTAATCCGGGGCGCGCCGATGCTGCCAGTGCAATGGGCCGTCGCCTGCGTCGTAAGTTCATCCTCGTTGCCATGGGCGCTGTGACCGTGGTGCTCACGCTCATCATCGCTGGCATCAACATTGTCAATTATTCGCATGTTTGCAAGATGGCCGATGCACGACTGGACTATATCCTGGCAGGCAAGGATGGCATTGATGGGGAGGGCGAGCCTAAGACCGGTCCCGGTCAGGATGCGGTTGCCGGCAAGGTTGCTACCGGTAACCGGGCGGCCGTTCGCGATGTGCATTTTGAAGGCATGACGGCGGAGTCTCCCTTCGACACGCGCTACTTTACGGTGTCGATTGCCGGCGGGCAGGTGACCGATGTCAACACGGCCCGCATTGCCGCGGTAGGTGCCAAGCGTGCCGCCCGCATCGCTGCAGGACTATATTCCAAGGGTTGGACTTCGGGCTTTTCTGGCAACTACCGTTATACGGCTACGGTTCAGGGCGACAAGACAACCTATGTGTTCGTGGACTGTTCGCGCGAGCTTGCAAGTTTCCATTCGTTTTTGAGCGCGAGTGTGGCAATCAGCTGCATTGGCTGGCTGGCGGTGCTGGCAATTGTAACGGTCGCCTCGGGTGCGGTGATTCGGCCGATGGTCGAGAGTTATAGCAAACAGAAGCGCTTCATTACCGATGCAAGCCACGAGATCAAAACGCCGCTGGCCGTGATTGACGCCGCCAACGAGGTCCAAGAGATCGAGAGCGGCGAGAGCGAGTGGACGCAGAGCATTCACGAGCAGGTCGCGCGGCTGACGGCGCTCACGGAGCGTCTGGTGTTCCTGGCGCGTATGGACGAGGGTTCGGCCGGCTTTACTATGGCGACGATTGATCTTTCGGAGGCCGTGGACACGGCTGCGACGCCATTTGAATCGGTGGCGGTTTCGCGCGGAAAGCGGCTGTCGACGTCGATCGCGAGCGGTGTGCGGGCCCATGCCGATGCCGCGGCAGTGGCGCAGGTTGTTGAGCTGCTGCTGGACAACGCCACACGCTACGCAAGCGAGGACAGCGTGATCGAGCTGAGCCTGCGTGCCGTTTCGCGCGGTGCGGGCAAAGGCTCGGCCGAGCTTGTCGTATCGAATGCTGTTGATGAGCTGCCCGAGGGCGACCTGGACCGGCTGTTCGACCGCTTCTATCGTGCGGACGTGTCGCGCAGCTCCAAGACAGGTGGCTCGGGCGTGGGGCTGTCCGTCGTGCGCGCCATCGCCGAAGCCCATGGCGGATCAGCCACCGTATCCGGCCACGATCATCAGATCACCTTCACCGTCCGCCTCTAAGACCTGCCAAAAAGGGACAGGTTTATTTTGGCAGGTTTTATCTGTGCAGACGGCAGCGGAGGCTGGCGGTGATCGGCGCCATGAACGCCACCGACCCAAATAAACGCACCTCTAACTGCTAAAATATGGACATCGTTGTTCGGCTCCCGAAGGAAAGGAGACGGTCATGCAGTACGAGATCGGCGGAGGGGCTTTCCCGGTTGTTACGTGCAACCTTAGCGACGGCGAATCCATGATCACCGAAAGCGGTGCCATGGTCTGGATGACCCCCAACATGGAGATGTCCACCTCGGGCGGTGGTATAGGCAAGATGTTCTCTAAGGCTTTTTCGGGTGAGGCGTTGTTCCAAAACATTTGGACCGCGCACGGCGATGGCATGATTGCGTTTGGCTCTTGCTTCCCCGGCCGCATTATACCGATCGAGATTGGCCCTGGTAAGAGCTGGATTTTGCAGAAGCGTTCGTTCCTTGCCGCGGAAAGTGGTGTTGAGCTGAGCATCCACTTTAACAAGAAGGCAAAGACCGGCGTCTTTGGCGGCGAGGGTTTTATCATGCAAAAGCTCACGGGCTCGGGTATTGCCTTTGCCGAGATCGACGGCGACCTAGTTGAGTACGAGCTTGCTGCTGGCCAGCAAATGATTGTAGATACCGGCAACGTGGCCGGCTTTGAGGAGACGGTGAGCATCGACGCGCAGATGGTCAAGGGCGTCAAAAACATCATGTTTGGCGGTGAAGGCGTGTTCAACACTGTGCTCACCGGTCCGGGGCGCATCTGGCTGCAGACAATGCCCATTTCCAATCTTGCGGCAGCAGTGGCTTCGATGACCAACAACAATAACTAATCGTGTATAGGATGACGCGCGCGGCGGGCCCGGCCTGTCGTGCGCGTTTTTTGGTGGCAAACGCCCTGTTTATCGGGTGCGGCTGTGCTCCTGCAGGGCGTAGATCGATTTGTCCATGTTGAACAGATAAGCCACAACGCAGACGATGAAGAACATCGGCAGATTACCGAAACCGAAGACCTCGCAGCCAATGAGGATCGGCGCGAGTAGCGTGTTGGTGGCGCTGCCAAAGACGGCGGCGTATCCCAGCGCGGCGCAGAGCTCGACGGGCATGCCGAGAATCCCGGCGAGTACGACACCAAGGCTGGCTCCGATGGAGAACAGCGGCGTCACCTCGCCACCCTGATATCCTGCGGAAAGCGTGGCGATGGTGAGTACGAATTTGAGCGCCCAGTCCCAAGGCATGATCGACGCCTCGCCGTTGTCACCCAGTGCCGCGGATATCAGGTTGGTGCCAAGGCCGCAGTATCGCCCCTGCCACAGCGCGAACAGAATCGCCGACAGCGCAAGGCCCATAACGGCAACGCGTATGTAAGGGCTGGGGAGCAGCCGCGCTGCAAGGGTCTTGGCATGGGCAAGGCACCAGGCAAAAGCTCCACCTACCATACCAAACGCGATACCCAACAGCGCCAGTCGTCCAAGACCGGGGAGGTCGAGCGCATACGAGGCGGTAATGGCGACCTCGAACTTCTCGAGTCCCAGAGCGCCGGAGGTCATGCTTGCGGCAAGCGAAGCCGTAAGCGCGGGAAACAGCGCGCGGTATTCCATGCGTCCTGCGACCAGTACTTCGATTGCAAAGACCGTGGCGGCGAGGGGCGTTCGGAAGAGTCCGGCAAAGCCGGCGGCCATGCCGATAAGCAAAAACGTGTTGCCGGGGTCTCGGAAAGGTAGACGTCGGCCGATCCAATGCGAGACGGTTGCGCCGATCTGCACGGCTACGCCTTCTCGTCCCGCGCTGCCGCCAAAGAGATGCGTGGCCCACGTGCTCAGCATAATGAGCGGCACCAAACGTGGGGAGATGGCGTCCTCGCGTCCGTGGCCTACGTCGAACACCAGACTCATGCCGCGGTCGGTGCCCTTGCCCCAGGTGCGGTAGGCAAACACGATGGCAAGGCCCGCAAGAGCGAGAAAGGGGAGCAGCAACGCGACGTGCGAGTCCCGGAAGGCGCCAATTGCCAGGAGCACACGACCAAAAAGGGCACAGATGGCGCCAACGATAACGCCGATAGGGATTCCGACGGCGCCCATGAGCACGAGACCGCTATAGGTGTTGACCAGGCGTTTAATCCTGCTCGATGCGCTGCTTTCTGACATTTTGCTTTCCGACACTTGCTCTCTTGATAGAAAAAGAGCTGGAGTTGCGCATCGTTGAGAGGCTTTCCAGCTTTAGCAAAACAAACTTATAAGATGCGACGGGCCGCGTCAAGATAATTACCGGACGGCCTAGGAGGCGGCTGGTTGGCTGGCTTAAAACCTAGCGCGTGAAATGACGCCCCACGCTATTCAGCGCGCTTGATAGGATGACGAACCACGGTCTTAAGTTTCTCCGGTGCGCATTTGCGTGGATCGGAGAGATAGATTTCGTGATGTAAACGGGTGTCTGAGAAGTCGGGAACATAGCCCAGCTCGGTCGTGTATCCATGCATAGCGTCTACGGTCGCCGGTTCGTTGTCGTAGGGCCCGGTGTGCATACATTGAACGCAGAGACCCTCGTCAACTTTAAGCAGTTCGACGGCGGAAAAGTCCAGTTTCTTTTTGGTCGTGGCTTCCGCGACTGCCCAGCCAAAGTCATCTCGGGTGACGAAATCGGGCAGGCGGATGCACGAGATAAAGTTGAAATTGTCCTTGCGTACATAATCGATGTCGCCGCTCGGGGACTCTTGCCACCAGAAACCCTCGAGCGGCGGTACCACAAAGTCGAAATAGCCCTCGATACTCCTTGAGCCTTTCTTCGACATCTTGACGGTATAGGCGATGCCGTAAAGTAGCGGCAGGGCGTTTTGATACTCGCCACCTTCGGTATTTGGGTCACCCTTTCCGCGAACGGCAACGTAGCTCATAGGCGGGACAGTTACGATACTCGGCTTGCTTGCAGGTTTGTAGAGCTCCTTGCATTCCTTCTTAAAGTCGAACGCCATGTTGGCCGCCTTTCTGCGTATTGGCCTGCTTAGATAGTTGAATCATATCATAGAAACGAACAACTGTTCGAATGATTTGGCTGACAGATTGAGATGCGTGCGTTGTGTTTGGCGGTCGGCCTGACCCCGTTGATGATTTCTCGGCCTCCCCGGCGCCCTATCTATAGCTGCCGTTTCCCCATATAAAACCTGCCAAAATAAACCTGTCCCTTTTTGGTAGGTGGGAAATGGGTAATACTAAAGAGTTATCCGACCAGATGGGAATTA
Organism: Collinsella sp. TM05-37; assembly: GCF_003436455.1. Taxonomy (NCBI): domain Bacteria; kingdom Bacillati; phylum Actinomycetota; class Coriobacteriia; order Coriobacteriales; family Coriobacteriaceae; genus Collinsella; species Collinsella sp. TM05-37. Next base: position 178,017 of record NZ_QSPN01000002.1, on the reverse strand, counting down.
ATCGATGGCCTATATCGAATTCAAAGACGTCATCAAGGCATACGGCGAGGGCGATGCCCGCATCCACGCGCTCGACGGCGCGAGCTTTACGGTCGAGCGCGGCGAGCTCGCCATCATTTTGGGTGCTTCGGGTGCCGGCAAGACCACGGCCCTCAACATTCTGGGCGGCATGGACACGGCAACTTCTGGCACCGTGACGGTGGACGGGCGTGACGTGAGCTCTGCCAACGAGGCTCAGCTTGTGGAATACCGTCGCGCTGACGTCGGCTTTGTCTTTCAGTTCTACAATCTGGTCCCTAACCTGACGGCGCTTGAGAACGTCGAACTCGCGGCGCAGATCTGCCCCGATTCGCTCGATGCCGAGCAAACGCTTCGCCAGGTTGGCCTGGGCGACCGCCTCGCTAACTTTCCGGCGCAGCTTTCGGGCGGCGAGCAGCAGCGCGTATCCATCGCCCGCGCGCTGGCTAAGAACCCCAAGCTGCTTTTGTGCGACGAGCCCACGGGCGCGCTTGACTACAAAACCGGCAAGCAGATCTTGCAGTTGCTACAGGACACTTGCCGCAAGCAAGGCATTACGGTCATCATCATCACCCACAACTCTGCGCTGGCGCCCATGGCCGATCGCCTGATTCGCTTTAAGAATGGTCGCGTGGAGAGCGAGACGGTCCAGCAAAATCCCGTGCCTATCGAGACGATCGAGTGGTAGCGCCCATGGACCAGGACCGCCAAAACAGCCAGCGCCGCGACGCGCAGAACACGGAGCGCGAGCAGGATTTTACGACCTACCGCACCGCCCAAAGCTCAAACGATATGGTGCCGACGGTTTTTCGCCGTGGCATCTACCGTACAATCCGAGGCAGTCTTAAGCGCTTCTTGTCCATCGTGGTCATCACCGCGCTCGGTGTGAGCGTGATGTGCGGCCTCAAAGCGGGGTGCGAGGACCTGTGCGATTCGGTTGACGCTTACTTTGACCAGCAGAATGTTTATGACATCAACGTGCAGTCGACCTATGGTCTGACCGATGACGATCTTGCTGCCATTCAAGAGGTCGATGGCGTCGAGACGGCCGAGGGCATCTACACCGAGACCGCCTACACCGCCGTGGGTACAACGCGCGAGCGCGTGGTCGTGCAGAGCCTTTCCAAAGAGAACATTGACCAACCGGTGCTAGTACGCGGCGAGCTGCCCGAGACTTCGGGCGAAGTGGCAGTGACCTCACGTTTTTTGAAGGCTTCGGGCAAGAAAATCGGCGATACGGTGAGCTTTGCCGCCAACGATGCGAGCTCGTCGAACCAAAGCGCCAAGGACCAGTTTGCCGATGGAGACTATACCATCACGGCCGAGGTTCTCGATCCCACCGACGTGAGCTCCGACTCGACAGTCAACGCCTTTCGCGCTGCTTCGACTGCGGACTACAAGTTCTACGTGAGCGAGGATGCCGCGACATCTTCTTCCTACTCCGCTGTCCACGTGGTCGTCGAGGGAGCCAAGAGCCTCAACTCCTATTCGGATGCCTACTCGGCAAAGATCAATGAGGTCAAGGGCAATATCGAGAAGATCCGCGAGGAGCGTGAGAAGGCGCGCGCCCAGGAGCTGACGGTCGACACACCGGCGAGCTTGGACGCAGCTGAGCGTCAGGCGAATATGGTCTTTGGGATCGAGCAGGACAACATCAATCGCATGGCCGAGGGCAGCGACGAGCGTGCGCAGGCGCAAGCCGACCTGGACCAGCGCCGTGCCGCCGCCGACCAGCAGTTTGCCGATGCCCGCGCCGAGCTCTCTGACCTGGGCGAATGTACCTGGTACATCCAGGACCGCGGCAATATCGCAAGCTACTCGAGCGTCGAGAGCGATAGTTCTTCGATCGAGGCCATCGCCACGGTGTTCCCGTTCATCTTCTTTATCGTCGCCGTGCTTATCAGCCTCACCACCGCCACCCGCATGGTCGAGGAGGAGCGCACGCTTATTGGCCTGTACAAGGCGCTCGGCTATTCACGCGGGCGTATCCTGTCCAAATATGTGGACTACTCGCTGTGGGCGTGTCTGATCGGTGGCGTGCTCGGCAATATCATCGGATTTGTGGGTCTGCCGCTGTTCTTGTTTACGGTGTTCGACGACATGTACTCGCTGCCCCAGATGCTGCTTTCGTACGATATCGTGTCCTCAATTGTCTCGGTGGCGCTGTTTGCCGTGGGCGTGGTGGGCGCCACGATTATCGCCTGCCGCCACGAGATGGCCGAGACCCCGGCCTCGCTCATGCGCCCCAAGGCCCCGCGCGCCGGCTCGCGCATCTTGCTCGAGCGCATCGGCTTTATCTGGCGCCGCATGGGCTTTTTGAACAAGGTGGCAGCGCGTAACCTGTTCCGCTATAAAAAGCGCGCCTTTATGACCATCTTTGGCATTGCGGGCTGCACGGCGCTTGTGATTTGCGGCATGGGCATTCGTGATACGTCGGTCGCGCTGTCGCCCAAGCAGTACGGGCATATCACGCGCTATGACTTGCTGGCGGTCGCCAATCCCGACGATTTTTCGCAGACGTGCGCGGCATTGGATGAGCGCAGCACGGCCAATGATTCCAACGTGACGGTGACCTCGACCCTGCCGATTGTGACCGACAACGTCACCTTTACGTTTGGCGGCAAGAGCGAGACTGTGCAGCTCATCGTGATTCCCGACGACCGCACGGGTGACTTGGGCGATTACGTGCGCCTGGAGGATGAGTCCAAAGAACCGCTCGCCCTCCGTGACGGAGACGTGTATTTGAGCAAGAGCTCTCAGCTGGTGCTGGGGATCAAGCCGGGTGACACGGCTCACGTCCAGGATTCGTCGCTCAATGTTGCCAAGGTCAAAGTCAGCGACATCTCGCTCAACTATCTAGGCAACACGCTTTACATGACGCAGGGCACCTATGAGCGCGCGTTCGGTCGAAGTGCACGCCTTAACGGCGTTTTTGTGCTGCTTAAGGGTTCGTCGGCCGACCAGATTGCGTTTAGCAAGAATCTTAAGAGTGACGGTTGGCTTACGATTTCGAGTACGGCCGAGCATTGGGAAAACTATGAGGCGAACTTTACGATTATCAATTCGGTCGTGGTGCTCGTGACCTTTATGGCGGCGTGCCTGTCGTTTGTGGTGGTGTTTACGCTGTCTAATACGAATATTTCGGAGCGCGAACGCGAGCTGGCGACCATCAAGGTGCTGGGCTTCCGCCGTGGCGAGGTTCACCATTACGTTAACAAGGAGACGTTGATCCTCACGGCGATCGGAGCCACGCTGGGCGTACCGCTGGGCGGCTTGCTGGCCGAGAGTTTTACGTACATTTTGCAGATGCCGTCGCTGTACTTTGACGTCGAGGTCGAGCCGCTAAGCTACGTGCTCGCCGTGGTGCTTTCCTTTGGCTTTACGTTTATCGTCAACCTCGCCACCAACCGTACCCTCAACAAGATTGACATGGTCGGTGCCCTCAAGAGTGCCGAGTAACCTGCCAAAAAGGGACAGGTTTATTTTGGCAGGTTTTATCTGGGCAAACGCCGGGCACCTACGAGCGACCCGGCGTTTGTTGCTTTGCTATCTTTTGCCCGCAGGCGTGGATGAGAGGCTCTCTTTAGCCTTCGAGATTGGGCTTGAATGGGTCGTATGCCACAAAACGGGCCTATCTACTACGTTTAATTGGATACCCTCAACCATGCCGGGAAAACGAAAAATAAAACCGCAGGTAGAAGGCCTGTCGATTTTCGAAAAAGGCGGTCATGGTTGGCCCCATCGAGTTAAACGTAGTAGATGGCCCCTTTTCGTGGCGCGCGGTCAGCTCAATGCTAATCTCCGTGCCGGAACTGACCCAGTTGTTTGTAAGTTGCGGTGATATACGGACTGTTTGGCGCTTTGGAGCTTCAAAACAGTCCCTATCTCACCGCAACTTAGGAGAAGGGCGGGGGTGGTTGGGTGCTGGTGGGTCGGAGCGTGTTAGGCCTGTTTGCGGTGCTTCCATTGTTTGCGGCACCAGCGCATGAGCGCCTTTATGACGGGAATCGTGATGAGGATGATCCATGCAGGATGGGGCTGTCCCAAACAGAGCCACATGTAGAGGAACCAAGCGATGGCGGCTGCCGGGTAGATGGCCTCGATCAGCTTAGACAGGTGGCGCCGATCGATGAAGTCACCAATCGCGTAGTAGACGGGAACCAGAAAGACGAGGAAAAGCCCCATGCCCCATGTGCCGTAGACAATGCCGAGCACCAGATAGGCGAGAGTGACAAGTGCGGGGAAGGGGAATTTGTTCCATGCACGTCCGACCTTGGTGTGGAAATGCTTGCCATGATGGTCGAGCTTGTCGTGTGCTTCCTTCCAGCTGGAAAACGTCTCGCCGTCGATGGTGACGGTGCCGTCGTCATTGGTGCGTACGCTATGTCCATCGTCCTCAAGCGTATCGATATGCACGCCGTCCGGCCCCACATGCACCTCTTCGCCCTTGCGCTCGTTGGTCACATGGATGCCGCTCCAACCAACATGGACTTCCTCGCCTTTATTGGGATCAATGACGTGGATACCGCGCGCGAGGGAAATATCGACAAGTGGCTTATCGCTGCAATCAGCGTGCTCAGTAGAAGCCTCAGCCTCTTCAGCCTTATCTGAAGCTTTGGTGCCGGCGTTGCTGTTCTGTGCCTCATCATCAGCCTGTGAGTCATCAGCGCTAGCCACCGCCTCCCCATACAGCAGCTCATCCAGCGACACGCCATACAGCGCGGCGAGCGCAATAAGGTTATCGGTATCGGGCGAGGATTCGCTGCGCTCCCATTTACTAACAGCCTGGCGGCTTACGCCCAGCTGGGCAGCAAGCGCCTCCTGAGAAAGGCCGGCAGCTTTACGGCGATCGACGAGGCGCTGTGCCATCGCAAGATCCATGGTGGTTCCTTTCGTTTGATGGTCGAATCGAATGAGCCGAGTATGCCGAGAACAACCGGTAGCGACCACCATTTCTAGTTAGAATCTGCCCCAACCCTACCGCAACTACCGGTAGCAATCCCTAACGACCAGCCATTTCAGGACAAATGTCAGTGCAAGTAGCAGCCAAGAGCCCCCACTCAGTAAGTTGCGGTGGAATAGTTTTTGGATTCAGCCATTTGCGGACTAAGCAGGAACTATTTCACCGCAACTGAATTTCAGACCAGGCACCCGCAGCAAGAAGACGAATAGCCCCGGCGAGTATGTAAACGCAGGGCCCTCCGACCCCGCCCGACGATTTCGATTGGCGACCTTTGACGGAGTCAAGGGAGGAGCCAAATCGAAATACGTCGGGCGGGGTCGGAGGGCCCGATGGGGTGGATTCCAGCCGAGGTTATTCGTCGCCGAAGCTGATGCCCAACGCCTTGGCCTCGCGCACCAGATCGCTCTGGGGGTCGACATACTTGAGCTTGCCGGCGACATCCTCGAGTGGCATGTGGCACATCTTGCCGTCGCGCAGGGCAATCATGTAGCCGAACTCGCCGCGCAGGCAGCCGAGCGCTGCCTCGACGCCGCACTGGGTCGCAAAGATGCGATCCTGGGCGTCGGGCTGACCACCGCGCTGCGTGTGACCGGGGATGGCGACGCGGGTCTCGCGACCAGTCTTGGCCTCGATCTCCTTGGCGATGTCGTACACGATTGACGGGCTCGTGCGCTCGGCGAGCTTCTTCTTGTACTCCTTCTTGGACAGCGCCGCGTCCTCCTTGGAGATAGCGCCCTCGGCGACGGCCACGATGGTAAAGCGGCTGCCGGTCTCCATACGATGCTCGATGGTCTTGATGACGTTGTCCATGTCGTAGGGGATCTCGGGAATCAAGATGACATCCGCGCCGCCCGCGACGCCGGCGTACAGCGGAATCCAGCCAACCTTGTGGCCCATGATCTCGATGACGAACACGCGCCCGTGACTCGACGCGGTAGTGTGGATGTCGTCGATGCACTTGGTGGCGACGTCGATGGCGCTTGTAAAACCAAACGTCATCTCGGTGCCCCAGGTGTCGTTATCGATGGTCTTGGGCAGGGCGATAACGTTGAGGCCCTCTTCGCGCAGGCGGTTGGCGGTCTTGGTGGAGCCGTTGCCGCCCAGCATAAACAGGCAGTCGAGCTGCAGCTTATGATAGGTATGGACCATCGCGGGCACCTTCTCGACGCCGTCAGCCTCGGGAATATCCAAGCGCTTGAACGGCGTGCGGCTCGTGCCCAGGATGGTGCCGCCGCGGGTGAGGATGCCGCTAAAATCGGCGGGCGTCATGACACGGAATCTGCTGTAGATAAGGCCCTGGTAGCCGTCCTCAAAACCATAAATCTCGATAGGCTCTTCGCTATTGGTCATAAGCGTTTTGACGATGCCGCGCATGGTGGCGTTGAGTGCCTGGCAGTCGCCGCCACTGGTAAGAAGACCGATCCTAAGCATGATGAATCCTTCCGGGCAAGTTATAACATGCGCATAAGTTTACCCCCGCACACTGTTGGTACGGGGGTAAAACGTGTTAGCTCAAGCGTGTAGAAATGTAAACAACGTCAGGCGAGCGTAAGGTCGACGGGCCTGGCTCCTTACAGTGCGAAGGCGTCGACGTCGCCCCAGCGGCGGCGCAGCGTAATAGCGGCGGCTGGTTCGGTATTGTCAAAGACGACCGACCATTGCGTATTGCTGGTGATGTCTTCCGGATTGGGCTCTTGCGCTGCGGCGCGCAGAGCTTCCCAGACAATCGTTTCGTCCTGGGCACCGACATGGGCGTCAAGGACATCGGCGATTGCGGCGGCGCGCTCTTTACCATGGCCCAGCTCGCCATTCTTTTGGTTGGGCAGCACTTCGTCGTCATAGCAGGCGTAGAAGTTCGTAACCTGGCGTACAGGAGTCGCTTTGAAAGCGCGGTCCGGATCGCGCGGATCCCACTCTACTACGCGCGCGTCACCGGCGGCGTCGTTGATAAAGAAGTGGTAATCGCGTCCTGCCATGGCGTGCATGTCGTAGGCAGAAAGCAGATCGACAGCTTCTTGCGTGGTGGCGGCACAGTCGAGCACCAGACGGATGGCGAGCGAGGTGTTGATGACGGGGCGTTGCGTGTCCTGGTCACAGGGCTTGGAATCCAGGGTGAGTACGGCAATGGACACGCCGCATTCGTTAACACCGTCGAGCTGGGCAAACGGGCCCATCAACGCCGCGGCGCGTCCGGCGACGGAGTCAAGCGGAGTGTTATCGCCCAGGTTGTTAAGGGCGGCAAGCCCGATGGAGGCATAGCCGCCGCGTGGGTGATTGCGCACCAGCAGCGCCGAGGTGTCGTCCTTAAAGTCGTAATTGCGACCGGTGCGCACGCGGCCTTCGGCATCTACGGCGACAAAAGCGCTGCAGGCAAACTGGGGCGCCTGGACATGTGCCGGCACACCGGGCAGCACCTGCGCCACCACGGCATCGATGTAGGCCTGGTCGTCGCGCACGCCAGCGGCGATGATGCGGTCAAGATCGTAGTCGTAGGCGATGTCGATTGCGTACAGGTCATAGCCATCCGCGTAGCCGGTCAAGCGTTTGAGCGACGCGGCGGACTTGATTTGCTTGTGATAAACGATGCCGGTGGCAGCGGCAAGGCCGACGGCGACTCCCGCGACACCGCAGGCGATGGCAATGTTACGTGGCTTCATGACGGCTCCTTTCGTCCTGTTAGCGCAATTGTCGCAAAAGGAGCGCGCGCATGATGACTCAACTTGGTGAGCGGCGCGGAATTAAGCACGGAATGAAGAGTGCGGCGCTGACGTGGCGGGGTATGCTGGAGGGGACCATCAACCCAGTGAAAGGGGAGAGCATGACGGATCAGGAAACGCCCGAGCGCGCGCATGTGACGGCCGATGATATCGAGGCCGCCAACGACCTTATCGACTTTATCGAGGCATGCCCCAGCATGTTCCATACGGCGGCGACCGTTATGGCCGAGCTCGACGAGGCGGGCTTTACCTACCTGCCCGAGAACGCGGCATGGGATATCGAGCCGGGCGGTCGCTATTACACGCAGCGCAACACCTCGAGCGTTATCGCCTTTAAGGTGGGCGAGGACCTGGCCGCAACGTGGGGCGAGGACGGCGTTGCCGGCGACTATCATTTTCAGCTCACAGCGTCGCACAGCGATTCTCCGACGTTTAAGGTCAAGTCCGTGCCCGAGCTCGACGGCGCGGGCGAGACGCTGCGCCTGAACACCGAGGCCTACGGCGGCATGATCGACTACACCTGGTTCGATCGCCCGCTGGCACTTGCGGGCCGCGTGCTGGTGCGCGAGGGCGACCGTATCGAGAGCCGCTTGCTCGCTACCGAGCGCGAAGTTGCCATCATTCCGAGCCTTGCCATCCATATGAACCGTGGCGTCAACGAGGGCTTTGCTCCCAACCGAGCCGTTGACCTATGCCCGCTCATCAGCGCTGGTGACCTTAAGCAGGGCGACTTTGACGCCCTGATCGCCGACGAGCTGGACGTTGAGCCCGAGCAGATTTTGGGCCGCGATCTGTTCCTGGTCAATCGTCAGGATGCGCGCATTTGGGGCTGGGCCGACGAGTTTATCTCGACGCCCAAGCTCGACGACCTGGCCTGCGCCTACACCTCGCTGCAGGCATTTTTGGGTGCCGAGAACGCGCACGACGTGTCGGTCTTTTGCTGCTTTGATAATGAGGAGGTTGGCTCCGAGACCAAGCAGGGCGCCATGTCGACGTTCTTGGCCGACGCGCTGCGCCGCATTAACGGCTCGCTGGGCTTTGACGACGAGTCGTACCACCGTGCGCTTGCCGCTTCGATGCTCGTGAGCTGCGACAACGCGCATGCCGTGCACCCCAACCACGCCGAGAAGTGCGACGCCCGCAACCAGGTGGTGCTCAACGGCGGCATCGTCATCAAGGAGGCAGCCAACCAGCACTATTGCACCGATGCCTTTAGCCGCGCGGTGTTCCAGGCTATCTGCGATGACGCCGACGTGCCCACGCAGGCCTTCGCCAACAAGAGCGACATGGCCGGCGGTTCTACCCTGGGCAACCTGTCGAACATGCAGGCGAGCATGCATGCCGTGGACGTGGGCCTGCCGCAGCTTGCCATGCACTCGAGCTACGAGACCGGCGGCGTGCGCGACGTGATGTACGCCATCCGCGCCCTCACCGCCTTCTACGAGCGCAACCTAACCATCAACGGCGCCGAAAGCGTAGAGTTCTAAACCTGCCAAAAAGGGATGTTAATTTTGGCATGTTTTATCTGGGCAAATGCAAAGGGTGAAACCGAGCTAGATCGGTGATGCGTAGCCGCCGAGGCGCAATGTGCCTCGGCGGTTTTTTGTGTACAGAGTACGGCTAATGCTTATAAATGCTATACATGCTTTACGTATCTACCATAGAGTTTTATGATAGTTTTGAAGTATTAAGGAGGGGTCATGACCACAACAGCCGCTCAGATCAACGTACGTCTCGATGCCGATCTTAAAAGAAGTGGGGACGTCGCTCTCTCCAAGGCCGGTATGACGCCGAGCCAAGCGGTGCGAGCGCTCTGGCAGCTTGCAGCGTCGCTGGCCGATCGCCCCGGTGCGCTCGAGGATATCCTGCTGCCCAGTCGTGCCCGGGCGGAACAGCGCGAGCGCGAAAAGGCCGCCAAACGTAAGCTCGAGCTTATAGATCAGGGGTCGAAGCTGTTCGCTGCCGCTTGCTGTGAGTCGGGAATCGATATGGTCAAGGCTCAGCCATCGGACGACGAAGAGCTCAAACGGAATGCCTATGCGGATCGCTATGGCGAGGAGATGAGCTGGCTCTATGAGTGAGACTCCAAAGCGCATCTTGGTTGACACCAACGTGTGGCTCGATTACTTCATTCCCTCACGACGTGGTCGTGCGGTGGCGATTGAGTTTTTACGCGATGCATGCACGGCGCAGGTGGATTTGCTGTATGCGGCGACATCGTCCAAAGACCTGTTCTATTTGATTTCAAGCGAACATAAGGCATGGTATCGGCGAGAGCATGGGTCTCTTTCCCAAGATGCCGCTGCGGCAGCGACATCGCTTGCATGGGATTGTCTTAGCGTGCTGTCGCAGCTTGCCACGCCAGCGCCCTGTGACCTGAGCGATATATGGATGGCGAGCAGGCAGCGTGAGCTCCATAGCGATTACGAAGACGATTTAATCATTGCGGCAGCGATAAGCGCTCAAGCAGATCTACTGGTCACCAGCGATGCCAAACTCTGTTCACACGCACCCGTCGCAGCAATGAACGTCGAAAACGCAAGAAAGTACTTGGCAACGCTCAAATAGCTCTAGACCTCACTGGCCGAACAAAAGTCAGCGAGGGCCCACAGATAGAGCCAACGCCAGCCAGACCCCGCAGGTTGAACAAAAGTCAGCGAGAGCCCGTCTGGTCGAGCAAGGTGCCTTGAAAGAGGAGGGCATTGGCCTTCTGGCCATGCCCGACGATTGAAAGGCAGATTGCCGTCCAGACGGGCTCGCAGCGTCGAGTGGTCCGCCGTTCGTTAGAACGGCGGAACCCTAATGTTCGATCCAGCAGCGCAGGGTCTCGCCGGCCTGCAGGTGACGCAGATTCTCCGCGGCGATGTCGACCACATTGTTGAGCGTAGCCTCCAAGTGGAACCAGCCCGAGACGTGCGGCGTGATGAGCATGTTGGGGGCATCCCACAACGGGCTTGTCTCAGGCAGCGGCTCGGGGTCGGTGACGTCGACCGCGGCGCCGGCGAGATGTCCCGACTCCAGGGCGGCAACCAGGTCGTCGGCAACCACAAGGTCGCCGCGGCCGCCGTTGGCAAAGAAGGTGCCCGGCTTCATCGCGGCAAAGAACTCGGCGTTCGCCAGGCAGCGGGTCTCGGGTGTGCTAGGCATAAAGGATGCGACGATGTCGGCCTCGGCCAGGCGCTCGGGTAGGGCGTCCATGCCGTCCATGTCCTCAAACACGATGGGGTAGACGAGCGGATGGCGCTTGATGCCGCGGACGTGTGCACCCATGCTGCGGCAGAGCGTGGCGAAGTGGCCGCCGATATCGCCCGCGCCCAGCACGAGCACATTGGCATTTTTGAGCGAAGTGACCGGCCCCAAATCCTCCCAGCGATGCTCGCGCTGCAAGTCGTGATAGCCAGGCAGACGCTTCATCATGGAAAGGACCATGGCAAACATGTGCTCGCTCACGGCCTGGCCGTAGGCGCCCACCGAGCAAGACAGTTTGGCGTCGGCTGGCACGGTGCCGGCGGCCAAGTAATCGTCATAGCCCGCGGTCTGTAGTTGCAGCAGCTGGAGGTGCTCGCATGCGGTAAGCAGGGCAGGGTCTATGTTGCCCAAGATCACGTCGGCGTTGACGACTTGTTCGCGCGTGATAGCGTCGGAGCTCGTGTAGATAAAGTCCTCGCCCGGAGCGCTCGACTCAAGAATTGCGCGATGGCGGTCGTTGACGGGCAGCAAAACCAGGATGTTCACAAGCAGTCCTCTCCGCTCAGCCTACCAAAAAGGGACAGGTTTATTTTGGCAGGTTTTATCGGGCAAAACGTTCAAATAAAACGCCGGATGCAAGACGAGCGTGCCCGTCAGCATCCGGCGCATCTACGGCTACCAGCTGAGCAGTTCGTAGCCGTCCTCGGTCACCACGAGCTGTACCTCGCACTGGGCCGAATCGCTGCCGTCCTTGGTGCGCACGCACCAACCATCGCCCTTGCTAATCTTGATGTCGGGCGCTCCGGCATTGACCATAGGCTCGATGGTAAAGACCATGCCCGGAGCCATGATGGTGTCCACATCGGGTGCCTCGGTGGTAAAGCCCACAAACGGGTCCTCGTGGAACTCCTTACCGATGCCGTGTCCGCCGTACTCGCGCACCACGCTAAAACCGGCGTCCTCGACCGTCTTTTGCACGGCCTCGGCCATGACGGAGAGCGGCAGCCATGGCTTGACGGCTGCCAGACCCGCCTCCACGCTGGCGCGGGTGACGTCGACCAGGCGCTGGCGCTCGGCCGAGACTTCGCCGATGCAGAACATACGGCTCGAGTCGCTAAAGTAGCCGTCTAGGATCGTGGAACAGTCCACGTTGATGATGTCGCCCTCGTGCAGCACGTCCGTATCGCAGGGAATGCCGTGGCAGACCACATCATTGATCGAGGTGCACACGCTCTTGGGGTAGCCCTCGTAGTTGAGGTCGGCCGGCGTGCCACCGTGCTCGACGGTGTAGTCGTAGATCATCTGGTCGATCTGGTTGGTGGTCATGCCTGCGGCGATATGCTCGCCCACATAATCGAGCACGCCCACGTTGATGGCTGCCGAGCGCTTGATGCCCTCGATATCGGCGGGAGTCTTGTAGAGCGTACGGGGCAGAACCTCCCAGCCCTCCTCCCACAGGCGCTCGAGGCGCTCGTCGAAGGCGCTATGGCATTTCTTATATTTCTTGCCGCTGCCGCACCAGCAAGCGTCGTTGCGGCCGGGCACGGGTCCTTTGTCATACATGGCTAACTTCCTTTCATCCGCAGCTAGTATAGCCCACCCACGTGTCCATAAAAGTTGCGGTGATATAGTTCCGATTTAAGCGGTTTAACAGCACAAATAGGAACTATATCACCGCAACTGATGGAGCGGGATGGCTGACACTAGCTGCTGCGTGGTTTTGCTAGTAGCTCACCTGGCAGGGGATGCCGAGGGCTTGGACGCGCGCGGCGATGGCGTCGAGCACCTCGGGCGCTGCTTTGGCAAGGCCGGCGACCGGCGTCTCGCGTGCCACCGTGTAGATGGTCGTTTCCTGCGGACGAATGCGCTCGAGCGCCGCGAGCCAGGGGGCAACGTACTCCTCGCCGGTGTTATCGAGAGACTTGCTCCGGTACTCACCGCTCAAAAACATCGTCTGGATAATGACGTGACCGTCAAAGCTTGCGAACGTCTCGATCTGGTGCTCGACGTCATAGGGGCCAACGGGCTGGTCGAGCAGCTGGATAAACGCCGGGTCGACGGTATCGAGCTTAAGAATGTTGTCGTCGACCATCATGAGCGCGTCGTGCACCTCGGGGCGGTCGGCGCGCGTGCCGTTGGAGAGCACGGCGATCTTGGAGTTTGGGGCAAGCTCGTCGCGCAGCGCGACGGCGCCGGCAATGGCCTGCGGAAACTCCGGTGCGGCGGTGGGCTCGCCGTTGCCTGCGAAGGTGATCACATCGGGGAGCTCGCCCTCGGCTGCCATCTCGCGCAGCTTTGCCTCGAGTGCATCGAGCACCACGGCAGCCGTGTTATACGGCTCGTGGCAGGGGCGCTCGGCGTTGAGGCCGTTTTCGCAGTAAATGCAGTCGAACGTGCAGATTTTGCCGCTGGCCGGCATCATGTTGACGCCGAGCGAGAGACCAAGGCGACGGCTGCGAACGGGTCCAAAGATGGGGCTGGCATTCAAAAATGTAGACATAGGCATATGCTCCTCAAGACTATTGCGCCTAAGCATAGCATCGGCTCCAAAGCGAGGTGCGGGCTCTTGCTTTACAAGTTTCGTTTTTTCACGTCGCTCATGATGCCGTGCCATGAAAAGCCTCGGGTCGGGTACAGTTAATCTGTTAACAAGTCGTAAGGCAATGCGGGACCATTCAGCCGTACTGACGTGCAATTGGATGGGCATTGATGATGGGGGCACAACATGGATTTTACGGTCGAGAATGCGGGCACCACGATTGCCTGTCGCGAATATGCCGGCCCGGATGTGTCGCCTGATACTCCTGCCTTGGTGTGCGTGCACGGCGCTTGTGTTGACGGCACATTTTTCGACGGCATCGCTTGTGAGCTCAGCCGCAACTACCGCGTAATTGCCTACGACCGCCGCGGCTGTGGTGGCAGCAGCGAAGCGGCAGACGGCAGCTATGATCTTGCCGCTCAGGCCGCCGACCTGCAGGCCGTGATCGAACACGTTGGCGCTCCGACAAATGTGCTTGCGCACAGCGCCGGTACGTTGGTGGCGCTGGAGCTTCTTCGCACTGAACCCCATCTCGTCGCCCGTGCGATTCTGCATGAGCCGGCTGTGTCGGCCGAAGGCGTCGGCATGGGCGCAGCTCCGGTTTTGCTCGATATGATTGCGGCTGGAAAGGTTTCAAGGGCGCTCCGGCTTTTCTTGGGAGCCCTCGGCGACTTGGACCCCGAGGCTCCTGGAACGACCGAGGCAGAAGCCAAGCATGCCCTGCGCAACGGCCGCAGTTTCATGGCAAACGAATACGGGATTACTATGACCTGCGTTCCCGATTGGGATAGCGTTCGCGCGTCGAAAACGGTGGCCGCCGTGCTCCTAGGCGAGCTCTCGATTGGCACGCCCCGCGAGGCTGGCACGCGAGCGGCTGCCGAATATCTCGATTGCCCTCTCGTGACGATCCCGGGCGCGCATAACGGTCTGCGCGATCGCCCGGCAGCGGCTGCCCGGGCTGTCCGTGGCATCCTGGGGCTCTAGCATCCGCAATAGCCAAAGCAGGCTTCATCCGCAAACGTTTCGGCCGTATTAACAAACGTGCTCAAAACCTCGCGTCTGCGGCTTCAATCGCGCCGTCTGCCAACTCATAAGAATGTGGCAGCATTCACGTACTTACCTGCATCGACAAGGTGTTACCCTTGTAACATTTGGAACCCACCGCTCCATGCGAAACTATCGAAAGGGCCCCATATGCTCAATACTCACGAGGTCAATCTAACCGACGAGGAGGCTGCCGTCGAGGTCGCCCGCGTCGCGAAGACCTACCCCGTGGTGCGTTTACTGTCGGCCGATCAGATTAAGAGTGAGCCTAACTGCTTGCTCGCCGGCGATCGCTGCCCTTGTCTGCGTCAGTCGAGTCTTGAGGCTTTGGCAGACTCCGATGAGGTGTCGGAGCAACTGCTCAATGATGGCACTGAGTACCGCGCCCGTCTACGCCCTCTGAAGGTCGAGGGCGAGCCTCACGTCTTGCTGATGGTGCGTCCGATTGATGAGCAAGAGGCCGCGGAAGAGGACCTTGTCTACACCGACGTGCTGACGAGCGTGCGCAATCGCCGATATTACGAGGAAAAGCTTCGCAGCGCCCGCATGAATGCCGGCGTTGCGATGATCGACGTTGATGATTTTAGGCCTTCAACGATACGTGTGGCCGTCATGCCGGCGACCTTGCGCTCGGTGCTGTGGCGACAGCCATACGCAGCGGAATCCGTTCGACTGACGAGCTTGTGCGCTATGGCTGCGACAAGTTTGTGGTTGTCATGCCCAATATTCCCTCCGATGACTTCACCCGTCGCCTGCATCAGGTGTCCGATGCCGTTCATTCCACGATTATTCCGGGCCATGAGTACGTGAGCTTGACGGCATGTGTTGGTGGCGTTCGCATTCATGGCGAGACGGTCGATGAGGGCGTTGGCCGCGCTGCTCAGTTACTGAGCCGCGCTAAGGCAAAAGCCGGTACGGTCGTGACCGATGCCGATTCCATCGAGGCCTTCCAAAGCGAAAAGCCTTTGGTGCTTATCGCCGATGACTCCGAGATGAACCGAGCCATTCTCAGCGAGATGCTCAAGGACGAGCATTGCATCCTCGAGGCCGATAACGGTCGTGTGGCGCTCGACATGGTCGACCGCTATGGCGATGAGTTGTCGCTCGTGCTGCTGGACATTGTGATGCCGGGCATAAGCGGCTTTGAGGTGCTGGCCGATCTGTCGCGCCGATCGGGTATCGATAATCTGCCTGTCATCATGATTTCGAGCGAAGATTCCGATGATGCGGTTCTGCGCGCGTACGAGCTGGGCGCCTCAGACTATATCAACCGCCCGTTTGACTCCCGTGTCGTGCGCCGCCGCGTAAGCAACACCATCCGCCTGTACGCCAAACAGCGCCGCCTGACGAACCTGCTGTCCCAACAGTACAACGAGCGCGTCAAGAACAGTCGCATGCTCATCGACATCATGGCCGGCGTCATGGAGCTTCGCAACGGCGAGAGCGGTAGGCACGTTACGAACATCGAAAAGCTGACCGAGCTGCTGCTTGGCTATCTGGTCCAGCGTAGCGGCACGATCTCCCTCGACAATGAGGAACGCTCCACGATCGCCCTGGCTTCGGCGCTGCACGATATCGGCAAGATGTCGATTGACGATGCGATCCTCAACAAGCCCGGGCGCCTCACGCCCGAGGAATTCGAGATTATGAAGACGCATACCACGATTGGCGCCAACATGCTGCTCGAGCTGGGCAGCCATCACGCCGGCAATGCGCTTATGGAATATGCGTACCAGATTGCGCGTTGGCATCACGAGCGCTGGGACGGCAAGGGTTATCCCGATGGCCTTAAGGGCGACGAAATTCCCATCGCCGCGCAGGTGGTTTCGGTGGCTGACGTGTACGATGCACTGACGAGCGTGCGCGTGTACAAGGACGCTATCCCGCACGAGGAGGCGATCCAGATGATCCTGGACGGTAAGTGCGGCACCTTTAACCCGCTGCTGCTCGATTGCCTGCTCGAGGTGCAAGACCAAATTGCCGAGACGTTGGCACGCCCCGCCGACGTCGTCGCGTTTCCCACGATTTAGTTTGACCAAAGGAGTTTTTAATCCATGATTTCCATGCGTGAGGCGTATGAGAAGATCGGCGCTAATTATGACGACGCGTGCGCTCGGCTGATGGGCGGGGAAATGCTTGCCCGCTTTGCCCTCAAGTTTTTGGATGACGAGAGCATGGGCAAGCTGGAGGCCGCCATGGCGGCAGGAGACGCCGAAGGTGCGTTTATGGCAGCGCACACGCTCAAGGGCGTGAGCCAGAACCTGGGATTCGATAATCTGTACGAGCCGGCGGTTGTGGTGACCGAAGCGCTGCGCGGCGCCGATGCCGTTGACGGCGCTCGCGAGGGAATGCATGCGCTGCAGCAGCAATATGCGGCAACGATGTCGGCCTTGCGCGAGGCGGCCGAGTAAGAGGCTGTGAGCCTTGATGACTATGAGCGTGGATAATCTCCCGTTTTAGGCCCGGTGGCGGCCTCAAAGTGGGAGATTATCCACTCTCGTTCGATACGTGTCCAAAATCCACTCTCACCCCTTCTGATTAGTGAATGGGCTATGCGCACTGGCGGGGCTTTCCGCATGCAATCCATATCGTTGTTCGATAAACTGTTCGAATAACGATAGAGTCGATGAGGGTGAGTGTATGTCCAACAGCGTTCAGCGTATGGCCAAGGCGGGCGAAAATATCAGGAAGCTTGGTTTTTGCATGGCAACCGTTTTTGCAGGGATGCTCATCGCTTTTGCCGCGTTGGTTGTTTACGTGATCTGGTATGCGGTTGCAAACGTTGTTTCTGTCGATTCTTTCGGTGTCGTGACGCTTCTCGATGGCGGGAGCATCGTTATCCCAAGCGGGCTGTGCCTGGCACTCGTCGTGGGCGTTTCGCTTGTCGTTTTGTGCGGAATCAGCCATAACATCTCTCGGGGCGTCTCGCCCTTTACCAAGGCGCATGTGCGGCTTATCCGTGTTCTCGCGCTTGCCTTTGCTGTTAACGCCGTGGTTTCGTTTGTTGGTGCCTATGAATCGGTCAATCTCACCATTGGCGGACTGGAGCTTTACATCGTGCCTCATTCCTTCGTTATTGAGATTTGCCAAGGCGCTACCTTTGATGCGGGGTCGGTTATCGGCGCAGTTGTCTGTCTGTTTATCTCGGCGATCTGGAGTTATGCCTCGCTGCTCCAAGAGCAGTCTGACGAGCTTGTGTAGGAGGAAACATGAGCTATCTCATCATCGAGCTTGAGACGCAGCTGCTTAAGACCGGAAAGACCAGCGCTGATCTGATTCGGGCGACGGGGCATACTCCGGCTAATATTTCAAAGCTAAGAAACGGAAAAATAAAAGCTATTCGCCTTAAGACGCTTCTCGAAATCTGTGATGAGCTTGATTGTCAACCGGGAGATATTATTCAGCGCGTGAGCGAGAGGGAGCTTGAGGAGCTTATTGTCGAGCGCGCGAAAAATGCCGTTAGGCAGATGCGGGATGGCGGAGGCAATGAGGCATCGCTTCCGACATCAGTCTTCGCTGTCGATTTGAGCGACGAGTAGCTTAAGGCGAACAACTAAAACGAAATATCAGCGTGAAGGGACCCGTGTCTAACACGGGTTCTTTCTTTTAGATTATCTTGACAAATAGTAGTTATCGAAAAACAATAACAACAATGAAAAACGATAAAGGGAAGAAGGAACGATATGAGCGGTTTTGCTATCAAGCGGAACGGGAGGCCAATGAACGCATCAGCGATAAAGCTATCAAAGGTGTCAAAGCGCTATGGAAAACGGCGTGTGTTGCATGACGTTTCCTTTGAGGTGAATCAATCTGAGCTTTGCGCCCTTGTTGGTGCAAACGGGGCGGGCAAAAGCACGCTTATTAAAATAGTGCTGGGCCTCTGCGAGCCATCGTCGGGGAGCGTGGAACTCTTTGGAGGCAAGTCGAAAAAAGAGCTGAGCCTGATGCGGACGCGTGTCGGCTATGTGCCAGATTCCAGCGGAGCATACCAATCCCTCAGCGCGGCTGAAAATCTTCGGATTCGATGTGCGGAATGGGGGCTTGATGAGAATTGTGAGATTCCTCGCGTTTTGAGCCTAGTTGGACTGGATGCCGATGAGAAAAAGAGCGTGAGCAGTTTTTCTCTGGGAATGAAACGGCGACTGGATATAGCTACGGCTTTGTTGGGCGACACCGACGTACTAATTTTCGATGAGCCGGCAAATGGATTGGATCCGTTGGGCATCGAGAGTATATGGGCCCTTATCGGTCGATTGAATCGAGAGCAGGGTAAGACCATGCTCATCTCTAGCCATGATTTGGATGAGTTGGCATCGGTTGCAACAAGCTGCCTGTTTATTCATGACGGCGAACTGATAAAAAAGGAATCGATGGACGTCATAAGGGATGAGGCGTCGTCCCTAAAAGAGTATTACAGGCGCTTGGTGAAGGTGGTCTCGCTATGAAGCGGGCGATCCATCCCATAAAGGCAGATATGATGCGTTTGCACAGGATATTTCCGGCGAAGTTTGGTCTTGCGCTTATGCTGGCGTTCGGCCTTCTCTTCGGCATCTTTCTAAAAAACGGAACAACGTTGCTCGCCTGTGGCAATAGCGTTTTTGGGGAGGATATTGGTTTCATCTGGAATGTAATCGATCCTTCTGCACCCGATGAGTCCCTTGTGCGCAGCGCTTTTGCCGGTACATCCCTGTTCGTTCCACTCATCGTTTGTTTGGTGCTTTTACAGGAGCATGGCTATAAAGAGGGGCACCGAATTTCTTCGGCAAGAGGTCTCAACCGCTTTTATGGGGCTCTAGCCCATGCATTTTCGTCTGCTTTAATAATTGGCGCAGCGTATAGTGCGCTTTGCCTTCTTCTTTTTGCAATAGCCATAATACGTGGAGGGCATAACTACTCGCACAACATACTAACTGTATTTTTGCCTGCAATGATAGTCAACGCCGTATTGGTGATATCGGTTGCGCTGGAGACGGTGACCATCTATCGGATAACGGGCAGCGCTGTATTGAGCGGGGCCGTGGTGATAGTCGGATTTGTCATGAGCTTGACGCTCTACGGAGCCTTCCTTCAGGCACCTATACCATCCTTGCGATGGATCTTCTTCCTTCCGGGGCCGTACCTTGGAGTCGGATGTGCCCTTGGGTATAGCGATATGGGGCAGCTGACGCTTCTGGGATATGGCGTGGCAGCCAGCTGTCTATCGGTATTGATTTACGCTCTCTTGAGCTTTCGCGCTGGGGGTGTGCTCAATGGCTCGTCAGATTAAAAGACTTCTCCAGTCAGAATTGAAGCATGTGAGCAAATGGGCGTACGCCTTAATCCTGGTAATTTATGCGTACATGGTGATATTGCAGCTTAATTCTTTCCCGATGTGGTTCTGTAGCCTCCGTGAGAACAGTTTCTTGGGCTTTTTCCCAGACCCGACGCTTCCGCTATCGGCGGAGGATGTCCTTCTATTTGGTAATGCAGAGGTTTTTCGCGGTCTGCTGTTCAACGTAGCCCCGTTGGCTCATGCATTGTTCTTTCCGTTCATTGCTGCTTGTATTGTGCCGCGCTTTGTCAGTTCGGGCTTTGTCGAGGAACCGTGGGGGCTGTCGGAGGCCCGGGGAGGGAAGCGTGTGTGCGCTATCGTTGCGCGAGCGATGCTGTCTTCTTTCGCCCTTTTGGGCGCGTTTATCCTGACGAGTGTCGTTTTGTACTGTCTTAACTGCGCGATCGTTTTGGATGCTCAGCAGTATTTCAACCTGCATGTATTTTGCTATCGACTTGTTCTTGCTGCCGCCGCCTGCCTTGCATACGTGGTTTCTTGCGTAATCGTTGTTTCCTATTTTGGGTCCGGCTTCGGTCCGATTGGCATGCTGTTGCTTGTCAACGTTGTAGCGATCTACATACAGATCGGGGCCAATTCCATGCTTCCGCTTCCAGCCTCGATGCTCATGTGGATTTGCGGCGTGACCCCGTTGGGGGACGGTCAATGCGTTTCGATTTTAATTGACTGCCTCATAAACGTAGCAAGCGTTTTTGCCATCTGCTTTACGGTCGACCGATTGTGGTCGAGATTTCTTTGATTGTTTGTGAGGGATAAACATACCGAGCGTATCAAATACAGGGGGGCGGGCACCGTGGCTGGTGTCCGCCCCCCCTGGCATGGAAGGTTTAAGCCTGTGTGATTCGCGAGCTAGCGAGCCCGCTTAACCTTGGCCGCTGCCTCGACAAACGACTTCCACAGGTCAAAGTCGGTCTCGAGCGTCTTCCACGTGTACTCAGGGTGCCATTGCACGCCCAGGCAGAACGGCTGGCCTTCGACTTCGATGCACTCGGGCACGCCGTCGGTTGCCTTGGCGACCAAGCGCGTGCTTTTACCCAGACGATCGACGCAGCAGTGGTGTGCGGAGTTGGTCTGGATCAGCCTGTGCCCGCCAACCGCGCGCTCCAGCAGCGAGCCCGGCACGACCTCGACAGGATGCACAGGGTCGTTGAGCACGTGGGTATGGCGCCACTGCGTGCGGCCCTCGCGCGCGCCCAGGCTCGGCACGTCCATGCACAGGGTGCCGCCGGTGGCGACGTTGAGCAGCTGCGTGCCGCGGCAGGTGGTAAAGAGCGGCTTTTTGGCGCGGAGTACCTCGTCGACCAGCTTAAACTCAAAACTATCGCGGATTTCGCAGCAGAGGGTGGGGTCGTAGGGTCGATCATCGCCCCAACGTTTGGGATTGACATCGGGGCCGCCGGGAATGGCGATGCCGTCGGCGATGTCGACGTAATGACGGATGACCTCAATGTCCTCGGTGATGGACATCTGCAGCGGCAGGCCGCCGGCGGCAAGGATGGCATCGACAAAGACACTTGCGATTTCCTCGTTGGGGGAGAGCGTCTCGCTTAAAAACGGCTTTGCCTCTTCCCAACGCGGCGCGACGAGGATGAGCGGGCGGTCGGCGGGATCGACGTCGACGTGCGGGGTGTATGACGATGAAGTGCGAGTTCCGATCATAGGTGTTGCTTTCGAATCTAAAGGTGACAGGGCGCATGAGAGACGTAGGACAACACTTTCAATGGATTTGTCCCACGGGGTGGCTGGCTAGTGGCCCTTAATGGAGTTGAGGAAGTCCTGGGCGCGCTTGGTCTGGGGGTGGTCGAAGAACCCGTCGGGCGTGCCGGTTTCCACGATCTGGCCATCGGCCATAAACACGACACGGTCGGCCACGCGGCGGGCAAAGTTCATCTCGTGCGTAATGACGATCATCGTCATGCCCTGCTGCGCCAAGCGCACCATGACCTCGAGCACCTCGTTAATCATCTCGGGGTCAAGGGCACTCGTGGGCTCATCGAAGAGCATGGCCTTGGGCTGCATGGCAAGAGAACGGGCGATGGCCACGCGCTGCTGCTGGCCGCCCGAGAGCTGTGCGGGCACCTTATCGGCCTGCTCGGCAACGCCTACGCGGCTCAGCAGGTCCATGGCGCGCTCGCGGGCCTCGTCCTTGGAGACGCCCAGCACGTCGACCGGTCCCAGCATGACGTTCTGCAGCACCGTCATATGTGCGAATAGGTTGAACTGCTGAAACACCATGCCCAGCTCGGCGCGCATGCGGGCAAGATCCTTGCCTTCCTGCGGCAGGGGCTCGCCCTCGATGAGAATCTCGCCCGAGTCGACGGTCTCCAAGCGGTTGATGGTGCGGCACATGGTCGACTTGCCCGAGCCCGAGGGGCCAATCACAACGACGACTTCGCCGCGGTCGACCGAGAGATTGATGTCGTTGAGGACGTGCAGATCGCCGTAGTGCTTATCGACGTGCCTGAGCTCGATCAACGGCTGATTGCCGGTGGATGAGGTGCTCTGTGCCATGGTGCTCGGCTCCTTATGACTCGAAATGGTAAAGCGTTAGCGGATGATGGTCGCGCCGGTCTTGTGCGAAACGTAGACAGCGGCCTTGTTGATCGCGACGTTGATGAGGATGTAGATGACCGCGATCACCAGATAGACTGATACGAGCGCGTCGTAGTTGGTGATGAGCACGCGGGCATTTTGCATGAGGTCGGGGTAGCTCACCACGTAGGCGACGGTGGTGTCTTTGACTACGACCACGAGCTGCGAAATCAACGACGGAATGATAAACCGAATCGCCTGGGGCAATACGATTTTAAAGGTGATTTTGGCCTTGGAGAGACCGAGCGCTTGGGCTGCCTCGACCTGACCACGCGGCACGGCGTTGACGCCGGCGCGGAAGATCTCGGCAAGTACGCCGGCTGCAGCGAGCGCGACGGGAAGCGTGAGCATCCAAAACGACGGCAGTGAAATCTTGTACTGAGGCAGCACCAAAAAGAAGAAGTAGATGAACAGCAGGCTCGGCACGCCACGGAAGAAATCGGTGAGCACGTGGCAGACCAGCTGCAGCGGCTTGATGTCGCTGGTACGGCCGAGCATGAGGGCTAAGCCCAGTACCAGCGCGATGGCGCCGGCGGTGAGCGCGACCTTTACCGTGCCCTCAAAACCGGCAAGCAGGAACTTCCAGGTGGTGAGGTGCGTAAAGAAGTACCAGTAATGGACCGAAAGCTGGCCGGTCACATAAAAGCGCTGCAGTACCAGAGCGATGAGCGCGGCCACGGCAACAAGTGAGATGGCGGTGCCGACGCGAATCTTGGCGCGCATCTTGGGGCCGGGAGCCTCGTAGAGCGCATCGCGCATGGTGAGCGCGGAGGTGGAGTGCTTGCTCATCGGAGGATCCTCACCTTCTTATCGATATAGTTGCCAATGTGGCTCACCACAAAGGCCGTGCCCAGGTAGCCGAGCGCCGAGATAAAGAACGCGGCGACGCCGCCGAGCGAGCGCGTGTTGATGTAGCTCACCACGCCGGTGAGCTCCTGCGGTTTAAGCGGCACCTGACTGCCGAGCGCGGTGGTGAGCATGACGGCGATAAAGAGGTTGGTCATGGGCAGCACGCTCGAGCGCAGCGCCTGCGGAATCACGATCTTGGCGAGGATACGGCTGAAGCTCATGCCCAGCGAGCGGGCGGCTTCCACCTGACCGACACCGACGGTGTTGATGCCGCTCATAAAGTTCTCGGAGCCAAAGGCAGAACCCAAGAGCACTGTGGCGACGATGACGCAGGTGCGGTAGGGCAGGACGACCTTGAGCGACGGCAGCGCATAGACGACGATGATGAGTAGCGCGATGCCGGGGATGTTACGGAAGACCTGGACATACAGGTCGCCAAAGACGCGCAGCGGCTTGAGCGGCGACACGCGCATCACGGTGACAGCGACAGCCAGTACCATGGCGATGGCAAACGACTCGAGCGTCATACCCCAGGTTGCTAGCAACGCGTCGATATAGTTCTGGCCATAGAGCGACCAGAGCTCGGAGAGACTCATGCGGACCTCCCGCCGGTAAGGAAAGGGGCTCCCGTGTGTACGGAAGCCCCGACAACTCAGTGAGGAAACAGTTTAGCGCAATAAAGCGCATCGCGCGTTTCCATATGGTTTCGTAGCGGCCGTTACTAGGTTCGCTGCCTAGGCGCCGATCTCGGGCAGCTCGGGAACATTGGTGTCGCCCGTACGGTCGCCGATGCAGATCTGCCACAGCTCGGTCCAGGTGCCGTCGTCCTCGATCTTCTTAAGGAAGTCGTTGACAAAGGCGACGCCGTCG
This sequence comes from Collinsella sp. TM05-37, assembly GCF_003436455.1. Classification (NCBI taxonomy): domain Bacteria; kingdom Bacillati; phylum Actinomycetota; class Coriobacteriia; order Coriobacteriales; family Coriobacteriaceae; genus Collinsella; species Collinsella sp. TM05-37. Next base: position 153,907 of record NZ_QSPN01000002.1, on the reverse strand, counting down.
GAATCGAGCGGCAGGCCGATGCCGTAGGGCTCTTTGCTGCCGAAGGACTTGCCGGCGATCTTGTACTTACCGGGTTCGCGGACCAGGGCGCTCTGCTGCATGTTGTTATCGATGACGTAGGCGTCAACGCGGCCCTGCTGGAGTGCCTGGCGGGCCTCCTCGTCGGTCTTGAACTCCTGCTGGCTGGCCTTGGGAGCGAACTCCTCCAAGATGGCGGGGCCGTTGGAGCCGGACTGGACGGCGACGTTCTTGTCGGCCAGGTCGTCGACGCTCTTGATGTCGTCGTTGTCGGCGAGCACCAGGATAGCCTGCTGGGTGTAGTAGTAGGGACCGGCAAAGGAGACGAGCTTCTTGCGCTCGTCAGTGATGGTGTAGGTGGCAAAGACAGCGTCGACCTGGCCGTTCTGCAGGACGGACTCGCGCGTGTCCGAGGTCACCTGGGTGATCTCGACCTTGTTCTCGCCCAGAATGTAGTTGGACAGGAGCTGTGCGATACCGGCGTCGAAGCCGCGGGTCTGACCGTCCTTCTCGTTGAGGAGGGAGAAGAGCGTGGAGGTCTGGACGCCACCAATCGTAAAGACGCCGGCATCCTTGACGGCCGTAGCCCAGGTGCTGGCGGCGATGGCGTCGTCATCGGCCTTGGGGCCGTCGTTGACGAGCTTGTCGAATGCCTTGGCGTCGAGCGTGGCGGAAACCTCGGTATCCTCGGAGCTCTTGGAGGAACCGGCGGAACCCTTGTCGGCCTCGGTGCTGGTGTCGGAGCAGCCGGCAAGACCAAGGCCGGCGACGGTTGCGAAGGTGGCGGCGACGAAGCCGCGGCGGTCGAGAACGACCTGCTGGGAGAGGTTCTTGCTCATGGTAGAACACCTTTCTCAATAAAATCCCTAGCGGTTGAGTAGAGTTATACCCTATCCCACTCAAATGGGTCAACACGAAATAACTCAGAAACATACTTACCTTATGGGTTATTCTACCTATCAAAGAGGGACAGGCACCTTTGTGGTGGTTCTGGCCGATGCAGCGGCATGCCTTGCTGTTTTGTCTCGATCTGTAACATCTGCAGCCATTTTTGCCGAGTAACTGTTACAGATTGAGATTTTCTCTTCAGGGGGATTCGAATGTCTCGATCTGTAACAGGTAGACGGCCAGAAGGTCTCTATCTGTTACAGATTGAGACAAAGGTCAGGGACTAAGACGTCTTGTATAGATCTGTAACAGTTAGACGGGAATTCGGGCCCTAGATGTTACAGATTGAGATAGTTGAGCTCAAAAATAAAAACTTCCGCAGGGGTGCTTCCCTTGCGGAGGTTTTTTACTCGTTGAGTAGCCTTACGGCCTCGGCGGCCATGTTCTCGACCGTCATGCCGTTCTGAGCGAGCAACTCGTTGGGGTCGTAGCGGTCGGGGAAGCCCTTGGCGATGCCAAAAGTGCGCGTGCGCACGGGCGTGCAGGCCAAGTAGCACGCGACACGCTCGCCCCAGCCACCGTCCAAGATGCCGTCCTCGAGGGTGACGACAACGCGATGCTCGGCGGCAAGGCTGTCGAGGAACTCGCGGTCAAGCTTGGTTGCAAAGCGAGGGTTGACGAGCGTGGCCTCGATGCCGTACTCGGCAGCCAAGCGATTTGCCACGTGCTCGCCCAGCTCAAAGAAGTCGCCAAGCGCGAGCACGGCCACGTCGCGGCCCTGGCGCACCACGTTGTAGCGCGCGACACCGTAATCGGCGTCCTCGGCAGGCGCCAAGTCGGGGCGGCTTACCAGGCCAATGCCGGGCACGCGAATCGCCACAGGATGCTCGCGATGGTCGAGCGACCAGCTCAGCATGGATAGATATTCCTCCATGCAGGCCGGCGCCAGGTAGCGCATGTTGGGAAGACCGCCCAGCATGGAAATATCAAAGAACGAGAGATGCGTCTCGGATGTGGTGCCAAAGATCGACGCGCCAAATACCAGGATGGTTGCGGGGGCGTCGTTGAGGCACAGGTCGTGCCACAGCTCGTCGTAGGCGCGCTGCAAAAACGTGCCGTACACACCAAAGACTGGCTTGGCGCCCGAGCGCGCAAGCGCGGTGGCAAAGGTCACGGCGTGCTCCTCGGCAATGCCCACGTCAACAAACTGCTTGCCTGCCGCGGCGCGAAGCTCGGGCGTAAAGCCCATGATGTAGGGCGTTGCGGCCGTGATGCCCACAACCTGCGGATCGCGCTCTATGGCAGCGCTCAGGGCCTCGCCCGTAATGTCGGCATAGGTGCGCGGCGCAGGCTCGCTCGGATGGCCCGGGCAGAGCTTGCGCCCAGTCGCCATGTCAAACGGACCTACATGATGCCAGCGCTCGGGGTCGCTCTGGGCTGGCTCAAAGCCCTTGCCCTTGGCGGTCGAGACGTGCAGCACGATGGGGTGATCGATATCGCGCAGCTCCTGCAGCGCGTCGACGAGGGCCAACACATCGTTGCCGGCGTCTAAATAGCGGTAGTCGAGCCCCATCGCGCGGAAAACGTTGCGCCTGCAGGTGCCGTTGCTGGCGCGCAGCTCGGCCAGATTGCGATACAGGCCACCGTGGTTCTCGGCAATGGACTGGTCGTTGTCATTGACGACGATGATCAAGTTGCTGTCGAGCTCGGCGGCATTGTTGAAGCCCTCAAACGCCAGACCGCCCGAAAGCGAACCGTCGCCAATGATGGTGATGACGTTGTACGCATCGCCCGCCAGGTCACGAGCGTGCGCCAAGCCGCAGCCCAGGCTCACCGATGTAGAGGTGTGGCCCATGGCGAACAGGTCGTGTTCGGACTCGTCGGGATTGGCAAAGCCAGAGGCCTCGCCGTAGCGTGCCGGGTCGATATAAGTGTACGCGCGCCCAGTCAGCGCCTTGTGGGCATAGGTCTGGTGCGATACGTCAAAGACAATTTTGTCGGTGGGGGAGTTAAACACGCGATGAAGCGCAACCGTAAGCTCAACGACGCCCAGGTTGGGGGCAACGTGCCCGCCGACGGCGGCGGAGCTTTCGAGGATGGCGTGGCGGATCTCGCCGCAGAGCAGCGGAAGCTCGGCGCGATCGAGAGCCTTGACGTCCTCGGGCGTTGTCGTTTGCGTAAGCAGCATCGTTGTGGGTTACTCCATGCGAATCGTGCGCCGGCACTCCCTCGGCCGGCACAATTGCACAAGACAGTCTCGCACATTTTGGCGTTTGATATGTGACGGCGGCGCGGTAATTCGCCAACTGGTGGGGCAAAACGTTTTGTCCGATGCCATACTGATAAGTTCCATGATGATTTTATTCATTGCGTGCAGGCTGCGGCTTGCCGCCGAGCGCCGCCGGAAGGAGGCCGCATGTCCGATACCGTTCGTGCCGAGAAAATCGCGCGCGAGGTCGACGATGCCGCCCGTCAGCTTGCCCAGGCGGGCCGCTTGGACCTGATGCATGAGTTTATCCAACATGGCGATGTGACGGTTTATGCACATGTGACCTCGGTGGCGCGGGCAAGTCTGTCCTTTGCCGAGCGCCTGGGCCGCGTCGGTATCTCCGTCGACCGCTTATCGCTGCTGCGCGGGGCCCTGCTGCACGATTACTTTCTCTATGACTGGCACGATCCCGACCCAAGCCATCGGCTGCATGGCTTTCGCCACCCGTTTTTTGCCTTGGCGCGTGCGGAGGAAGATTTTGAGCTGACGCCGCGCGAGCGGAATATTATCGTACGGCATATGTTTCCGCTGGTACCGGTGCCGCCGACGTGTCGTGAGGCATGGATTGTGTGCCTGGCGGATAAATGGTGCGCGCTGCGCGAGACGATTGCCGGCCGTCTGCCGCGCAAAGGCGGCGCGAACGATTTGAACGAGGGGTCGAGTGACGGCTCGAGCAAAGAATCGAACGAAAAGAGGAGTGGGTAGACGGTGGGAACCGCGATCGACATGGCATTTGACGGCGCGACGCTTGCCGCCTGTCCGCTCTCGGCGCTGGTACTCTCGTTTGCCTTCTACGGTTTTTGCGGCTGGGTATGGGAGTCGACAGTCTGCGCCATGCTCAACCACGGACGCTTTGCCAACAGCGGCTTTTTGCTAGGGCCGTGTTGTCCCATCTACGGTGCGGGCGGCATCGCGTGCTGGTTGCTGCTGCGTGGAATCCCAGACGCCTCGAGCCAGTTTGTCGCTGCCGCGCTCGTATGCAGCGTGATCGAATATAGCGTGGGCGTGCTGTTGGAAAAAACGACGGGTGCCCGGTTTTGGGATTACTCGCATCTGCCGTTTAACCTGCACGGACGCATCTGCCTGTACTGGGCCTGCGCATTTGGCTTGGGTGCGTTGTGTATTTGCCGTTTAGTGGAGCCGGCATTGCTGGGGCTGCTTGGCCATCTGCCGGTGCTGATTGTGCGGCTGTCCGCCTTTATCGTCGCGGTCGCGATGATGGTCGATGCGGTGTGCTCGTTGGCCAGCTGGCGCCGCCTGTCCGATCAGCTTGAGCGTGTGCGTGCCGACCTTGCCGACCGCATCAATGAGTCGCTTGCCGACGCCTCCGACTCTATGCTCGAACGTATTCCCGATTCGGCGATCGACTCGGTGGCGCAGACGCATATCCGCGGTCGCGCCGTTAACGCTTGGCTGGCCGAGCTGGGCGACGCGGCGCTCGATGCCCTGCGCGAGAAGGCTTCGATGCCGACGTTTATCTCGGATGGTGCTCGCGGCCTGGCGCTTGCTGCCCGCCGCGTTGCCGATGCCGCGCCGAGCATGCCGCGTCCGTCGCTCAGTCGTCGCCTTGCCGGCAAGCGCATGAGCCGTCCGGTGCCGAGTGTGTCGCTCAGTCGTCGCGACCTGCGCTTCTTCAATGCCTTTCCGCGCTTGCGCATCAATCGCTACGAGGGCGTCATCCGGGCCACCGATCTCCGCGACCGAGCTCGCGAGCTGTTCCGGCGCTAGGCGGGGCGGGCGCGCTCACGGCTTCCTTGCTCGCGTATTTCCCGTTCGTTTCGCGCCCGTTGCCGCGCCGTTTCCAAGATTGCGGCACCGTTTCCATTCGACAACGCAGCGTTTAACAACGCCGTATCTGGTCTACACCAGTTGCCCCTCGGCCGCATTATGGGCGCCGACAACGTTCATGCGACCAAGGGGGACGAATGTACGATACGGGATCGACAACGTTTATGCTCATCTGCACCATGCTCGTGTTTTTAATGACACCGGGCCTGGCGTTTTTCTATGGCGGTCTGTCTAGGCGCAAAAATGTCATCAACACCATGCTTATGTGCTTTGGCGCCATTGGCCTGGTTGGTGTGCTGTGGATTGTTGCCGGCTGGTCGCTGGCCTACGGCGGCGACGGCTCGAGTCCGTTTATTGGAGGCCTTGACCAGTTGCTGTGCCTACCGGTGCTCAACCAGGTGCTGCAGGCGGCCGAGGGCAATGCCGCGGGCGGTGCCGTCTACCCTCAGATCATCAACATCGCCTTCCAGATGGCGTTTGCCATGATCACCGCCGCTATCGTTACGGGCAGTCTGGCAGGCCGCGTTAAGTTTGGTGCCATGACGGCCTTCCTGGGCATTTGGCTGCTCGTGGTCTATGCGCCGCTCGCCCACATGGTTTGGGGCGGCGATGGTTCCTTTATCGGCGACATCATCGGCGCGCTCGACTTTGCCGGCGGCGACGTGGTACACATTTCGTCTGGTCTCACGGGCCTGATTCTCTGCTTAATGCTCGGCCGTCGTCGCGGCTTTGGCATGGTGAGCTACCGTCCGCATAACGTGCCGTTTGTGGCGCTGGGCGCCGGTCTACTTTGGTTTGGTTGGTTTGGCTTTAACGGCGGCAGCGAGTTTAAGGCCGACGCCGTGGCGGCACTCGCCATCCTCAACACCGTGACGGCCAGCGCGGCGGGCATGGTCTCGTGGCTTGCCGTCGAGCGCGTGCACACCGGTCGTCCCACGCTGGTGGGCGCCAGCACCGGTCTGGTTGCGGGCCTTGTGGTGGTCACGCCGGGCGCGGGCTTTGTCGAGCCGTGGGCGGCGCTGGTCATGGGCCTGATCGTCTCTCCCGTCTGTTACCTGGCCATCAGCCATCTCAAGACCAAGTTCGGCTACGACGATGCGCTCGACGCGTTTGGCTGCCATGGTATCGGCGGCATCTTGGGCGGCGTGCTCACGGGCCTGTTCTGCGTGCCGGAGCTTTCGTGGACCGGTAAGGGCGGCCTGTTCTACACGGGTGACATGTCGCTGCTCATCTCGCAAATCCTGGGCATTGTGGTGACGGTCGCTATTGTGCTGGTGCTCGACTTGGTGATTGCCGCGGTGGTCAAGGCGCTGTTCCGCGGCAGCCTGCGCGTGGACGAGGCCGATGAGGCGCTGGGCTTGGATGCGAGTCAGCACGGCGAGAGCGCTTATCCTTCGTTCTCCGGACTCGATTAGCAGCTTCCCCAAGCACCGCACCTTGCCGTTCAATCGTCGCTCACGTACTTAAGTACGCTTCGCTCCTCTTTCACGGCAATTTGCGGCACTTGGGAAACCTGCTAAGACCAGTCAGTTGAACTTTTTGATTTCTGAGGTTGGTTTGCGGCACCTGGGAAACCCGCGTCTCATGTAAAGGGATACGTTGATTTTTGAGAGGAATTCATTATGAAAAAGATCACGGCTATCGTGCGCCAGGAAAAGCTTGAGGTTCTTAAAGACGCGGTGTTTGCTGCTGATGTTCGCGGCATGACTATCAACCAGGTGCAGGGCTGCGGCGCGCAGCATGGCTGGAAGGAATACGTGCGCGGCAACGAGTTGCTTGTCAACACGATCCCTAAGGTGCAGTTCACCCTCATCTGCGCCGATGAACATGTCGACGGCATTGTCGACATCATCTGCAACGCCGCCCGTACCGGCGCCGTTGGAGACGGCAAGATCTGGATTGAGCCGGTCGAGGAAGTTATCCGCATCCGTACCGGCGAACACGGCCCCGCCGCGGTGTAGGATCGACCGCCTGCCATCCGCAACGTTAAAATGCTGCAATGAGGCACAAGACTTGCGTTGCGGATGGGCGGATTATGGGTCGCAATAAATATCCCGAGGAGACGGTCGCGAAGATTCTCGACGCGGCACTGGAGCTATTCTGCGCACAGGGTTATGAGGGGACGAGTATTCAAGATATCGTTGACCGTCTCGACGGCATGACCAAGGGCGCTGTCTATCATCACTTCAAGAGCAAAGAAGAGATTTTCAACGCCGCGTTTGATCGGGCGATGACTCCGATTGTTGAGCACCGCCGCTCGATGCTTGGCGTCGGTAATATGACCGGAGCCCAAAAGCTCAGGCGGCTGTACGCGCCCGAGTCCGTTGTTCCGCAAATTGAGCTATGGGCACGCATGCATCCTGCGGCGGATCCGGTAAAAAGCTCGCGTCTACTGGCGATGCAGTACCAGGGCTCGTTTGACGAGTCAGCCGATGGCTGTCTCTTGCCAGTGATCGAGGAGGGCATCGCCGACGGCTCCATTGCGTGCGAATGCCCGCGCGAAGCGGCGGAGGCCGTATCGTTGCTGGCGAATCTCTGGTTGCTGCCACTGTTCCGTCCGCTCGAGCCCAAGGAGCGAATGCTCGCTCGTGCACAATGTCTGGCGCAGATGGCCGCTGCGGTGGGACTCGATTTGGGCGAGGAAGTGCTCCAGACAACGGCACGGATTTGGGACGTATGGGACCGCGCTGGGTGGTAATATAGATACCAACGGTATGTAATTGATTTGTGAGGGTAGCCACGGCTGCCCTTTTCAAGTCATTAAATACATACTAGTGGTATGTATAGGGGGTGGGCTTATGGCTGGGCTGAGAGACGTCGGCGTCTCGTTGAAATCAAAAACAGTGCGGTCAATCAGGCTCGCGGAACTTCTGGTTGCGCAGCTGTGCACGTATTCGATGCTGTCGGCGCTGTGCTTTGCGTATCCACTTTACTTGTTCGATTGCAGTGGATCGTCAACGTTATATGGCGTCGTCGTGGCGACGGCATTCATACCCGGCGTACTCGCAACTCCGGTTGGCGGAATCTTGGCGGATAGGGGAAGACATCGCGAGGTCCTCGTGGCCCTTGGCATTGCTCTGATGACTGCATCGCTGCTGTCTATCCCCATGAAGCGCTCGTTGCCTCTTGCGGTCGTCGTAGTAGCGATACTTTGTGTTCAATATGGTGTTCAATCGCTGCTAAAGCCAATGCTCCAAATTGAGACGGTGCACATGGCGGGTGAAAAGAAGGTTGAGCGGGCCACTGCATTGGTTTCGCAGGTGACCATGGTGAGCAATATCTCGGGTCCTGTGGTCGGGACGGCAGTCTATGGGTGCTTTGGCATCGATGCTCTTTGCGCAACCGCGTCGGTGGCGTTTGCGATTTCAGCTCTCTTGTTTGGGGTCGCAATCAAACAAAATGCCTCATCTGAAACGATGGGAGACGGCGCGACTCGTACGACATACCGAAACGATTTTTGGGAGTCGATTCGGTATCTGTTGCAAAATGCATCATTGGTCGCTGTGATTTTGCTTGCGGCCGTTTTGAACCTTGCGTTGGTTGGGCTAACGATTGGCGCTCCCATTATTGTTACAAAGCATCTCGGCATGCAATCGTCCTGCGTTGGGATAGTTGAGGTTGCTCTGGGCTTGGGTGGTCTTACTGGCAGTGGCTTGGTCAGCATTTGGCCGCATCGCTTTTCTCTCAATGGCATATGTCGATATGTTGCGAGGATCTGTTTTGGAGTCGTACCGATTATCGTTACGCTACTGTTCGGCGCAGATGTATGCGTGTTCACCGTGTTTGCGGTTGGTTCGGCATGGATCATGGTGTGGGCAAGCATTGCGTCGGTTGAAATCATCGCGTTTGTTCAGCGGGTAGCGCCGGCTGAGCTCTGCGGAAAAGTGCTTTCGGTCGTTTACATGGTCCTTTCCTGCGCAACACCTATCGGCCAATTGACGTACGGGGTTGCATATGATCGATGGACACCGGCGATTGTATTCGCAGGCATGCTGGCGGTGCTGACGTTGACGACGGCTCTGTTTTATCGGCTGAAAAATCGCTTGCGGCGATTGTCTTAACGTGCTGGGGCACCGTGAATTTGCGGAGGCAGTGGCCCGCCGCGCCGGGACGGCATTGTTTGGGCATGCCTCTCCTTCGTCTACAATATCGTGCAGACGAAGGAGAGGCACGCCCATGATCAAGATGTTCGCGAGTGACTTAGACGGAACGCTGCTGAACGCCCTGCACGAGGCGGATGGGACCATCCGCCGTGCCATTCGCGAGCTGACCGAGGCCGGCCTGCATGTGGTTCCCGCGACCGGACGCTCGACGCTGCCGATCGGCGAGCATGGCTTTACGGGGCTGGCGCTCGATGCCTGCTGCTCTAACGGCTCCATCGTGCGCGACAGTCATGGCGAGGTGCTCAAGACCTGGACCATCGATCCGCAGATCACCGAGGAGCTGCTCAAGGAGTTTCCGGATATCTGTTTTGACTGCTCCACGCCCGACGGCATGTTTTCGAGCGGATCGTTCGAGATGCACCAGGCGGGCTTTAAAAAAGACAGCCCTATCAAGCGCATCGTGATGCGCGGCATGCGTGCGCGTGGCGGGTACCACGAGGAACAGTACTTCGACCAGTCGATCGGTGACATCCTGCGCCACGATGTGTGCAAGATCAACTGTCGCGTGACCTCGCCCGAGCTGGAGTGCGACCTTAAGGCGTATCTGGCCGAGCGCTCGGACCGCGTGGTCAACGCGCCGTTCGATCCGGTGATGTTCGAAATTACGGACGTGGCGTGCAACAAGGGCGAGAGCGTGGCATGGCTGGCGGGCTACTACGGTATTGCCGAGGACGAGGTCGCGGTCTACGGCGACGGCGGCAACGATATCGCCATGCTCAAACGCTTCCGCCACAGCTACGCGACCAAAAACGCTAGCGATGCAGCTAAGGCCGCCGCGAGCGCAACTATCGGCAGTTGCATGGTCCACGCCGTCCCCAAACACATGCTCGCCACCATGCGCAAGCAAAACTCCCGCACCGTCATCGAATAATGTGACAAAGAGACTGCCCCCTCGTCACATTCCAAATATTGCCTTTACGTGTTGATACACACGGTGTGCAATAATACTCGCACTGTGCAATAGCGCACAGGCTGAGTAACAAGGAGGACGCTTGTCCCAGCTCGAGAAATGCGATCGCCGGTCCCTTCGCTCGCAGCGTGCCCTTCGCCAGGCGCTTGCCAGCGAGCTTGCCGAAAGCGGCGACCTTTCGCGCATTAATGTCGCGTCGCTCACCGAGCGCGCTGGCCTTACGCGTCGCACGTTCTATTCGCACTACCGCGATATCCCCGACTTTATCAATCAAATCGAGGACGGCTTGCTGGCCGAGATCCGTGAGCGCATTGAGTTCATTACCGCAGCTCAGCTGCCTGATCTCTATCACAATATCGATGAGCTCGAGCCGGCGCCCGGTTCGGTTGAGCTGCTGCGTTATCTTGCGGCCAACCGCGACTTAATCGGTGCGCTGCTGGGGCCGGGCGGCGACCAGGCCTTCATTAAAAGGATTATCGACACTGCGCGTGAGGCTGTGGTGCCGCGTGCGCAGACGGGCATTTTGGGCCTGGCGCTGGGCACGTTCTTTGACTACTACGTCACCTACGTCGTGAGTGCCGAGGTCGGCATGATTCAGCGCTGGTTTGAGCGTGACCTTTCCGAATCGCCCGAGGCCATGGCGCGCATTATGACGGTGCTCGCTTTTGTTCGTCCTGGTGACCTGTATGGCCAACCCATCGATATCAACGTGCCGGAATACGGCATGAAGCTATTGAACTTGCAGCTCGAGGACGCGGCCGACACCGCCGCAACCGTCGAGTCCAACAACTAAGAGGAGAGACAGATGAGCAAACTCGTCGAGGGCATCAAGGATCGTATGGTTGCTGCCGCACGCGAGGCCGCGCCCGCCGTGGTGGACGCCGCGCAGAAGGCCGCGACCGCGGCAGCCGAGAAAGTTGCCGAGGCAGTTGCCGATGCCAAGAACGCGGCAGGGGAGACGTCCGTTACTAGCGAGCCCGCCACCGCCGCTGAGCCCATAGCCGCCGCCCACGCCCCCGAAGGCGCGATCTTCAATCCCGAGAACGCCCGCGGCAACCTACACCTGGGCATCGACGTGGGCTCCACCACTGTTAAGCTCGCCGTGCTCAACGACGACAACCAGATCGTCTACGCCAAGTACCAGCGCCACCACACCGACGTCCGTGCCTGCGCCCGCGACCTGTTCGAAGGCGCTGCGACCGTGCTGCCGACGGCCCAGATGACCTGCGCCATTACCGGCTCGGGCGGCCTGCTGCTGTCCCAGTGGCTCGACCTGGAGTTTGTCCAGGAGGTCATCGCCAGCAAGCGTGCCGTCGAGACCCTCATCCCGGCCACCGATGTCGCCATCGAGCTGGGCGGCGAGGACGCCAAGATCATCTACTTTGATAACGGCATCGAGCAGCGCATGAACGGCACCTGCGCCGGCGGTACGGGCGCGTTCATCGACCAGATGGCAACCCTGCTGCACACCGACGCGAGCGGCCTCAACGAGCTCGCGGCCAACGCCACCACCATCTATCCCATCGCCAGCCGCTGCGGCGTCTTTGCCAAGACCGACGTCCAGCCGCTGCTCAACGAGGGCGCCCGCCCCGAGGACGTGGCCGCTTCCATCTTCCAGGCCGTTGTGACCCAGACCATCTCGGGCCTGGCGTGCGGCCGTCCCATCCGTGGCAACGTCGCCTTCCTGGGCGGCCCGCTGCAGTATCTCTCCGAGCTGCGCCACCGCTTCTACCTCACGCTCAACCTGGACGAGGAACACCGCATCGTGCCCCAAAACGCTCACTTGTTTGTGGCGAGCGGCGCCGCCATGGCGCACGAGTCCAACAAGCTCAGCACGTTCCCGCAGCTCATCGAGGCCATCGACAGCTTGGGCGACACGCAGGGCGCCGAGGTCGAGCGTCTGAATCCGCTCTTTGCCACCGACGAGGACTTTGCCGAGTTCAAGGGTCGCCACGACCAGGAAGTCGTCCCCAAGGGCAAGCTCGACGGCTACACCGGCCGCGTGTTCATCGGCATCGACGCCGGCTCCACCACCATGAAGGCCGCGCTCGTGGGCGAGGACGGTCAACTGCTGCACACTTGGTACGGCAACAACAACGGTGACATCCTGGGCACGGCCAAGGTCATCATGGCCGATTTCTACAACCACATCCCCGCGGGCTGCACCATTGGCCACGTGACCACCACGGGCTACGGCGAGGCGCTGCTCATCGAGGCCCTCAAGGCCGATTCCGGCGAGATCGAGACCGTCGCCCACCTGCGCGGCGCCAAGGCGTTCCTGCCCGGCGTCGAGTTTATCCTGGACATCGGCGGCCAGGACATGAAGTGCCTGCGCGTCAAGGACGGCGTGATTGAGCACATCATGCTCAACGAGGCCTGCTCGTCGGGTTGCGGCAGCTTTATCGAGAGCTTCGCCGTCTCTATGAACATGGACGTACGCGCGTTCGCCGATGCCGCCATCCATGCCAAGGCCCCCGTCGACCTGGGCAGCCGCTGCACGGTCTTTATGAACTCGCGCGTCAAGCAGGCGCAGAAGGAAGGCGCCACGGTGGGCGACATCGCGGCCGGCCTGTCTTATTCCGTCATCAAGAATGCCCTGTTCAAGGTCATTAAGCTGCGCGATCCCAAGGAGATCGGCAGCCAGGTGATCGTTCAGGGCGGCACCTTTATGTCCGACGCCACGTTGCGCGCGTTCGAGCAGCTCACCGGCGTTCACGCCGTGCGTCCCGACATCGCCGGCTGCATGGGCGCCTACGGTGCGGCCTTGCTCGCCCGCGATCGCGCTGGTGCCGACGGCACCTCGACCATTCTTTCTGCCGAGGACATCGCACACCTCACCGTGACGCAAAAACACGTCCGCTGCGGCCGTTGCTCTAACAACTGCCAGCTCACCGTCAACGACTTTGGCGGCGGCAGGCGCTTCATTACCGGTAACCGCTGCGAGAAGGGTGCCGGCCACAAAAAGCAAAAGACCGAGGCGCCCAACCTCTTCAAAAAGAAGAACGATCTGCTCTTTAACCGCGAGGTGCTGAGCCCCGACGAGGCCCCGCGCGGCACCGTCGGCATCCCGCGCGCGCTCAACATGTACGAGAACTACCCCTTCTGGCACGCGTTCTTTACGCGCTTGGGCTTTAGCGTGCAGCTGTCTGACCAGTCGAGCAAAAAGACCTACCAGGCGGGCATCGAGTCCATGCCGTCCGAGAGCGTGTGCTATCCGGCCAAGATGAGCCACGGCCATGTGATGAACCTCATCGACCGCGATGTCGACTTCATTTGGATGCCGTGCGTGCGCTGGGAGCGCAAGGAGGATCCGACCGCCGGCAACTGTTACAACTGCCCCATCGTCATGAGCTACCCCACGGCGTTGGCACTCAACATCGACGAGATCCGCGAGCAGAACATCGAGTTCCTGTACCCGTTTGTGCCCTATCATGACAAGACCGAGCTCAAGCGCCGTCTGTACCAGGTGCTCGCCGTCGACCGTGTGGCCGATGCTGAGGCCGGTCGCGGACGCGTGCGCGGTCCCAAGATCACGCGCTCCGAGGTCGATGCCGCCGTCAACGCCGCCTTTGAGGCCGATGCGCGTTTCCACGAGGACATCCAGACCATGGGCGAGGAGGCTCTTAAGTGGGTCGAGGACCACGGCGGTCACGGCATCGTGCTCGCCGGTCGTCCCTACCATAACGACCCCGAGATCAACCACGCCCTGCCCGAGCTTATCTCGAGCTTTGGCTTTGCGGTCTTTACCGAGGATTCGCTCGCGCATCTGGTAAAGCCCGAGCGTCCGATTCGCGTCGTCGACCAGTGGATGTACCACAGTCGCCTGTACGCCGTCGCCCGTTTTGTGACGATGCGCAACGACCTGGACCTGATCCAGCTCAATTCCTTCGGCTGCGGCCTCGATGCCCTGACCACCGATCAGGTGCAGGAGATCCTGGAGGCCAGTGGCAAGATCTACACCGTGCTCAAGATCGACGAGGTGTCCAACCTGGGCGCCGCGCGCATTCGCATCCGCTCGCTCATGGCGGCACTCAAGGACCAGGAGGCCGAGCGCTTGGCCGAGGCCACGGCTGCGGGCAAGGTCTTTGAGCAGGGCGACGCTGCGCCGGTGGCGCCCTCCACGGATGCCCCCGCGTTCGCGAGCCGCAAGTACACGTTCGAGGCTCAGCGCGAGAGTGCTTCGACCGCATGGCCCAAGGTGCCCTTTACCGAGCAGATGCGCGACGAGGGCTATACCATCCTGTGCCCGCAGATGGCGCCGATCCACTTTGACCTGGTCAAAGAGGTGTTCCGCGGTGCCGGCTACAACTTGGAGCTGCTGCCCTCGACCGACCACGATGCCGTCGAGGCTGGCCTGCGCTATGTGAACAATGACATTTGCTACCCGTCGATTCTGGTGACGGGCCAGATTATGGAGGCCATCGAGAGCGGTCGGTACGACCTGTCCAAGACCGCCGTGGTCATCAGCCAGACCGGCGGCGGCTGCCGTGCCACCAACTACATCGCGCTCATCCGCAAGGCCCTGCGCGAGAGCGGCCACCCCGAGATCCCGGTGATCTCGCTTTCGGCCGTGGCGCTTGGCGAGGACAACCCCGGCTTCAAGCTGACGCCGGCGCTGCTTAAGCAGGCAGTCTACGCGGTGCTCTTTGGCGACGTGATGATGCAGATGCTCTACCGCTGCCGCCCGTACGAGGCCACGCCCGGTGCCGCCAACGCGCTCTATGAGGAGTACATGGCGCGCGCTCGCAAGTTGGCGCCCAAGTTCAACAGGCATAACTACACCAAGCTGTGCCGTGAGGCCATTCGCGCGTTCGACACCATGCCACTTGTGGGCGAGGGCACCAAGCCGCGTGTGGGCGTGGTCGGCGAGATCCTGGTCAAGTTCCACCCCACGGCCAACAACCACGTGGTCGATGTCATCGAGCGCGAGGGCTGCGAGGCCGTGGTGCCGGGCCTGCTCGACTTCTTCCTGTACTCCATGAGCAACGCCGAGCTGCAAAAGGACGAGCTGGGCAGCTCCGCTACGACACGTGCGGGCATGCAGGCGCTCATCAAGCTCGTGGACTGGATGCGTACGCCGGTTGAGGAGCTGCTCGAGAAGTCCCAGCGCTTTGAGGCGCCCGAGCGTATCAGCACCATGGCCGACAAGGCCCGCACGGTGCTATCGGTGTGCAATAACATGGGTGAGGGGTGGCTGCTCACAGCCGAGATGCTCGACCTGATCGACCACGGTGCGCCCAACATCATCTGCACGCAGCCCTTCGCGTGCCTGCCCAATCATGTGGTGGGCAAGGCCGTAATCAAGGAGCTGCGCCGTCAGCATCCCGAGAGCAACATTGTCGCGGTGGACTACGACCCCGGTGCGTCCGAGGTCAACCAGCTCAACCGTATTAAGCTCATGATCAGCGTGGCGAAGGAGAACATGCGCGCCGGTAAGGGCTTTAAGCTCGAGAAGGTGGCGCCGCTCGCGATGGACGAGGTCACCGGCCAGATGCGTGCTCATGACGGCTGTGTGAGCTGCGGGCCGGCCAGCGAGGAGGCCGTGGCATCGGTCGCCGAGCGCCTGGGACGCGGCATTAAGAAGTAACTGGCCTGCTATGGGCTAGATATGGGACAAACGGGTGGCAGCCGTACCGGTTACCACCCGTTTTTACTGGACATCTGTTGCGTAAACGGTCCAACTATCACCCCCTGCGAACTTAGATTTCGGAAGTATGCGGCAAAATTTGAATAGGCCGAGCACGCTGGATATGTCCAAGCTCTGTGCCTGCGGTTTTATTGGTGAAAAACCGGGGTGTGCTCGAGGGCTCCGGAATTTGCCGCATACTTCCGAAAACAACGTCTCGGTGGCACCAAAAATTGCCTCCAGAACCCTGAGATAATGAACATATGTAGCCGTTCGCCGCAAATTATCGTCCGTTCATGGAACCTATCTCCAACGAGTTGTAACCATATGGTTTGATGTTGGAAACATATGATTGCCGGCGGGCCGTAGGTGACGTTTGCGCTGATATCGGAGGTACCAAGTATGTTTCGTGCTCCGTTAAACAAGTATCGGGCTGGCTAACATGAGCCGCCGTTTTGTCTCGATAACCCTTGCAGTGGTCTGCCTGGCTGTGCTCCTGGGCGCTACAGGGCTGTTTGCTATAAGCCGAGAAACGTCCTATATGCAGGAATGCGTTTCCGAAGGCTTTGCCATTGATGGTTACTATCGGGATGACAAAACGAGTCGGGAAACCCTGGCTTTTCTTGAGGAGGACAACTGTCGATGGCAGCTGGTCGACCAAGACGGAATCTGCACAGACGGGCAGTTTAAGCGTACGGATGACCCCAACATCCTGTTATTAAAGAAGGAAAACGGTGAAGAATTCGGTACGGTCCACGTGGCGTATATTTCGCGTCGACGCGATCAGGGTTGGCTCTACCTATTTAGAGATACCAAGGTGACCCGCTTTAATCTGGTGAGCACTTATCCGGCGTTTATGGTGGAGTCCGGCGATGTCGATGTGGAAAGTTGATTTACGGCAATAAAGCAGCGAGCGGGGGCGCGGTCATGAACTACGCCCCCGCTTTTTGCTCGTATTCGTGCCGCGTCTGCGCCTCGTCTCGGCCTGCGCCCTGCGTTACCTCACATCAAACTCCACGCGATCGAGTTCGGGTACATTGAGGTCGATGAGCTTGCGGGCGACGTGGCGGTCGTGCGCCCCGAGCGCCTCGCTTGTCGTCACGTGGGCGACAATCTCACGCTCGACAATGCCTTCTTCGTTGCCCTCAGTTGCCGAGGTCTCGACGGCAACGGTGTAATCCTTAAAGCCCGGCAGCACCGCGGCAAGCTCGCGCGTGGTCTCAGTGATGCCGTAGCCGTCCTGCACGCCGGCCTGCGCCGAGCCAATGGACCCCGCGGTCATAACGATGCAGGGGATGGCAAAGATGATCGTGTCCACGATGATGCGGCGGCGCACTTTGCGCGACAGCTCGTCGACCTCGGCATTTTCCTCGGCGGTCACAATGCCGTCGCCGTTGAGGTCACGCTTGAGCGGCACGCGCAAAAGAAGTAGTACGGCTTCGGCCGCCAGCGCGATAAAGACGACGTTGATGCCAAACTCGTAAAGCGCCGAGAGAAACAGCGACCCGCTTGCGATGGCGATGCCATAGCCCGCCGCGCACAGGGGCGGCATGAGCGCGGTCGCCACGGCCACGCCGGCGATGAGCGTTGCGGGCTCCTGGTCGCGTGAGTTGCCTAGGCCGCCCGCAAAGCCGCCGGCGAGCGCGACGGCGAGGTCCCACACGGTGGGCGTCGAGTTGTCGATAATGGCGGCTGTGGTGGCGCCAAGGGGCGAGAGCTTAAAGTACAACGTGGATGTGACCAGGCAAAAGGCCATTTGCAGCGCAAGGCCGGCGACGGCTTCGACGGTAATCTCGCGGTCGAGCGTGGCGATGCCGTATGCCATGGCAAGGACCGATCCCATAAGCGGGCAGATGAGCATGGCGCCCACGATGGCGATGTCCGAGTCGATATCGAGGCCGATGCTTGCGATGAGCATGGCGATGATGAGGATGCACAGGTGAGAGCCGGTCAGGCGTGCCCCGTTTACAAAGCGCTTGCGAATCACGTGGTAGGGCGCGCGACCCTCGCGAATATTGAACGCTTGCTTTAGGAAGCGGGTGGCGTTCTCCATGGCCTCGCTATGGGCGGGGCGGATGCCGTGGCGCCGGTGATGGCGTTCGCGTAGTCGCTTGATCTGTTGTTTGTCGAGTTCCATGTCCACCTCGTTCTGGCACGGGCCGCGCAACGCGCCCGTTGTCCTAACTCTACACCGTGGCGGGCGGGGTGTCTGTTGGATGCGGGATCCGATAGGGCGGATGACGCGGGAGCAAATGCAAATCACAGGCTCAATTCGATCCCGCAAGAATATGATGCACCAGCTCCTACATATGTGACGAAATTGTGAAGCACGAGAGCGCGAATTTCAAAAAAATCCGCTGGTGACCAATGTTGCGCAACAGAATTCAAAAATCGGCACCTACAGTTTGAATCGTATGGATACATCCGTGTCAAAGGGAGAAAGCCATGGCAAACTACAGTCCACAACACTTTGAGCCTCGGGCTAAGGCCGTCAACGTCAAGGGCGTTGCCAACCGCGCCGTCGCAACCGTTTTGACGGCGGGCCTCATCGCTCAGCCGCTCATGTCGCCGCTGGCGGCAATCGCCGCACCGACGGCAGATAACGGCGATTCTGTTCAGGGGGGGGGTAGTTCTGTAGAGAACACCGTTGCCGCCGGTAACCAAGCGGTCGTAAAGACGGCTGCCCAGCTGGCCGAGGAGTCGGCAAAGCAGTTCAAGGACGCTCAGGCCGCCTACGATGCCGCCCAGAAGAAGGCCGACGCGGCGGGCCAGTCTCAAAAGCAGGCGCAGCAGCAAAAGAATCAGGCCTCGCAGGCCGTGACCGATAACGCCGCCGAGCAGAACGCAGCAGAAGTCGCCGCGCTCCAGGAGAAGATTGACGAGCTCAAAGCCGCCGTCGAAAAGACCGAGCAGCAGCAGAAGAAGCTGGGCGACCTGAACGATCGGCTCGAACAGGCCAACAAGAGTGTCGAGGATAAGACCCAGGCGCTCAAGGACGCCAAGGCAAAGCAGGATGAGGCCAAGAAGGCCCTCGATGATGCCCAGGCCAAGCTCGAGGCCATGGGTATGGACGAGTACGAGGCCGCCAAGAAGGCCGTCGAGGACGCGCAGGCAAAGCTCGATGACGCCAATAAGGCCGTTACTACTGCACAGGCCAATCTGGACCAGGCCAAGGCTGCCGAGGCCAGCGCCCAGCAGGAAAAGCAGAATACCGAGGCGGCTTTGACGACTGCCCAGGCCAAGAAGCAGGAGACTGCCGCTGCTCTCGCAGCCGCAACCACCGCGCGCGATAACGCCCAGCAGAAGTTCAACCAGGCGCAGGCCGCGCTCGATGCTGCCGTCTCGGGTACGGGTGTTGACCTGAGTGCGCTTGAGGCCGCCAAGAAAGCTGCTGCTGGTGAGCTCAAGACCGCGCAGGCGGAGCTCAATGCCGCGACGGATGCCGACGCCACCGCACAGACAAATCTGCAGGCCGCCCAGGCTGCCGTCGCTGCCGCGCAGGAGAAGGCCAACGCCGCCAACGCTGCTGTGGCATCTGCCCAGTCTGCATACGATGCGGCAAACAAGGAGTACAAGGACGCGGCCAGTAAGCGTGACGCCGCGAAGACGGCATACGAGCAGGCCCAGCAGACCGAGGCCGACAAGAAGGCGGAGTACGATAAGCTTGTCGAAGTTCGCAAGCAGAAGCGCAGCGAGTGGGAGGCAGCCTGCGCTGCTTCGAACGCCGCGGAAAAGGCTTATGACGCTGCTAATGTCCAGGTTGAGGCTCTTGAGCAGCAGATTGCTGAGCTCAAGTCCAACATGACCGTTGACCAGGAAGTCATCAGCCAAGGTATACTCGGCTTCATGAACTATATTAGCGACGGCAGCCAGTTCACAGCCACGCAGAAAAAGAACGCCCAGGAAGCCGTATCGATGCTGACCGGTGCCGCTGACAAGGCCGAATGGTATGACCAGTACGTCGATCAGGACATGTCTCGCGACACCAACCCGCTTTCCTTGGAGCAGATGCGCAACGCCCTGACATATCTCGACACCCAGAACAACCTCCGCAAGGCGAACGGTCAGTCGGCGCTCAGCGTCAGCCTCCGCATGACTGCGGCAGCCGCTCTTAATACATCATATTCATCGAACATCTGGGGACACTCGAACTGTTACTTCGACAACGGCGAAAATCTTGCTGGCGGAGGCGGCGCATATACCGGCGGCGAGACCGAGGATACGCTTGGCTGGCCATATACCGGTCTCTACACCCAGGAGAAAAAGGCATTCGATAAGTACGTCGAACAGTATGGTGACGCACTTGGAAGCCATCGATATGATTCATACTATATCTACCAGCACTACTACAGCATCTACAAAGAGTGCGGGCACTATCTCAACATCATCGATGCCGGCACGAAGGCTATCGGTATCGCGACCGGTAGCGGTAAGAACACCGATTCCGAGGTAACCATATTCGATTACAGCGCTGATGACACTCAGGCCGATTTCACTGTCTCCGAGTTCAAGAAACTCCTCAACGACTACATCGATTCCGCTTACAACGCAGGCGGCACGCAGGAGCAGAAGGAGCAGCTCAAGGAGCTTCAGGGCAAGCTCGCCGAGGCGCAGAAGAACTTTGGAACTACTAGGAAAGCTTACTTCGCAGCTGTAAACGGGCAGGATGCCGCCCAGGACGCTTTCACCGCAGCAGATGTGAACATGAACACCGCCAAGGGTGAGTACGAGAAGGCTAAGTCCGACACCGCCGCCGCGAAGACGGCATACGACGCCGCGAAGGACGCACTCGGCGGAATCGACATCGAGTCCCTCAAGCAGAACCTCGATGCCGCCAAGAGCAAGGCCGCCACTGCCCAGGCAGCTCTCGATAAGGCAAACGCCACGCTTGCTGACAGCAAGACGAAGGCAGCCGAGGCCGCTGCTCACAAGGCGAAGGCTCGCAGCGCCCGCGACGCCGCCAAGACAAAGTCCGAGCAGGCCAATGAGGCGTATGACAATGCCACTGCTTCGGTCAAGGATCTTACCGCCAAGCGCGATGCCGCCAAGACGGATCTTGCGAACAAGCAGGGCACGCTTAACGATGCCAAGAAGGCCGACGACACTGCCCAGGCTGGCGTTGACAAGGCTCAGGCCGCAGATGTGCACGCCGCGACCGCTCTTTCGGGCGCCAAGCAGGCAGTTGCCGCCAAGACGCAGACCCTGTCCGACGCACAGGCGAAGGCCAAGGCCGCCGAGGGCGAGCTGGCTACCGCGAACAAGGCCTTCGAGCGCTTCGCCGGCGCTCAGAAGGCGGTCGACGACGCCAAGGCCGCCTATGACGCTGCCGTCACCGGTGTCGCCGATGCCCAGAAGCAGCTCGAGGCCGCCAACGAAGCCGTCGTCGATGCGAACCTCGATATCGTCAAGGCCAAGGCCGAGCTTGCCAACGACGAGGCGCTCAAGGCCGATCTTGAGGCTGTCGACCACAAGGCATCCCTTGCCGCGGGCACGACGGGTAACGAGAAGCTGGTCAAGCTGAACGCTGCCTACGCTCGCTATAAGGCCGCCGTCGATGCCGCCGCTGGTCTCAAGGCTGCTCTGAGCGATGCCGATGCCAAGCTGTCCGATGCCAACGACGCCTATGCCGCCGCGCTTGCCGAGCTTGGCGATGCCAAGGATGCCCTGGCTGCCGCTCAGGCCGAGTACGACAAGTATCATCCCAAGGCTGAGCCGCAGGCCAAGCCTCAGGTTGCGCAGGCTGCTGCAAAGGTCTCCGTTGCCAAGAAACAGGCTGCGCCTGCCGCGCTCGCCCAGACCGGTGATGACTCCGCGCTTGCGGGCGAGGTCTTCGTTATCGGCGGTATTACACTCGTGGCTGCGGGTGTGACGCTCGGCGATCGTCGTCGCAAGCAGATGTAGCGTTTCGAGCGTAGTTTCTGCAACGAACTTCGGTTCATAGCGGGACCGTCTCGATAGCCAAACGATAAGGCCGGCGCGCTGTCATACGCAGCGCGCCGGCCTTTCTTTGCGTTGGTATCAAAAAGCCCGGTCGGCAGCCGCAAAAGCTACCGACCGGGCAAGTCGTAGGCAATATGGTTGCCGTCGAGCAGCTGCTCAGCTTAGCCCAGCAGGCTTAAGCCCACGGAGACAAACGCCAGGATAACGCCGACGATGGACTCGCCGCCGAGCAGGCCGCTGGCGACAACCAGGCCCTGTTCCTGGAAGGCGGCGTCCTTGGCAGCCCTCTCCTCGTCAGAAAGACCAGCGGTGGCGTCGCGGTGGGCGGACCACTTGTCGTAGGCGAGCTTGACGCAGGAGCCCAGGAATGCCGTGAGTGACATGTAGAACGGCAGATACACGCCCAGGCCGATCATCATGGCCGGAATGCCGAGCCAGTACATGACGATGCCGGCGATAAAGCCGCCGGCGAACCACGGCACGCTCGGGATGCCCGAGACCATGGTGGCGACCACACTTGCCTGCGCGGCAACAAAGCTCTTGTCGGGGCCAAAGGCGTCCGGGCCATAGGCGGTGACGAGCGCGACCATGACGGCTGCGGCGACCAAGGCGCCCACGATGCCGCCGATGGCCTGGCCGATCCACTGTGCGCGCGGGTTGGTGCCCAGCACGGCACCGGCCTTAAAGTCGTTCATGACGTCGCCCGCAAGGCCGCACGCCACGGCTACGATGCCGGCGATAAAGAACAGCTTGACCTGAGCGATCTGTGCGAAGGCAGCCACGATGAGCATAACGATGAGGCCAAAGATTTCCATGGGGTCGATGCCCGTCTGGCCGCAGCTCTGTGCGCTCATGATGGTGGTGACAAAGGTGAACAGCGTGACGATGACGGCCGGAACGGGGCCAAGGTCAAGCACGATGGCGATGACCACGGCGATGGCGGCAGCGCCTAGGCCGATGATGCCGGCGTCGAGCTTAAGGGAGCCCGAGATGAGCGACTGCTCGTCGGTGTCGGTGGAGCTGTCGGCGGCAAGACCGCGGACGATGCCGGCGATCTGCGGCAGGATGTCCTTGAGGACGACGGCGACGCCAAAGCCCATCATGAGACCCATACCCAGGGACTTGACGATGCCCTGCGCGGTTACAACGTCGAACAGACCGGCAGCGGTGCCGCCCACAATGATGCCAAAGTTGCCTAGCAGGGCACCGGCAAACCAGAAGGCGACCGGGGCGAAGCCCACGAGGAAGCCGACGGAGAGCAGCATGGGCGAGTTGTAGATGCCAAAGGTCACGCCGGGGATGTTGAGCGTGCACAGCATGCTGGGCACCACGCCCAGGGCGTCACGAAGCACGCTGTAGATGCCGGCGATGGCCATGGAACCAAAGAGCTGCTTGCCGGTCTTGCCGCCGGCCTCGGTGGCGCGCAGGGTCTGAGCTGCGGCGTTGCCGGTGGGGAACTCCAGCGCGGCGTCCACGATAAAGTGACGGTGGATGAGCGCGGTGGCCAGCAGACCCAGGATAGTGCCGGCGAGTGCCACGATAAACATGTCGAGCCAGCTGATCTGGTCGGCATAGCCCAGCATCCAGGCACCCGGGATGGTAAACGCCAGGCCGCCGGCGACCATGGCGCCTGCGGACATGATGGTGTGGGTGACGTTTGCCTCGTTGAGGCTGGCGTTGCCCATGAGCTTAAGGAAGAACAGCGAGATGACGGCAGCGAAGACGATCGGCCAGGGGAGTGCGCCCATCTTGAGGGCGGTGTAGGCCGAGCTTGCCGTGATGATCACGCAGCCAAGGACACCGATGACGACGCCGCGCAGCGTGAGTTGCCCGCGCATCGAGGCGCGGTTCGAGGGATTGCTCATATAGAACTCCTTTGCGTATATCCGCTTCCCCCGGGAGCGCCGCTACGGATACGGCGCGGGAAGTCGGGTTACCAAGGGCCGCCGCGTGAGCTCGCGCGCGACCGCGCACCAGTATAGCCGCAAGCTAGTCATTTTGGGATGACTGGTTTAGGTAGGCGATATACTGCTGGGCAGACGAAAGGAGCGCCGACGATGCTTAATGGGTGCGCATATATATTGACGGTCGACGTGGGCAACACGTTCATTCGCTTTGGCCTGTTTGCCGAGGATTCAGCCGCGGCACAGGAATGCCCGCTCGCGACGTGCGAGATCACCACGCCGTCGAGCATCACAGCCGACGAGGCGCGCATGAGGCTCGCGCAGGTCATGGGTGCACTGGCAGCCGATGCGGGCATGCCGGGCGCGCTTGTGCCCACGGCTGCCGTGCTGAGCTGCGTGGTGCCGGCGCTCGAGCGCCCGTGGAAGACGGCGCTTTCCCGTACATGCACGGGGCGTGTGCTCACGGTGGGGCCGGGCCTCAAGACCGGCATGCCCGTGCACTACGACGATCCGGCCGAGATCGGCCCCGACCGCATCGCCGACGCCGTGGCTGCCCGCGCCGTCTACGGATCGCCGTGCATCGTGATTGACCTGGGCACTACGACCAATATTGAGGTCATCGATGCGCGCGGTACCTTTGTCGGCGGCGTCATCGCGCCGGGTCTGGCGCTCGGCGCCCGCTCGCTCTCGGCTGCTGCGGCACGCCTGCCGCAGGTCGAGCCCTCGGCACCCACGCATGTAATCGGCCGTAACACGCGCGAGGCGATGCGCTCGGGCGTGGTTCTGGGCGAGGTGGCCCGCATCGACGGCATGCTCGACATGGTGCTTGCCGAGATGCGCGCGACCAAGGCCGCGGGGGAGGGCGACGTGCCCATCGTCATTACCGGCGACGACGCTGAGGCACTCGCGGCGTTGGTCGGCCACAGCCTGACGGTCGACGACGCGCTGACGCTGCGGGGCCTCGCCGAGCTCTACCGCATCAACCAAAAGCCCCGCCGCGTGTAAAAGTGAGGGCGCCGGTGGGACAAACGCCTCCACCTTTCACCTGCTACAATGGGTCAAACTATTGCGATTACGGAGGTGTCTGCCATGTCGGACGATCTTCATCAAACTTCGTCAGGCAAGCGCCTGGACGTCATTAGCTGGGACGAGTTCTTTATGAGCGTGGCCATCGCCGCGCAGCGCCGCAGCAAGGACCCCAACACGCAGGTGGGTGCGTGCATCGCCAGCACCAACCACCGTATCCTTTCGGTGGGCTACAACGGTACGCCCTCGGCGCTCAACGACGACTTTTTCCCGTGGGGTACGAGCGACGACCCGCTACAGGACAAGCATAACTACGTAGTCCATGCCGAGGCCAACGCCGTGCTCAACTACCGCGGCTCGCTTAAAGACCTTGAGGGATCCACGGTCTACGTCACGCTGTTCCCGTGCCACGACTGCGCCAAGATCCTGGCGCAGGTGGGCGTGGGCGAGGTCGTCTACCTGGACAATAAGTACGCCGATACCGACGACGGCCGCATCAGCCGTCGCATTCTCGACTCCTGCGGCATCAGCTACCGCCAGGTTATCGTCGATGTCCACATTGGCACCGGGGAACAAACTCAGCAGTAGCGGCAGCGTGTGCTAGCGCCGGGCGTCGGCAAAAGCAGCTAAAAAAGCCCCGTCCCAAATTGACTACTCGTGAAAGTCGCGTCTGCGCGCATGGACGGCTCGTGAGCGGGTACATGGCTGTAGTAACATAGCTTCTGTTCGCGGGCGCGCCCGCGTAATTGTGAGAAAGGAGCCCCTGTGGCTGTTAACGAAGAGCTGCTTAAGAAGGTTCTTGAAGAGATTCGCCCCAACCTGCAGGCCGATGGCGGCGATATGGAGTATGTGGGGGTCGACGACGAGGGTGTTGTCAAGCTGGAGCTGCAGGGCGCCTGCGCCGGCTGCCCCATGAGCTCGCTAACCCTTTCCATGGGTATCGAGCGCATCCTGAAGGAGCATGTGCCCGGCGTTACCCGCGTTGAGCAGGTCAATGCTTCCGGCGAGGCCGAGGACCTGTACGACGAGTACGCGCCGTTCTAAGACGCGAAAGCTGCGGACGGTACGCTCCGCATAGACGTTACGTCCAAATATGCGGCTGCGAGCGTAAGGCCCGCGGCCGCATATTTGGACGTAGGGAGCAGGGGATCGATATGCTCAACGACCTCTACCATATGCTTGATCCCGTCGCGATCTCGGCGGGCCCCATCACTATCTACTGGTACGGCCTGGCCTACGTGGTCGGCGCCCTGCTCACGGCGGTCGTTATGTACCGCACGCAGCGTCGTTGGGGCTTCGACATTACGATCGATGACCTGACGAGCGTCGTGGTCGGCGCGGTCTTTGGCCTCATCATCGGCGCGCGCCTGTTTTACGTCGTCTTTTACGGCGATGGCTACTATTGGACCCACCCGCTCGAGATCTTTGCCACCAACGAGGGCGGCATGAGCTTCCACGGCGGCCTGGTGGGCGGCATCTTGGGCGGCATCATCGTGTGCCGCATGTATAAGCTCGACGCCTGGACCGTCGCCGACCTTGCCGTGATCGGCGCCCCGCTGGCCCTGTGCCTGGGACGCTGCGCCAACTTCGTAAACGGTGAGCTGTGGGGTAAGCCGACCGATCTGCCCTGGGGTGTGGTCTTTGGCGGCACCGCGGGCGATGTGCCACGCCATCCCTCCCAGCTCTACGAGGCGTTTCTTGAAGGCATCGTGCTCTTTTGCATCCTGCAGGTGCTCAGTCGCAAAAAACCGCTGCTGCCCCAGGGTACGTTTATGGGCGTGTTTGTGATGGGCTACGGCATCGTCCGT
The DNA here is from genome assembly GCF_003436455.1 of Collinsella sp. TM05-37. NCBI lineage: Bacteria > Bacillati > Actinomycetota > Coriobacteriia > Coriobacteriales > Coriobacteriaceae > Collinsella > Collinsella sp. TM05-37. Next base: position 127,567 of record NZ_QSPN01000002.1, on the reverse strand, counting down.
TTCCTCGTCGAGTTTGTGCGCGTCCCCGATGCCCAGCTGGGCTATCTGCTGGGCGGCGTCATCACCATGGGTCAGCTGCTGAGCCTGCCGCTCGTAATCGCGGGTCTGGCGCTCATCATCTTCGCCCGACACCGCAACCGTCCCCAGCGCGTCTACCTGGACGCCTAACCAAGACCACCACAAAGGGGACAGGCGCCTTTGTGGTGGTCTGCTGGGCAACGATGGCAGAACTGTAACGTTTTCCCAGATAAAACCTGCCAAAATAAACCTGTCCCTTTTTGGCGGGTTTCTAGAAAGGCTCTTTGGACTGTGAAGGATTCCGACCTCTCCACAACGGCTGCGCGCGACGCTGCCCGCATCGTCTGGTTTAAGCGCTACCCCGCCAAGCAGACGCTCATCGCATTTCTGCTCGCGCTGTTGGCGACCACGGCGTTTTCCATCGATCCCGCGCCGGTCTCGAGCAACGCAGTCTTGGCGATTGACCCCAAAGCCTCGGGCATGCTGTACGTGTGCTACGAGGTGCTCCTCTCGTTTGCCGGCCATACCGACGCGGTCATGCTGCTTGCGCTTGCCTGCCTGCTCACTCTGCCGTTTCGCTACGTATTCTTTGGCCGCGGCGATGCTTGGCGTCCTTCGGTGATCCTTCCGTCGCTGTTCTTTGCCGTCTGCATGGTGTTTGGCCGCAGCTACGACCTCACCGATTCTGCCGAGATCGTACTCGGCGACAAGGCTCGGATCATCTGCGCCTGGATAGGCGGTGCGGGCTGGATGCTCTTGGCGGTCGTTGCCTTCTACCTGGCTTTTGAGTGTCTAGATTGGCTGAGCTCTCGGCGCATTCCGTTTTCCGAAGCGCACTTTGGCCGCGTATGGCGTGTGGCTCACGCCGTGCTTTCGGTCCATCCCTTTGTCGGGCCCTTCCTGGTGCTTATGGTCGCCTGGGCGCCCACGCTCATCGCTTCGCTGCCCGGCCTTTTTATGGGAGATACGGGTGCGCAGATTCGCCAGTGGTTCAACTACCCCAACGGCACGAGTGACTACCTGCGTCTGCTCAATCCCAATGTGTTGCTCAACGGACATCACCCCGTGGTGCACACGGCTATCATCGGTTCGTGCGTCCAGCTGGGGCTTTCACTGTTCAACAGTGCCAACGCAGGTCTTGCCATCTACACCTGCGCTCAGTTCGTCATTACGGCCGCCTGCATGGCCTATTCCATCTCGTCGCTGCGCAAGCTGGGCGTGAGTCTGCCGGTCCGCGGCGTGATCTTGCTGTTCTTTGTGTTTATGCCCATGTTCTCCAACTACGCGGCCCTGCTTACCAAAGATGTGCTGTTTGCCGACGCGTTTTTGGTGCTGTTGGTGCAGACCGTGAAGCTCGTGGCCTGCGGCCTGCCCCGTCGCGATGCCAATGCCGAGCGTGCGGGCGAACAGAGGCCCGTGCTCTTTGCGCGCCATGACTGGCTGCTGCTCGCTCTGGGTGCCATGGGTTCCACGTTTCTGCGCAACGGCGGCCTGGTGTTTCCCCTGGCGGCATGCGTAATCGCGGCGGCGTTTTGCGCATGGGACGCGCATGTGGCTCGTCGTGCAGTCAAGCAGGCCGGTGCTGCGCCTTCGGGCGCCATCTCGCGTTTCCGCTGGGTGGGAGTTCTTGCGGTGCTTGGACTCTGCCTTGCCTCTAATATGTACTTCACCAAGGTCTTTATGCCGGCGCACGACATTACGCCTGGTTCCAAGCGCGAAATCCTCTCGATTCCGTTCCAGCAGACGGCTCGTTTCGTCCAAAAGCACGACGGCCTCAACTCGGGTGTCAACCCTACGGTTAAGGAGGACGGTACTATCGTGGAGGCTCCTTGCGACGGCTTGGTGACCGACGATGAGCGTGCCGTGATCGACCGTGTGCTCAAGTACGACAATCTGGGCCGCCGTTACAACCCCGACAAGTCCGACGCCGTCAAGAACTGCTTTAACGAGTACGCTTCGCAGGAGGACATCAAGGCCTATTTTGAGGTCTGGGCGCAGATGTTCAAAAAGGATCCCGAGTGCTACATCTCGGCGCTCATCAATAACTACTACGGCTACTTTTATCCGAGTGCCCGCGATGCGTGGGTCTACAGCACGGCGCGCAGTGCCGAGATTATGGCGAAGCCCGATAACCTCAAGTACTTTGACTTCCATCCGGTCGATAGCAAGGTTGTGCGCTGGTGCGACCACCTGATCAACCTGTATCGCGTGGCGGTGCAGCGCATTCCGTTTATCTCGCTCACCATGAGCTCGGCCACCTATGTGTGGATTATGATCGCCGTGGTGGTCTACCTGTTGCGCCGCCATTCGTGGCGCGGGCTGGCCATTTGGGTGCCGCTGCTGGGCGTGCTCGCCGTGTGTCTGATCGGTCCCTGCAACGGTTCGACCTATATGCGCTACCTGTATCCGGTTATCGCCTGCATGCCCTTTGCCATCGGCGCCACCATCACTCGCAGCGACCTTCTCTGGTCCTAATTTGGTGTAAAGGGGACAGGTTGCTTTGCACCAAAGGATGGCATCATCGCGACGCCTTCATTTTGGGGTTTATCTCGCAGGCCAGTAGGTATATCATAACGACGTTTGTTTATATTGCCCGAGCATCTGCGCTGGGCTTTAGGTCAAAACCGATAGGAGACACGTATGTCCGGACACTCTAAGTGGGCCACAACCAAGCATCGTAAGGGCGCGCAGGACGCCAAGCGTTCCGCCCTCTTCTCCAAGCTGAGCCGCAACATCACCGTTGCTGCCCGTCTCGGCGGTGACCCGCTGCCCGAGAACAACGCCAGCCTCGCCGCTGCCGTTGCTAAGGCCAAGGCTCAGTCCATGCCCAAGGACAAGATCAAGTCCGCTATCGACAAGGCCTTTGGTTCGGGTGCCGATGCCGCCGTCTACGAGAACATCGTGTACGAGGGCTATGGTCCCGCCGGTGTCGCCGTCTATGTTGACTGCCTGACCGACAACCGCAACCGTACTGCCGCCGATGTCCGTTCCGCCTTCTCCCACGCTGGTGGCAACCTGGGCACCTCCGGCTCCGTCGCCTTCCAGTTTGAGCGCAAGGGCCAGATCGTCGTCGCCAAGGAGATCCTGGACGAGAACGCCAAGAAGGAGACCATGATCGCCAACGGTGCTGCCGGTGACGAGGATGAGTTCATGATGGCCATCGCCGAGGCCGGTGGCGAGGACTACGAGGACGCCGGCGAGGAGTGGATCGTCTGGACCGCTGCTAACGACGTCATGGCTGTCTCCAAGGCGCTCGAGGAGCAGGGCGTCCAGGTCAAGGGTTCCGAGACCACCATGGTTCCGACCACCCCGACCGAGGTCTCCGGTACCGACGCCAAGAAGGTTCAGCGCCTCATCGACCGTCTCGAGGAGCTCGACGACGTCCAGGACGTCTACAGCACCATGGACATGACCGACGAGGTCATCGCTGCCCTCGAGGAGGAGTAGCGCCTGCACGGGTTAAGCCGTGCATATCTGGGCATAATGAAGCGAGCATGCAAGCCTCGTGGAATAGATGAGCCGGATCCGCGTGCGTATGGCACCGGACCCGGCTCTTTTATAATGATGCGAATCGTTTTGCATTCTGTGGACCGAAACCTGAAGGGAGCGCGCGTGCGCGTACTCAAACGAGCCCTAGCGATCGTGTATCTTGCCGCCGCCATCGTGGCGTTGGGTACGCTTGTCTGCCAGTTCTGGGGGCCGTATACGTATCGCTTTATGCTGCTGATGCGCGACCCCATGCCGCGCATCGTCGTGACGGCGTGCGCCGGCGTCGTGGCGTTTGGCGTACTGCTGAGCTTTTTCCGCCTGATGTTCGCCCGTCGCGAGCCGTCCTGCGTGCATCCGGCGGGGGAGCGCAATATCGAGGTTACCCTTGCGGCGCTTTCTTCGTGCGCCAGGGTTGCTGCCGAGCGCGACGACCGCGTGATGGTCGAGCATGTCGAGGCTCGCGTCCAAGGCCCCGACGATTCGCACGTCCGTTTTAAGGTCGAGGCTATCGCGCTTGACGATAAGGACGTGGCATCTCTGGCTACCGCGATGCAGCAGCGCATCGAGAAGGCCTGCGACACCATGCTCGGCACGCCGGGTACGACCGCGCGTGTCCGTTTTTTGCCGTCCAAGACTACCGTCCAGACCGTGGAGGTTTCCGGTGAGTGATACCAATCAAGATAAGACCGCTCGTACGCCGCGCCTGACGATTGACCAGAGCGCCACGTCGGCGAGCGAACCTGTTGATTCCAAAGCAGAGGCAACCGAGTTACAAGACGCGGCAGCCGCGGATTTTGACGAGGCTATGGGTCTCATCAAGGGTACGGGCGCTGCCATCTGGAGCTATGCTGTGCGTCATCCCAACACCACGCTCGGCGCCGTCGCCGGCTTTATCCTCGCCGTGTTGGTGCTCACGTTGGGCCTGTGGGACACGCTCGTCATTGCATTCTTCGTGCTGATCGGCGCTGTGATCGGCCAAATTCGCGACGGCGAGAACGGGATCGTCAACTTCTTCGGCCGTCTGTTTAGCGGCCGCTAATATGTATTCGACTGTCGCATCCGCGGCAGGCATAAGGAGGAACCATGGCTTTTAATACGAAGGTCGATGTAGCCGATACCGAGCTCGAGGAGAACGAGGCGGTCGTCGCCGAAGCTGAGGATGTGACGCTCGAGGATGAGGCTCTCGTCGAGGCCGAGTCCGATACGGATGAGGACGACGAGGAAGCGGATGAGTCCGAGGACTCGCTGACCTATTCCAACGGCGTGATCGAGAAGATCGTTGCCATGGCCACCCGCGAGGTTCCGCACGTTCTGGGCATGAAGGGTAACCTCATGCACTTTGTGCAGGAGCAGTTTGGTGCCGAGAATCTGACCAAGGGCGTGACGGTCGAGGTCACCGACGATAATCGCGTGGTCGTCAACATCTCCGTCATCATCGAGTACGGCGCCTATGCGCCCGCGATCTTTGACGATGTTAAGGCACGTGTCACCGAGCGCCTTGCCGCGATGACTGGCCTTGAGGTGGCGGGCGTCAACCTGCGCATCGAGGATGTCATCACCCCCGAGGAGTACGAGCATCGCACCAGCCAGCACGAATAACCTTCCAAAAAGGGACAGGTTTGTTTTGGCAGGTTTTATCTGCGAAAACGTTAAACGGCCGACCGCGCAAGCAAAAGCGTGGCCGGCCGTTTTTGTACGCTCCCGATGTAGTCATACCGCTCGTCTAACTAAGGGTTGCAATCCCCACGTTCCGCGTTACCCTAATGGGCGCATTGTTTCCAAATTGTTAACGAGGGGTTGCCGTAATGGCCGACGAACACGAGACCGAAAGCAGGGCATGGGCGATTGAGGCCGCTGCGGCAGAGGCGGCGTCGCGTGCCGCCGAGGAGGTGCATCGTCCTCCGGTGGTGCCGATGGAGCGCGTTGTCGATCGCGATGTTATTGAGCAAGGCGAGCGTGCCGGCCGCAAGCGCAGCCAGGAACCAGGCTTTCCGCGCTTTTTTGCCGAGCTCAACCTGGGCCTGATCCTGACGGCCTTTGCCATCGTGGCCTTTAAAACCCCCAATCACTTTGCCTTCGGCGGCACCTCGGGCGTGTCGGTCATTCTTTCTACGCTGTTCCCGACCCTGCCCGTCGGCGTCTTTATGTGGATTATCAACGCAATCCTGGTCGTTCTGGGCTTTATCTTTTTGGAGCGCAAGGCGATTCTGTGGAGCGTCTTCGCTTCGTTTGCGCTTTCGGCCTACGTCTCGCTGTTCGAGCTCTTCCTCCCGACGGATGTTTCGATGACGGGCGATATGTGGCTCGACCTGTGTTTTGCCGTTATCTTGCCGGCGCTCGGCAGTGCTATTGTCTTTGACATTGGCGCCTCGACGGGTGGCACGGACATTCTTGCCATGATCCTCAAACGCCGCACCACGCTCGAGATTGGCCGCGCACTGTTGCTGGTCGATATCGGCATCGTGACCATCGCGGCTTTCCTGTATGGCCCGCGCGTCGGCCTGTACTGCGTGCTCGGCCTGTTTGCCAAGACGCTTGTGGTCGACAAGGCCATCGAGAGCATTCACCTGCGCAAGGTCTGCACGATTATTTGCGCCGAACCGCGCAAAGTCGAGGAGTTTATCGTCAAGCATCTCAACCGCACGGCAACGATCAGCCGTGGCTACGGCGCCTTCTCGGGCAAGTGCGTCACGGTGATCATGAGCGTGCTGAGCCGTCGCGAGGCAGTGCAACTGCGCCGCTATACCCGCGAGATTGACCCTGGCGCCTTCATCACCATCGTCGATAGCTCCGAAATCGTCGGCAAGGGCTTCCGCGGCACGAACTAGCGCGGACGCACCCTTCGAATCATTGAATAAGGCCGGCTACGTTGCAAATCGGCCATCTTGGGGTATTTGTCCCCACATTGGGCGATAATGATGCTAAAGACATCGTTTGCGATCCAGGTGATTCGCTCTAGATACGAAGGGATGATTTCGATGTTCTGTTCGCAGTGTGGCGCCCCCATGGGCGATAACGACAAGTTCTGCGGCGTGTGCGGCGCTCCTAATGCCGGTGCCGCTGGACCCGCTCCCCAGGGACAGCCTCAGCCCCAGCAGTTTGTTCCGCAACCGCCCGTGGCGAATGCGCCAAAGGGCTGTGTGGCTCAGGCGTTCCAAGATATGACCAAGACTCCGGGTGTGCTTCAGCGTGTATGCCAAATCGCGTTTTTGCCGGCGCTGATTTGCGTTGTGTCGGTGCTCGTGTTGTTTATTCCCGTTATTGGCGGCATTGCGGCTGCCATCGGCTTTTTGGCAGCTTGCATTGCGAGCGTGTGTGGTTCCGGCTTTGGTATCGAGTGGGGCCGTGATCTTTCGCTCAAGGTTGATGACGGTATGGATCGTCCACTCATGCGTTCCACGTCGTTTGGCCTCGGAGTCTTTTCGAGCGTTATCTCGGTCGTGCTCGAGGTTATTGCTGCCATTCCCGTTATCGGTGTAGTGCTTTCGCTGGTGGAGAGCGTGGTAATTGGCGCCGCGGGCTCGTATTCGTATTACGGCTCTTATGCACTCGAGGCAGCGCTGTTCGGCTCGCTTGGCCTGCTTGTCCTGGCTATGATTGCCACGGCGGTCTTGGGGGTCTTCTTTAAGATGTTCGCCGACATTGCCGTGATGCACTTTGCGGTGACCGGTCGTGTCGAGAGCGCGTTTTCGCTCGATAAGGTCTGGGCGGCCTTTAAGCACAACAAGACCAAACTGTTCTGCGCTTCGTTCCTTCCCGAGTTTTTGACGGGCCTGGTCGCCAACGTTGTCACATGGATCCTGACGCTCGTCTTTGGCACCATTGCCTCTGTCGGTATGTATAGCTACTACTACCGTCCTTCGGCTATTGAGGCGCTTGTTACCGGCGGTGGCATCACGCTCGTATTGTTCTTGGTGCTGACGGCGTTTGTCACGGTATTCCTCACGGTCTTTGGCAAGATGCTCAAGCATCGTGCCGTTGGCTATTGGGTAGCGCGTTATGCAGCTGAATGGGCTGATGAGGATAAGGATGACGTCCTGACCTTTGTGCTGCCGTTTGAGAAGAAGTCTGCTCCGGCTGGTTTTAGCGCCGACGCAGCGCCCGTATCCGATTCCGCTGCGGCGCCCGAGTCCGAGCCCGCGCCCGAGCCCGAGCCCGCGCCTGAGCCCGAGTCTGCGCCTGAGCCCGAGCCCATGCCGGAACCGGAGCCCGAGCCCATGCCGGAACCGGAGCCCGAGCCCGAGCCTGCACCAAGCTCCGACGAGGACCCGCAGGACGAGTAGCCCTGCCGCCTGCCATTTGGGGACGGGGTAGAAACGGTAGAAATAGCGCTTGACAAATGAGCGGGGGCGGACGTGTCGAAACGTCCGCCCCCGCTTTGATATCGCGATGTGGCTATGACTGCGAGATGGCCGCGAATCGACTACTCGCCGCGCTTCTCCTCGCGGCGAGCGGCGGCACGTGCATCGTGGATGCCCTTGATCGCGGCATGGCGTGCCGTGCGGGCGTCATGGATGGCGTCGCGAGCCTCGGCGGTCGTTGCCTTGGCAGAGCGCAACTTGGCGGCCAGGTCGGGGTTGGTTTCGGCGACCGCGGCAATCGTGGGGCCGTCGAGCTCCTCTTGCGTGGGCTCGGCCAAAAAGTCGATGGCATACTGGGCGGCCACCATGGAGCCCTTTGCCAGCACAGTCTCGTCGATCTTGTAGAAGCAGGAATGTTGGGCGTACGTGGCGCCAATCTTGGGGTTGCGCGTACCTACAAAGGCGAGCACGCCCGGTACACGGCGCAGGTACTCCGAAAAATCCTCGCCCGAAAGTGTGCCGCGATAATGGCCTTCGCCGGCTGCACCCAGGCACTTGACCACGGCCTGACGACAACGCTCGCTCGAGGCGGCATCGTTTTCGACCTTATAATTGGCGATGGTGTAGTCGGTGAGCTCTGCCTCGGCGCCCAAGGCGGCCGCGGTATGCTCCACGATGCGGCGCATGAGCTCCGGCATTTCCTCGTGGGTCGAATCTCCGTAGGTGCGCACCGTGCCGGCGAGGTAGGCCGTGCCGGCGATAACGTTGCGCGCGGTGCCGCCGTGCAGCTCGCCGACGGTAATGACGGCCGGCTCGTAGGGGCTGATCTCGCGCGAAACGATGGTCTGCAGGGCATTGACGATCTCGGCGGCCACCATAACGGCGTCGTGGCCGCGCTGGGGCATGGCACCGTGGCATGAGGTGCCGCGAACATCGATGCGGAACCAGTCGGTATTGGCCATGCGCGGTCCGGGCTCGCAGCTCACGGTGCCGGCGTCGACCTCACTCCAGATGTGCGCGGCGTAGGCGCCATCGACGCCGTCGAGCACGCCCGTGCCGATCATGAGCTTGGCGCCCTGGCCGTTTTCCTCGCTGGGCTGGAAGACGATGCGGACTTCGCCGTGGATGTCGTCGGTCATATGGCGCAGGATCTGCAGCGTGCCGAGCATCATGGCGATGTGGCAGTCGTGGCCGCAGGCGTGCATGCAGCCCTCGTTGACGCTGGCGAAATCCTCGCCGGTCTGCTCGGTGACGGGCAGGGCGTCGATATCCGCGCGCAGTAGGATGCGGCGGCGCGGCGTGCCGTCCTCGCGGTAGGCGTCGGGCGCGGTGCCGCGAAGGGTCGCCACCAGGCCCGTCTTAAGGGGACGCTCGTAGGGGATATTCATGGCGTCGAGCTGGTTGGCGATGTCGGAAGTCGTGCGCTCCTCGGCAAGGCTCAACTCCGGGTGCTTATGGAAGTGGCGGCGCTGCTTAATGATGTAGGGCTCAAACTCGGCGGCGATATCCTGGATAGCCGCGGTGACGTCGTCTGCCGCGCGAACCTCGGTTGCCGCCATAATCTGCTGTGCCTTGGTCTTCGTCATGGTCGATTTGCTCCTTGCTGGTTTTGCAAAATCGTACAAGCTCATTCCAGTATGCCACCTGCCACTTGGCCTGGCAAAGGTGCCGTTTGCCGCTTGGCGTTTTGTAGCTGGAGCGGGGGAGTACACTCGGGGGTGTTGAATTTCCTGCCAGAGATGGGGATGCCCATGCAACATATCGATCGGATTATCCGCTCCAAGAACGTCTTTACCGCGCAAGACGGTATCGATACCGCCCGCGAGCTGGCGATTGCCATTGCAGGCGACCGTATCGTCGCAGTCGGTACGCTCGATGATGTGATTGCCGCCGCTCCTGCCGCCACGCCGGTTATCGACTACGGCGAGCAGTTTGTCTGCCCCGGTTTCCACGATGCGCACCTGCATTTCTTCCATACTTCGGTTGGCTCCTCGCCGTACATGCTCATGGATATGGGCACGTCCGAGGCAGCATTGGTGCAGCATGCGCTCGAGTTTTCCAAAGGCTTGCCAGATGACGCCTGGGTCGTGACCCAGGGTTGGCGCGATTACCGCTGGGATCCGCCCGAGCACCCTACCAAGGCCTCCCTCGATGCGGCATTTCCCGATCGTCCCTGCGTTATGTACTCGGGCGACGGGCACACGCTGTGGCTCAACAGCCGCGCACTCGAGGCGCTTGGCGTTACGCGCGACAGCGAGCCTCCGGCGGGTGGCAGTTACGACAAAGATGCAAATGGCGAGCTTACGGGTATCGCCCACGAGGCGGCTGCTATGCAGCTGCTGCCGCGCTGCCTGGAGTGGCTGGGCGAGGACCGCATCGCGAGCGCTTACGCCGACCAGATGAAGCGTATGGCCGAGCAAGGCATCACCTCAATCTGCGATATGTCGCTCATGCCCATGCCGGGCTGCGACTTTATTCGCGACGATGTTTACGACAAGCTGCAGGCCTCCGGCAAGCTGGGCATCCGCGCCCATCTGTTTCCCACGCTGCTGGATGACCAGTCGCGCTTGGAAGAACTCCAGACCCGCTACGCGAACAACGCGCTGCTCTCGGCGCCAGGCTTTAAACAGTTCTTCGACGGCGTGTCGAGCGAGCATACCGCATACCTCACTGAGCCCTATACCAACCCGCGCTTCCCGGGCGACCAAGGCCGCCTGACGGTCCCTGTCGAGCGTATGCGCAAGTTGGTTTTGGCGGCAGCCGAGCGTGACCATACCGTGCGCATCCACGTTATCGGCGACGGTGCCATCCATGCCGCACTCGATATCTTTGAGGAGGCGGCAGAGCTCTACGGCTTGCCCCAGCACGGCCACAATACGCTTGAGCACCTGGAGAATCTGCTGCCTCAGGACATCGATCGTCTGCGCAAGCTCAACGTCATTGCCTCGAGCCAGCCTTGCCACATCACGCTCGACCCGGGTGGCCCGGAGCGCGACCTGGGCCTGGAACGCAGCCGCATCATGTGGCCGTTCGCAACTTATCAGCAGCGCGGTATCCGTCAAGCTTTCGGTACCGACAGCCCCATCACGGCCGTTACCAGCATGAACGTGCTCTACACGGCTATTACGCGCCAAGACCCCAAAAGCCACTGGCCCGAGGGCGGCTGGCTGCCGAGCGAGCGCATCGATGCGGCAACGGCCCTGCGCAACTACACCCTGGGCAGCGCCTACGCGGCAGGCGACGAGCAAAACCTCGGCAGCCTGGAACCCGGCAAATACGCCGACCTGGTAGTCCTGGACCAAAACCCACTCACCATCGACCCCCAAGAACTCCAAGCCACCAAAGTCCAAGCCACCTACCTAGCCGGCAACCTGGTCTACGAGCGCTAATATTCATGTCGTACCGTTAAACGCGGCTCGTGCAGCCTATTTTGGGATGGCGCTCGAGCCGCGTTTGTTTGCAAATGGGGGGTTCGTTAGGAGCGTCCCCGCCCTGCTTGATTTGGGCGCGGGGCGGAGGCGCCGCCGCCCCGCGCCCAATTTGGACAGCAGCAATGCTATCTCTAGGTGTTTTGCATACTTTCCATTACGAATTGCATAAAAAGGCTGGGATGTTCTTCCGGATCCTGATGTACCCCCGTCCGCGCCGTGCAAAAAACGGAGTATTCAGCACCGCGAGCTCTGCCTGTGCCGCTGCGGCTGAGTAACGTTGCAGAGATTGACGTCATTTTGTGCTCCGGTGCGGCGTGAGGCATGCCTTTCTGTCCTGACGGGGTTTGCCTGCCGACCAAAATCGCCGGCCGAAGGCGTCCTTGGGACCAATATGGTGTGTCCGGCACGTATGCAGCCGTCCTAGTCTGCTGAATACTCCCAAAAATGCACGGTGCTCCCCAGGGGACCCGTGCGCGCAGCGAAAACCATGCACATGTCGCTATCCGCATCGCCATTTTGCTGCACTGACTTTTCTGAATGCCGGGCCCGAATTAGTTAACCTGCCTCCCGTGTGGCTCCGGAGGGGCGGGGCATAAGGTTTATCGCGAGTTCCGCACGAGCCGAAGGCCACTTAATGTGGCCTTCGTGCGAGCAGGACTGCCCGAGCAGGAAACCTTATGCCCCGCCCCTCCGGAGCCACACGGGAGGCATCGCTAAGTTATCCCCCGGCATTCAGAAAATCTAAGTGTCAAAAAATAAGATTTTTTGACTCCGTGTTGTATAACCCGCCATTCGTGGGTACCATTCAACGCGTACGCAAACAAAAAGGGTTAATTCGCGCGGCATAACCGCGCGGCCCAAAAAGGAGGAAACAAGCATGTCGTCTTTGAAGCCGCTTGCAGATCGTGTTCTGGTCAAGCCCGACGAGGCCGAGCAGAAGACCGCTTCTGGTCTGTATATCGCCAGCAACGCCCAGGAGAAGCCGCAGCGCGGCACCATCGTTGCCGTTGGCGCCGGCAAGGTCAACGACAAGGGTGAGCGCATCCCCATGGACGTCAAGGTCGGTGACGTTGTCATCTATGGTAAGTTCGGTGGCAACGAGGTCAAGGTCGACGGCGAGAAGTATCTGCTGATGCGCGCCGACGACATCTACGCTGTCGTCGAGGCCTAGTCTCGTCAGAATCTCTGATTCGTCTTTGAACGCGCCCGCCGCATAGGACTCGGAAGCGGCGACGCGAGTCACATTTCTTTTGGAGGATTACCTACCATGGCAAAGAACATTACGTTCAACACCGATGCCCGCGCTAAGCTTGCCAAGGGCGTCAACACTCTGGCCGACGCCGTTACCGTCACCATGGGCCCCAAGGGCCGCTACGTTGCGCTGCAGCGCACGTTCGGTGCTCCGACCATCACCAACGACGGCGTTTCTGTCGCCAAGGAGATCGAGCTCGAGGACAACATCGAGAACATGGGCGCTCAGCTGGTGAAGGAGGTCGCCACCAAGACCAACGACACCGTGGGTGACGGCACCACCACCGCAACCCTGCTCGCTCAAGCCATCGTCAACGACGGTCTGCGCAACGTCGCCGCTGGCGCCAACCCGCTGGCCATCCGTCGCGGCATCGACAAGGCCGTCAACGCCGCCGTCGCCGAGATGAAGAAGCAGGCCAAGCCGGTCGAGACCAAGGAGCAGATTGCTTCCGTCGGTACCATCTCCGCCGGTGACCCCGAGGTCGGCGAGAAGATCGCCGAGGCCATGGAGGTCGTGGGCAAGGATGGCGTCATCACCGTCGAGGATTCCCAGACGTTCGACATCACCATCGACACCGTCGAGGGCATGCAGTTCGACAAGGGCTATGTCTCCGCTTACTTCGTCACGGATAACGACCGCATGGAGGCCGTGATGAAGGATCCGTACATCCTCATCACCGACCAGAAGATCTCCAGCGTCCAGGACATCATGCCTGTTCTCGAGGCTGTCCAGCGCGCTGGCCGTGGCCTGCTCATCATCGCTGAGGACATCGATGGCGAGGCTCTGCCGACCCTCGTCCTCAACAAGATCCGTGGCGCCCTCAACGTCTGCGCCGTCAAGGCCCCGGGCTACGGCGATCGCCGCAAGCGCATCCTGGAGGACATCGCCGTCCTCACCGGTGGCCAGGCTGCTCTGGACGAGCTGGGCGTGAAGGTCGCTGACATCACCGCTGATATGCTCGGTACCGCTAAGTCCGTCACCATCTCCAAGGACAACACCGTCGTCGTCGGCGGCGCTGGCTCCAAGGAGGCCATCGACGCCCGCATCGCTCAGATCAAGGGCGAGATGGAGAACACCACCTCTGACTTCGACCGTGAGAAGCTCCAGGAGCGCCTGGCCAAGCTCTCCGGTGGCGTTGCCGTCATCAAGGTCGGCGCTGCTACCGAGTCCGAGCTCAAGGAGATCAAGCACCGCGTTGAGGATGCCCTGCAGGCTACCCGCGCTGCTGTCGAGGAGGGCATCGTCGCCGGCGGTGGCGTCGCCTTCATGGACGCTGCTCCTGCGCTCGATGCTGTCGAGATCGACGACCCCGAGGAGAAGATTGGCGTCGATATCGTCAAGAAGGCTCTGACCGCTCCGGTCGCTACCATCGCCAAGAACGCTGGTTTTGAGGGCGCTGTCGTGGTCGACAAGGTTGCCGAGCTGCCCGCCGGCCAGGGTCTCAACTCTGCCAACGGCGAGTGGGGCGACATGATTGAGATGGGCGTCCTCGACCCCGTCAAGGTCAGCCGCGTCACCCTGCAGAACGCTGCTTCTGTCGCCAGCCTGATTCTCATCACCGAGGCCACCGTCTCCGATGTGCCCAAGAACACTCAGCTTGAGGACGCTATCGCTGCTGCTACCGCTGGTCAGCAGGGCGGCGGTATGTACTAAGGCCGACAAGGTCTAGAACTCCCACCGGGAATCCGGGGGCGTGACGGGGGCTTCTCTCCGGAACGTCCTCGGACATGCAGAGAGGCTCCGCATCGCGCTTCGCGCTGCGGAGCCTCTCTGCGTCCTGCGGAATGTTCCGGAGAGAAGCCCCCGTCACGCCCCCGGATTCCCTGCGTTTACGGCCTTGAGGTCGGCGTGGGCGGAGGACTTGGTTGTTGGGAATACGTGTCCCGGTCGCTGTTTCGCGGCTTTGCCGCGAAAGGCGCGCTACTTTGGGATGGGTGGGGAACGTGGTTGTTGTGGCAACTGATCCCCACCACAAATTACCCTCGGCATACTTGCGCGAACGATTGCTCGTGCTACACTTGCAAGTGCTGTTTCAGGGCGGGGTGGAATTCCCCACTGGCGGTAAATCGGGCGGTGCCAAAGGGGTGCCGCGGAGCAGGCGAGGCGTCTGCGACCGAGCCGATGAGTCCGCGACCCGAGCGTGTGTTGGTTCGCATGCCGGCTGAACTGGTGAGATTCCAGTACCAACGGTTAGAGTCCGGATGAAAGAGGCAGGTGATCTTATGTCTGAACAGTCGCAGCATATCCATTTTGAGAACACGAATAGGTGGAGCACCAAACAGCTCGTTACCATGGCGCTGATGTGCGCCTTGGGCGCCCTGTTTATGTATGTGCAGCTGCCCATCCTTCCTTCGGCGCCGTTTTTGACGTATGACCCGTCGCTGGTGCCGGCGATGGTGTGCGGTTTTGCGTATGGTCCTGGCGCCGGTACTGCTGTTGCCGCTATGGCGATTGTTATCCATGCGCTTACCACGGGCGATTGGGTCGGCGCACTTATGAACCTGGTGGCTACGCTGGGCTACATTCTGCCCGCGGCTATCGTGTACCAGAAGATGCATACCTATAAGGGTGCCGTGATTGGCCTAGTGTTCGGTGTCATTGCCGCTACGGCGCTGTCTATGGTCGCTAACCTTACCATTGGCGTATGGTTCTGGTATGGCTCGGTCGATGTGATCGCCCCGCTCATGATTCCTGCCGTGCTGCCGTTCAACCTTATCAAGACCGTGCTTAACTCGGTATTGACGCTTGCAGTGTACAAGGCAGTCTCCAACCTCATCACGCCTAAAAAGGACCAGGTCAAAGGCCGCGCATGATTGAGTGTCGGGGCGTTTCCTTTAGCTATGACGGTGCCGTGTCGGCACTCGACGGTGTCGATCTGAACATCGAGGACGGGGAGTTTTTCTGCATCCTCGGTGGCAATGGGTCGGGCAAGTCGACGTTTGCCAAGCATCTGAATGCACTGTTGCAGCCTGATGCGGGCACGGTACGCATCAACGGTATGGATGCGTCCGACCCCGAGCTGGTCTACGACATTCGTTCGACCGCGGGCATGGTATTCCAAAATCCCGATGACCAGCTGGTGGCAACGCTTGTCGAAGATGACGTTGCGTTTGGCCCCGAAAACCTTGGCGTGCCATCGGCACAAATTGCGCAGCGTGTACGCGAGGCGCTGAAGGGCGTGGGGCTGGTGGGCTTTGAGCGCCACGAGACCCATGCGCTTTCGGGCGGCCAAAAGCAGCGCGTGGCGCTTGCCGGCGTGCTCGCCATGGAACCGCGCGTGCTCATCTTGGACGAGGCGTCCTCGATGCTCGATCCGCGTGGACGCAAGGGCCTCATGAAGGCTTGCCACGCGTTGCACGATCGCGGCATGACCATCGTGATGATTACGCACTTTATGGAAGAGGCCTCCGAGGCCGATCGTGTCGCGGTATTTCGGGCGGGGCGCGTTGCCGTGTTGGGCACGCCCGAGGAAATCTTGACGCGGGCGGACGAACTCGCGCAGCTCAACCTGGATATGCCGGCGTCGTGCTGTCTGGGCAGGGCACTATCTGCGAGGGGCGTGCCCGTTTGTGCACAGGTGCGCGAGGCGGATATGGTCGCCGAGATTGCGCAGGCTTATGTTGAGCGAAATGTGGCGGGCGCCACGGAGCGGCCTTCCGTGCCCGATGCTCGCGTGCCCGACAATGCCTCCTCCGAGACCGACGAGACAAATGTTTCGGAGCCCGTTATCGAGATTTCCCACCTCTCGTATAGTTACTCGCTGAGCGCTCGCGAGCGTCGCCGCTGGCACAAGCGCTCGGCCACTGCGGACGCATCGAGCAAACAGGCTCTTTGGGGCAACGATCCAAACAGCCCCTGGGCGCTACGCGATGTTTCGCTGACGGTGCATCGCGGGGAGTTTCTGGGGCTGGCAGGTCATACCGGCTCGGGTAAGTCGACGCTGGTCCAGCATCTCAACGGTTTGATTCGCCCCCAGGAGGGATCCGTTCGCGCGCTGGGGCTCGATCTGTCAAACAAGAAAGACGCCGCCGCGGTTAAGGCCAAGGTCGGCGTGGTGTTTCAATATCCTGAGCGTCAGCTGTTTGCCGAAACCGTGGCGCGGGACGTGGCGTTTGGTCCGCACAACCTTGGCTTGCCGCAAGATGAAGTCGACCGTCGCGTCGAGTCGTCGCTCTCGCGCGTGGGCCTCGACCTTTCCACGGTCGGCGACAAGAGTCCCTTCGAGCTTTCGGGCGGTCAGCAACGGCGCGTGGCATTCGCCGGTGTGCTCGCCATGGAGCCCGAAGTCCTGGTGCTCGATGAACCCATGGCGGGGCTCGATCCGGCTGCGCGCAGGGATTTCCTTGAGCTTATCGATCGACTTCACCGCGATGGCCTGACCGTTGTCATGGTTTCGCATAGTATGGATGACCTGGCCAACTGCTGCGACCGCATCGTCGTGATGAACGAAGGTGCGGTGTTTGCCGAGGGAACCCCCGCGCAGGTGTTTGCACATGCCGATGAGCTCAAGTCGATCGGCTTGGGCGTTCCCGCCGCCCAGCGCATGGCGTTGGCGCTCGCGGAAGCGGGCGTGCCGCTGCGTTGCGGCGGGCTCTATACGGTTGAGTCGTTGGCCGACGAGTTGGCAAATTTGCTGATCGGTCGCTCAGACGGTCCTTCTAACGTCGCGGACATTGCTAAATCCAAGACGGTCGCGCGAGAGGAGGGCTGCTAATGGAGGCGTTTTCGTTTGGCAGCTACTATCCGAGCGATAGTGCGATCCATCGCCTGGATCCGCGCACCAAGCTGCTCCTGGGCTTTGTGTTTTTAATCACGACGCTGACCGTCGGCGGCTTCCGCGGACTGGCTCCTGTCGCAATTTTCGTCGTGCTGATCTATGCCGTGTCCCGGGTGCCGGCTCGTCGCGTTCTGTCGTCGATGGCGCCGCTGCTGGCAATCGTCGTCGTGGTCGCGGTGCTCAACTTGTTTACCGATCAGAGTGGGCGCATCCTGTGGCAGCTCGGCTTTCTGCAGATAAGCGAGGGCTCACTGCGTTCTGCCGCCTTTATGGCGTGTCGCCTGACCCTGATGATGGCCGGCATGAGCGCCATTACGCTCACCACGCCTACGCTCGACCTCACCGCGGGCTTTGAGCGTCTGCTCGCACCGTTTGCGCGCGTGGGGCTCCCTGCGCATGAGCTCGGCATGATCATGGGCATCGCGTTGCGCTTTATGCCGCAGTTTGCCACCGAGATGAAGCAGACGGCGGACGCGCAGGCAAGCCGCGGTGCACGCGTAACGGGTGGCCCGCTCGGCGGCGTGCGTATGCTCGGCAGTGTGGCGATTCCACTGTTCACGGGCGTGTTCCGTCATGCCGAGACGTTGTCTGCCGCCATGGATGCACGCTGCTATCACGGCGAGCAGGGCCGCACGCGTCTGCATGCGCTTGCATTTCGCCGCGGGGATGCGCTGGCTGCGGTTGTGACGATGCTGCTGTTTGCGTGTGTCATCGTCGTCAACCTTCAACTTGTTTAGGCGCGATTCGAGCGCAAGAAAGGGGTCCCTATGACCGACAACGACCGCACGGCTCAGCTTGAGCGCGCCTGTTCGTATCTCAGGCGCATTCCGGCGTGGTATCTGGCCACGACCGATGTGACCGACGGGCATCAGCCTCGCGTGAGGCCGTTTTCGTTTGCCATGGTCGATGACGGTAAGCTGTGGTTTTGCACGTCGCGCGACAAGGATGTGTGGGCGGAGCTGAGTGCGAATCCCAAGTTTGAGCTCTCGGGCTGGAAGCCGGGGGAATGTTGGATCGTGTTGACCGGCGAGGCCGCACTTGAGGACGACGCGGTTGCGAGCGACAAGGTGCGTCAAGCGGGTTTTAAGCACATGGTGGGCATCGGCGAGGAACACGAGAGTGCCAACGACGGCCGCCTTGCTTTCTTTTCGGTCCGCAACATTGCCGCGCGCTTCTGTGATATCGACGGCAGCGAGGAGCGCCTGGAGCTCTAGAGCGTCTCAAATTAACTACCCGTTCCGAATTAGCTAGCGCCAGGAGGACACATGGACGGATTGAATACGGTGTTGGAGTATCTGACGTCGGTGCCGGCATGGTATTTGGCGACGAGCGTTGACGGACAGCCTCATGTGCGTCCGTTTTCGTTTGCGCAGATCCAGGATGGCAAGCTGTGGTTTGTAACAGCGCGCACCAAAGATGTGTGGCAAGAGCTGCTGCAAAACCAGCGCTTTGAGGCCACGAGTTGGTGGCCGGGCCATGGCTGGCTCATCTTGCGCGGGCGTGCCGGCTTGGATGACCGGGCTTTAGGCGAAATGCGCGAAGCCGGGTGGAAGCATCTAGAGCACCTGGGCGAGCACTATGAGGGGCCTAACGACCCCACGCTCGTCTTCTTTAGCGTCGAGGATCCCGAGGCTTTTATCTGCAATCACGACGAATGGGTGCCGGTCGAGCTCTAGCCAGCTGGCTCATCCTAACAACTTGGTTTTCGCATGGGCGGGCCCCGTATTGCCCGGCGCCGTTGGGAGCGCCGGTCAATACGGGGCCCGCTCCATTTGTCAATTCCTTCAAGCGAATGTGTCGGGAATGTTTCAATGCATGAATATGCAAGCCATTTACGTATTCATGCATCTTTTGGTGCTAAAGTTTCAACCCACTTCATAACGACCGCTGCGAAATGCGCATCGGTGCATAAATCGCAGACAAGGAGTCTGATATGTCTTTGAAGGTTGGAATCGTCGGCGCGGCTGGATATGCCGGAGCCGAGCTCATTCGCCTCGTCCTCGGTCATCCCGAGTTTGAACTTGCTGCCATTACGTCCAACGCCGATGCCGGCCAGCCGTTGTCTGCGGTGTACCCGAGCTTCACCGGCGTAAGCGATCTTGTCTTTACGACGCATGATGCCCCCGAGCTCAAGAACTGCGACGCGGTCTTTTTGGCCGTGCCGCACACGGCTGCCATGGCACAGGTGCCCGCGCTGCTTGCATCGGGCGTCTCCTGCTTTGATCTTTCGGCCGACTACCGTCTGAACGACGCGTCCGTTTTTGAGGCTTGGTATGCCGCCGAGCATACGAGCCCCGAGCTGCTCAAGACCCGTGCCTTCGGTCTGCCCGAGCTGTTCTGCCAGGACTTGGAGACCGCCGCATCCGACCATGCCGACGGCAAACCCGTGCTGGTCGCCTGCGCCGGTTGCTATCCCACCGCAACGAGCCTTGCCGCCGCGCCCGCCGTGCGCGCGGGCTGGGTGGCCGAGAACGGTCCCGTGATTGTCGATGCCATTAGCGGCGTGACGGGCGCCGGTAAGTCCTGCAACGCCCGCACCCATTTTTGCAGCGCCGACGAGAACTTGGAGGCCTACGGCGTGGGCAAGCATCGCCACACGCCCGAGATTGAGCAAATCCTTGGCCTGACCGATC
Source organism: Collinsella sp. TM05-37 (assembly GCF_003436455.1). NCBI lineage: Bacteria > Bacillati > Actinomycetota > Coriobacteriia > Coriobacteriales > Coriobacteriaceae > Collinsella > Collinsella sp. TM05-37. The sequence continues at coordinate 107,666 of NZ_QSPN01000002.1, read as the reverse complement.
GCGTCGTCTTTACCCCGCACCTGGCACCGCTCAAGCGCGGTCTGCTCTCCACGGTGACGCTGCCGCTCGCGCTGCAGGCTCTCGACACGCTGGCTCTTGAGGATGTCGTCGACCATTACAAGCAGTTCTACGCCGGTCGCACCTTTGTGCGCGTGCTCGATGCCGGCCAGCAGCCCAAGACGGCTTCGGTCGTCGGCACCAACGCTGCCCAGATTGGCCTCGCGCTCAACAAGCGCGCGGGCGTGCTGGTGGCGACGGGCGCCATCGACAATCTGTGCAAGGGCGCTGCGGGCCAAGCAGTCCAGTGCGCCAATATCGTCTTTGGCTTTGACGAGCGACGAGGCTTGCCTACAGTGGCGTGCCCGGTGTAGCACATTCGATTGTTAACGATTTGGTAGTCGGGCATCGAATGGGGCGCCACTCTTAAGCTGGTCTCATGATCACGACTGGCATGGCGCACCAACCGATGTCCGTTTTTTTGTTTGACATAAGGAGTCATAAAGACGATGGATACCGAGCTGTTTGATATCAAGATTCGCGCCGTCGAGGGTGGCGTTACGGCTGCGGCTGGTTTTAAAGTTGCAGGCATCCACGCTGGGTTCCGCAAGAACCCCGAGCGTCTGGATTACGCGCTCGTCGTGCCCGATAAACCCTGTCCCGGTGCCGGCGTGTTTACCACCAATCGCTTTTGCGCGGCGCCCGTGCAGGTGAGCCGTGCCAACCTGGGCGGTGCCGACAAGGGCTACGGTATCATCGCCGGCATTTCGGTCAACTCTGGCAATGCCAACGCCGCCACGGGTGAGACCGGCCTTGCATGCGCGCGCGAGACGTGCAGCATCGCATCGCAGGTCATCGGCTGCGAGCCTCAGCAGATTCTGGTTGCCTCCACGGGTGTAATTGGCCAGATTCTGCCGATCGACACGTTTGAGACCGCCATTCCTGCTGCCTACGAGGCGCTCTCCGCCCACGGTGGCGCCGATGCCGCTCGCGCCATCATGACGACCGACACGCACTCCAAGGAGTACGCCGTGTCCTACGTCAGTGAGGCTGCGGGTCATGCGGGCAATGTCTATACGGTAGGCGGAATGTGCAAGGGCTCGGGTATGATCATGCCCAACATGGCCACCATGATCGCAGTTATCACCACCGATGCCCCCGTCGAGCCTGCGGCACTTCATGCCCTGCTGCTCTCGACCGTCAAGCAGACCTTTAACAAGGTAACGGTCGATTCCGATACCTCGACCAACGACACCTGCATCATGCTTGCCTCCGGCGCCGCTGCCGCAGATGCCGAGCCTATCGTCGAGGGCTCCGATGCCTTTGACGAGTTGGCATTTGCCGTGCACGAGGTGTGCGAGAGCCTGGCGCGCAATATCGCCGCCGATGGTGAGGGCGCATCTAAGCTTGTTACGGTCAACGTTACCGGCGCCGTGAACGACGAGGAGGCCGATATCGCCGCCCGTGCCGTTGCCAACTCGCCGCTCGTTAAGACCTGCATCGCCGGCCACGACTGCAACTGGGGCCGCGTTGCCATGGCGCTCGGCAAGTGCGGCGTGAAGTTTAATCAGGAAGACGTTTCCATCGACATGATGGGCATGCCTGTCTGTCGCGATGGTCTGACTGTTCCCTTTGACGAGGACGAGGCTCTACGACGTTTCGAGGCGCCCGAGATCGTGATCTCGGCCGACCTGGGCGCAGGCGACGCGGCAACGACCGTGTGGACCTGCGACCTCACGCATGAGTACATCTCCATTAACGGCGACTACCGTTCCTAGATTCCAGGCACGCTGCGCATCTTGCCGCGATTGCGGACAGCGGAGCACGGCGCGATAACGATACGAAAGACGAGGCAGATTATGAAATTCGCACGCGATTGTCGTTCGAACGAATCCAACGAAGCAACCGCGCAGCTGCTGTTCGAAGCGCTGCCGTGGATTAAGAACCTGACCGGTAAGACGGTTGTTATCAAATATGGCGGAGCCGCCATGGTTGATGAGCAGCTGCGCCGCGACGTGATGAGCGACATCGTGCTGCTCAAGATCATCGGCATGCGCCCTGTTATCGTGCACGGTGGCGGCAAGGCCATCAACGAGGCGCTGAGCCACTACGACATCCCCGTCGAGTTTAAGAACGGCCAGCGCGTGACCACGCCGGCGACTATGGATATCGTGCGCGAGGTGCTGGGCGGCAAGGTTAACCAGGAGCTGGTTGTCGCCATCAACCACCACGGCAACCTGGCCGTGGGCGTGTCGGGCAGCGATGCTGGCACGCTCATCGCCGAGCCGCTCGACCCCGAGCTCGGTCGCGTGGGCAAAGTGACGCACGTTAACACCGACTATATCGAGCGCTTACTCGATAGCGAGTACATCCCCGTCATCGCTACCGTCGCGGCGGGGGAGGACGGCGGTTTCTTCAACATCAATGCCGATACCGCCGCCGGTGCCGTTGCGGCAGCGCTCCACGCGCACAAGGCGATCTTTTTGACCGACGTCGACGGCCTGTACAAGGACTTTAGCGATAAGGATTCACTTATCTCCAACCTGACGCTCGACGAGGTCAATGAGATGCTCTACGGCGGCGAGGTCGATAAGGGCATGATTCCCAAGCTGCGCGCGGCCGTCGATGCGCTTGCCGGCGGCGTATTTCGTGCCCACATCATCAACGGCACCACGCCGCATTCGCTGCTGCTGGAGCTGCTGACCGATGCCGGCGTCGGCACCGTGATCCATTCCACCGAGACGGCCTACGAGTTCGATACGCATCCGCATCCGCTTTCGACCTTTGCGGCGCGTCTGGCCGAGAACCTCGACGAGGTCGAGAAGCTCCAGACGGTCTAGCTGACCGCAGCCGCCCAATTCCTGCACCCATAGGCCTGCGCCGTCCGGCGCTCAACGAAAGGCATTCCATGTCACTTGCAGCTCAGCAATCGCTTGAATCCAATTACGTTATGCATACCTTTGGCCGCTCTCCGGTCGAGTTTGTCGAGGGTCACGGCATGAAGCTCACCGGCGACGATGGCCGTGAGTACCTCGACTTTCTTGCCGGCATCGGCGTGTGCAGCCTAGGTCATGGTGACCCGGCCGTGCTCTCGGCGCTCGAGGCACAGACCAAAAAGCTCATGCATGTCTCCAATTACTTCTACATTGAGCAGCGCGGACAGGTCGCGGCGCTGCTGTCCAAGCTTGCTAACGACGACGTAGATGGTGCGCGCGTGCTTGCCGATGCCATTGCCGCCGGCGATGAGACCACGGCAGCTGCTCTTGGTGCCCCGGCTGCGGATGAGCAGGTTTGGGAGACCTTCTTTGCCAACTCCGGCGCTGAGGCCAACGAGGGCTCGATGAAGCTCGCGCGCCTGTACGCCAAACGTGCCGGTAACGGCGGCAACACTATCGTGTGCATGCGCGGCGGCTTCCACGGCCGTACGCTCGAGACCATTGCCGCCACCATGCAGGATTGGCTGCAGGATAGTTTCCGCCCGCTGCCGGGTGGCTTTGTGGCCTGCACGCCCAACGATATCGATGAACTGCGTGCGATCTTTAAGCAGCTGGGGAGCGAAATTTGTGCCGTGATGCTCGAGCCGATCCAGGGTGAGAGCGGCGTGCACCCCATGACCGAGGAGTTTATGGCGGCAGCGCGCGACCTGGCACACGAAGTGGGCGCCGTGCTTATCGCCGACGAGGTCCAGTGCGGCATCTTCCGCTCCGGCAAGCCGTTTGCATTCCAAACCTATGGCGTGGAACCCGACATCATGAGCCTTGCCAAGGGCATTGCTGATGGCGTGCCCATGGGTGCCGTCGTGGCAAAGAAGGAGATTGCCGACGTGTTTAAGCCGGGCGACCACGGCTCGACCTTTGGCGGTAGCTGCTTGGCCATCGCGGCGTGTGCCGCGACGCTCTCCGCGCTCGTGCACGGCGATTATGCCGACCATGTTGCCAAGGTAGGCGCCTATATGGAGGCAAAGCTCGCCAAGCTGCCGAACGTGACCGAGGTGCGTGGCCGCGGCTTGATGCTCGGCTGCGATCTGGACGATACTGTGGGTGATGCACACGACGTTGTGGCCCGTGCATTGGGGGCTGGTGCCGTGATTAACGCTACGGGTGCCCATACGCTGCGTTTCTTGCCGCCGCTCGTCTGCGAGGAAGCCGACGTGGACAGTCTGATCGAGATCCTGTCGGACGTTTTGGCCTAACACAGCGAAATAACTTAACTTTGACCGGGTTCCGGACTGCGGACGTGCCCTATGTGGCATGATTCAGCGGTCTGGAGCCCGTTTTGCCTTAGATTTGCTAAGGCGGGGAGACCTGCTGGTCAAATAACATTAAATATGAGTACTGTTACCGATTTGGTCGCAGCAATTTTGGACTAATAAGACCAGATGGCAAGTCGAAATGGCGATGAATGCACGATTTTGATCCAATTGCTAGTCCTTATAATGGACATATGTTTCGTAACTTAAGCAAATACTATCTTTTGATATGTTGTAAGCAAGGTGGCAGTACTCATTTTTGCCATTTTCTGGCCACGGCCTTTGTGACAGTCGTGCTGGCGGGTTCGAATCCCATGAAATGGGCCCAAAAAAGAAAGGCTCCCATT